>NZ_DASSCY010000283.1:0-80958 GCF_035697385.1 Mycobacterium sp. | reverse complement strand
TACAGCGCTAGCAAGTACGGTCTGCGCGGCCTGAGTGAGGTGCTGCGCTTCGACCTGGCCCGGTACGGCATCGGAGTGTCGGTGGTGGTGCCCGGCGCGGTGAAAACCCCTCTGGTGCAGACGGTTCAGATCGCGGGCGTGGACCGTGACGATCCACGGGTGAAGCGGTGGACGGACCGCTTCGCCGGACACGCGGTCTCGCCTGAGCACGTCGCCGACAAGATCCTGCGCGGGGTGCGGCGCAATCGGTTCCTGATCTACACCTCGCCGGACATCCGGGCGCTGTATACGTTCAAACGCGTTGCGTGGTGGCCGTATAGCGTCGCGATGCGACAGGCCAACGTGCTCTTCACGCGTGCGTTGCGGCCGGCATCGCGGTCCTGACGTCATTTGTGCCACGTGCAGCAGCATGGCCGGCCGGTTGCTACCACTTTGGTGCCAACCTCACTACCAACGCCACCAATCCGCCATCGCACCGGGACACTAATAACCGCCTTCGGGCGGGGCCAACTCCAGCCGCACGCCGAGTAGCCGGATGGGCCGATCGAGTTCGAACTGGCCGAGCAGGTCCAGCGCCGTCCGCGTGATGATCTCCGCATCGATGCTTGGAGACGCCAGCTTGCGGATCTTTGTCCGGGTGTAGAAGGTCTTCGTGCGCACCGTCACCGCGACCCTGATGGCCACGCGACGTTCCGCCACGATTTCGGTCAGTGTCTGTTTCGCGAGATCGACGACGGCGGAATCCATTTCGGTGCGGTCGGTGAGATCGCGGGGGAAGGTGATGACGTGACTGCGTGACCGCGGTACCCAGGGTTGGGCGCTGACGTTGGTGTCGCCACCTCCCTTCGCCAGCAGCAGAATCCAGAGCCCGGTCGTCGGACCGAAGGTCGACGTGAGCAGTGTGGCGTCGGTGGCGGCAAGGTCGGCGACCGTCGTAATGCCCATTCCCGCAAGCTTTTTCGCCGTCTTCGGGCCGACTCCCCACAGGGCGTCGACCTCGCGGTCGCCCATCACCGTCATCCAGTTCTCGTCGGTGAGCATGTAGACGCCTGCCGGCTTGCCGAACCCCGTCGCGACCTTGGCCCGCTGTTTGTTGTCACTGATGCCGACCGAACACGACAATCCCGTCTCGGCGGCGATCACCTCCCGGATCTGGGTGGCGAGTTCGATCGGTTCGTCTGAATCCTCGAGGTCGGCGCCGACGTATGCCTCGTCCCAGCCCCACACCTCGACGGGGTGGCCGAGGTCGCGCAGCAGGTTCATCACCTGTTCGGACGCCTCGTCGTAGGCGTCGGTGTCCAACGGCAGGAACGTCGCGTCCGGGCACTTGCGGGCGGCCGTGCGCAACGGCATGCCTGCGTGGACACCGAATTTGCGCGCCGGGTAGGACGCACAGGTGACGACCTTGCGGGGTTCACTCGGGTCGCCGTTGCCGCCGACAATGACTGGCAGACCGGCGAGTTCGGGGCGCCGGCGCACTTCGACCGCGGCCTGAAACTGGTCGAGGTCGACGTGCAACACCCAGCGCGTCATGTCCCGCTGAGTTTGCGCGCAACGCTTTCCCACGCGTCGCCGAGAGTTTCCAGGGTCTGGCCGCGTTCGTTCAGTTGGTGATGCACGTAATCCGCATCGAGCAACGCGACGAGGGCGGCGGCCTGCGCGTCGAGGTCCCCGGTGGTGCCCGCCGCCTCCAACAGGACCAGGACGTGTCGGTAGTGCAACGTCGCCGGGGCGTTGAACCGCATCTGCGGGTCGCGGTTGGCGTCGGAGAGCAGACCGTAGTGGGCATGCACGAATCTGAGCCGGTCGCGTCCATACGCCACCAGCCGATCCAGCGGCGGTGCGCCGGGGCCCAGCGGCGGCGGACCGAACATGAACGCCTGCTGCTCGGCCTTCTCGTCCTCGTCGAGGAGCACGATCATCAGGCCGGCCCGGCTGCCGAACCGGCGGAACAAGGTGCCCTTGCCGACCCCGGCCGCCACGGCGATGTCGTCAGTGCTGACCGCGTCGGCGCCCCGCTCGGCTATCAGGCGTCGCGCAGCATCCAGAAGTAGCGTGCGGTTACGTGCGGCATCGCCTCGCTCCTGCGGCGCCTGATCCGTAAGCGGCAGCTGGTGCAGCTCGGGAGTGGCGGCCATGTCTGCAGTTTAGTTCAGACGGAATAAATCGGACCACAGTCCGGTTGGTTCGTGCGAGGATCGACCAGAGCTATGGGAAGGGAACAGGGAGATGTCCGACATCAACGTATTAGTGCTGGTGGGCAGCCTGCGTGCGGCGTCAGTCAACCGCCAGCTCGCCGAGTTGGCGGTCGACAGCGCGCCGGACGGGGTGAGCCTTCGGCTGTTCGACCGGCTCGGCGAGCTGCCCTTCTACAACGAGGACATCGACAATGAGGATGTGGCGGAGCCGGTGACCGCGCTGCGCCAGGCGGCGGCCGACGCAGACTCGACCCTCATCGTCACCCCCGAGTACAACGGCAGCATCCCTGGTGTGCTCAAGAACGCGATCGACTGGCTGTCCCGGCCGTATGGCGACGGCGCGCTGAAGGACAAGCCGCTCGCTGTCGTCGGTGCGGCGCTGGGCCAGTACGGCGGGGTGTGGGCACACGACGAGACGCGCAAGTCGTTCGGCATCGCCGGTCCGCGCGTGGTCGAGGATCTGAAGTTGTCGGTGCAGACGACCACATTCGACGGGAAACATCCGCGGGAAAACGCCGAGGTCGCCGCCAGGCTGCGCGACATCGTCGGCAAGTTGGCCGCCGAAGTCGCCTAAGCGTTTCCTCTCAAGGCCGCCGGCCGGGTCCGATCGTGACCCGCCGGCGGCTTTGCTGTTACGTCACGGTGACGGTACCAGTCGGGTTAGGTGTCGGTGCCAGCTGGTAGACCTGTCCATAGCACGCGAAACACCCCTGTGTGTGACGCGCGACACGCCGAATGGGCAATCCGCCCTGAGCTTACGACCTGGGAATTTCAAAAATGTTATTCAGAACATCTGGTATCCCTTCTGAATGTCAGCCACTAGGTGTAGTGTTTCGAACACCGACAGACCCCCACGGTTCGGAGGTCGGCCGGAGGCCAGCAATCCGGTGGTGTCGGTTCCCAGGCGCATCGGGACAAGGTCCCGGACGCCAGGAATTTCAAGGGTCTCCGGACCGCTGAATTTCAGCGATATGCAGTACTCGAGCAGTTGCCAGTCCCAGTTCGCAGAGGAGCCGTACCGCAGATGACCGTCACCGTGTACACCAAGCCCGCATGCGTGCAGTGCAACGCCACCTACAAGGCGCTGGACAAGCAAGGCATCGCCTACGAGAAGGTCGACATCAGCCTGGACAGCGAGGCGCGTGACTACGTCATGGCGCTGGGCTACCTACAGGCGCCCGTCGTCGTGGCCGGCAACGACCACTGGTCGGGGTTCCGGCCGGACCGGATCAAGGCGCTTTCGGGCGCAGTCGCAGTCACGGCGTAGGGGTATTCAGACGGGCAGGAAGGAGAAAATGATGAGCAAGGTCGTCTATTTCTCCAGCGTGTCGGAAAACACCCACCGCTTCGTCGAGAAGCTGGGCCTGCCCGCCATCCGGATCCCGCTGCACGGGCGCATCGAGGTCGATGAGCCGTACGTGCTGGTGCTGCCCACCTACGGCGGTGGGCGGGCCACCCCGGACATCAACGACGGCGGTTATGTCCCCAAGCAAGTCATCGCGTTCTTGAACAACGAGCACAATCGATCGTTGATCCGCGGCGTCATCGCCGCGGGCAACAACAACTTCGGTGCGGAATTCGCCTACGCGGGCAATGTCGTATCCGGTAAGTGCGGCGTGCCGTACCTGTATCGCTTCGAACTGATGGGGACCCCGGACGACGTTGACGCCGTCCGGGCGGGTCTCGCCGAATTCTGGAAGGACCAGACGTGCCACCAACCGTCACAGCTGCAGAGCCTGTAACCCCCGCCGCGCACAATGCGCTGCCCGGCGAGACGGATTACCACGCGCTCAACGCGATGCTGAATCTGTACGACGCCGACGGCAAGATTCAGTTCGACAGGGACCGCGAGGCCGCGCATCAGTACTTCCGCGAGCACGTCAACCAGAACACGGTCTTCTTCCACAACTACGACGAGAAGCTCGACTACCTGATCAAGGAAAACTACTACGAGCGTGAGGTGCTCGATCAGTACTCGCGCAATTTCGTCAAGAGCCTGATCGATCGGGCGTACGCCAAGAAGTTCCGGTTCCCAACGTTTTTGGGTGCGTTCAAGTACTACACCTCGTACACGCTGAAGACGTTCGACGGAAAGCGATACCTGGAGCGGTTCGAGGACCGGGTGTGCATGGTCGCGCTGACGCTGGCGGCGGGGGATACCTCGCTGGCCGAGAAGCTCGTCGACGAAATCATCGACGGCCGGTTCCAGCCGGCCACCCCGACCTTCTTGAACTCGGGCAAGAAGCAGCGCGGCGAGCCGGTGAGTTGCTTTCTGCTGCGCATCGAAGACAACATGGAGTCGATCGGCCGGTCCATCAACTCGGCGCTGCAGCTGTCAAAGCGCGGCGGCGGGGTTGCGTTGCTGCTGAGCAACATTCGTGAGCACGGCGCGCCGATCAAGAACATCGAAAACCAGAGCTCGGGCGTCATCCCGATCATGAAGCTGCTCGAGGACTCGTTCTCGTATGCCAACCAGCTGGGGGCGCGTCAAGGTGCGGGCGCGGTGTATCTGCATGCGCACCACCCGGACATCTACCGGTTCCTGGACACCAAGCGGGAGAACGCCGACGAGAAGATCCGCATCAAGACGCTTTCGCTGGGTGTGGTGATCCCCGACATCACGTTCGAGCTGGCCAAGAAGAACGAGGACATGTACCTGTTCTCGCCGTATGACGTCGAGCGCGTCTACGGTGTGCCGTTCGCCGACATGTCGGTGACCGAGAAGTACTACGAGATGGTTGACGACGCGCGGATCCGCAAGACGAAGATCAAGGCGCGCGAGTTCTTCCAGACGCTGGCCGAGCTGCAGTTCGAGTCGGGCTACCCGTACATCATGTACGAGGACACGGTGAACCGGGCCAACCCGATCGAGGGCAAGATCACCCACAGCAACCTGTGCTCGGAGATCCTGCAGGTGTCGACGCCGTCGGTGTTCAACGAGGACTTGACCTACGCCCAAGTGGGCAAGGACATTTCGTGCAACCTCGGATCGCTGAACATCGCCAAGACGATGGACTCGCCCGACTTTGCGCAGACCATCGAGGTGGCGATCCGCGGGTTGACGGCCGTGTCCGATCAGACGCACATCTGGTCGGTGCCGTCGATCGAGCAGGGCAACAACGACTCGCACGCGATCGGGCTGGGGCAGATGAACCTGCACGGTTACCTGGCGCGCGAGCGGATCTTCTACGGCTCCGAAGAGGGTGTGGACTTCACCAACATCTACTTCTACACGGTGCTGTATCACGCGCTGCGAGCGTCGAATCGCATTGCGATCGAACGTGGTACGGCGTTCAAGGGCTTCGAGAAGTCGAAGTACGCGAGCGGCGAGTTCTTCGACAAATACACCGAGCAGGTGTGGGAGCCGAAGACCGACAAGGTGCGGCAGCTGTTCACCGACGCCGACATTCGCATTCCGACGCAAGAGGATTGGGTAAGGCTCAAGGAGTCGGTGCAGGCGCACGGCATCTACAACCAGAACCTGCAGGCCGTTCCGCCGACGGGGTCGATCTCCTACATCAACCACTCGACCAGCTCGATCCACCCGGTGGCGAGCAAGATCGAGATCCGCAAGGAAGGCAAGATCGGGCGGGTCTACTATCCGGCGCCGTATCTGACCAACGACAACCTCGAGTACTACGAGGATGCCTACGAGATCGGCTACGAGAAGATCATCGACACGTATGCCGCGGCGACGCAGCATGTGGATCAGGGTTTGAGCCTGACGCTGTTCTTCAAGGACACGGCGAGCACGCGTGACGTCAACAAGGCGCAGATCTACGCGTGGCGCAAGGGAATCAAGACGCTGTACTACATCCGGCTACGCCAGATGGCTTTGGAGGGAACAGAAGTCGAGGGTTGCGTCAGCTGCATGCTGTAGGGCGATCGAAACTTGGACTGGAGTGGTTTGGAAGATGATCGAATCACAACTGACGGTTCCTGATCTGCGAAAGCGACTCAAACTAGCTGGCTTTCGAGGAAGTGTGCGCGCATTACAGGCGCTTGGACCCATTGAAAGCGCCGATATGCTATGCGCGTACCTGCGTTGCTCTAACACCAGTCCCCACGCTGTATTCATCAACACAAAGGTGATCTGCGATCACCATCATCTCACCGTGGACGTGATGGACCTTGTTACCGCGTTCAAGAATGGAAATTTTGATCGTGGTTGGAACCAATTGCCGAATGGCGACGCCACCACTGGCGTCCTAACTCGGGAAGCTGCTGCGCGTGCGCGAATCCCTGCGAGCCACTGGGCAACAAACCCGTACCGCACGGTCGGTTAGGGCTGCCAGTTGACGGCTGGAGAGCACAGACTTCGACGCCGAGTGTGGAGTTGATGCACGCGGATGCGGGGTTGGGCGTGCAATAAGTCCACACCCGACGGAGCGCTAGCCCAGTGCGTAGACGGGCAGGCGGTCGACGCGCGTGAGCACGGGATGCTTCGGCGGAACGCTCGGGCCGGTGTTGGCCTCCTCGACGGTGGCCTCCTCGACCCAGCAGATCCCGCTGCGTTCGTCGTAGTCGCCGCCGTAGAAGACGCAGCAGACGCCGATGTCGTCGGGATGGTCGCCGGCGCATTCCCAGAAGTCGTCGCTCACCGGTGCGGCGTTGGCGGTAGCGGCAAGCCCGAGGGCCAAGCCGACGGTCATCGCGGCTGTCGCCAGAAGTCGTGTGATGGTCATGCCGCTAAGCCTGCGCGGCAGGCGTGGTCACCGAAACGGGGTGCACGCCTCGAACCCGCCGCTGCGCCTACGGGATGCGGCCGCGACACCCGTTAGGGGATTAGGGGCTCGTCGAGTGGCCACTTAATGCACGCGAAACGCGATGTCGCGTGACATAAGCGGCCGCTCGGCGCCTACTTCTTGATGATGTGCTGCGGGCCTTGGGCGTTCTTGTACAGCGCCTTGAGCATCCGGTCGCGGAACGCCGCGTTGTCGATCAGCTTGATGCCCGCATTGGCCAGCTTCGGCTGCCCGAGCAGTTTGTGGAAGTAGCGTCCCCGCTTGTACTCCCGGCCCCACGCCTCTTCCATCCGTAGCGCATAGTTCGTGAAGTCGTCGGGCCCACCGTTCTGCAGCGCCGCGATCGCACACTCGCCCGCGGCGAGCCCGGATTCCAGCGCCTTCGAGATGCCCGCGCCGGATGCCGGCTTGCCAGCGCCCAGCGAGTCGCCGGTGAACAGCACGCCCGGTCGCCACGGCGGCCACGCGGTGAAGCCCATCGGCAAACGCCACGCCCGCACGCTCTTGTTCTTCTTCAGCTCCTCGATCGGCGGCAGCTCCCACTCCGGCGGCAGCGTCCGCAGAAACTCGCCGAGGAACTGGGTGGCGTTGATCGACTGCCAGTTCTTGTAACTGTTGACGTAGCCAAGGCCGATGTTGAAAACACCGCTGCCCATGGGGAACACCCAGCCGTAGCCCGGCAACTGGTCGCCCTCGAACACCAGCTTCAGGTAGATGTCGAGGCTGTCGGAATCCGGCCGGTTGGCGTGCATCTCGGAACGGATCGCGATTGCCGAGTAGCCGTTGTACTCCGAATCGATCTTCAGCGCCCGCTTGATTGGCGAGTACGCGCCGTCCGCCGCGATAACCGCGTCGCCGTAAACCTTTTCACCACTCTTGAGTGTCACACCGACGACGCGGCCACGCTCGTCGAGCTCCGGGCCCGTCACCTCCGCCGACTGCCGGACTTCGGCGCCCGCCGACTCCGCGTGCTTGAGCAGCAGGGTATCGAGTTCGGTGCGGCTGACGGTATGGCCGTGATCGGGCATGCCGGGGCGGCGCGGGAACGACAACTCCCACGCGCTTGGGCTGAACACCGTGACGCGGTTGACCCGATGGAATTTCGCGACCTCGTTGGCCAGCCCCATCTTCTGCAGGTAGCTCACCGCCCTAGCGGTCAGCCCGTCGCCGCATGGCTTGTCGCGCGGGAATTCGGCCTTGTCCAGGACCACCACCTTGGCCCCGGTCTGCGCGGCCTGCCACGCCGCGGCCGAACCCGAGGGCCCGCCACCGGCTATGACCAGGTCGTATCGCTGCGTCATAACACTCTCTCGTTGATTGGCTGTCCAGGAATAGTACCCAAGCTGGCGTTACCCATCTCGTCAGCCGAAGTTGGCAGGCCAGGACCCATGAACAGCCGTGTTGCGGCACGGTCTGAGCAGGTCAGCGACCTCTGGGCGGTACAGTGATCGGGTGCGACGAGGGTCGAGGTCACGTTCCAGCGGCGAGCCGGGTGTCAAAGTGGACGCCCGCAGCGAGCGCTGGCGTGAGCATCGTAAGAAAGTGCGGTCGGAAATCGTTGACGCCGCCTTCCGTGCGATCGACCGCCTGGGGCCGGAATTGAGCCTGCGCGAGATCGCCGAGGAAGCCGGCACGGCGAAGCCGAAGATTTACCGACATTTCACCGACAAGTCAGATCTCTTCCAGGCGATCGGCGAGCGGCTTCGGGACATGTTGTGGGCGGCGATCTTCCCGTCCATCAACCTCCCCAGCGACCCGGCCCGCGAAGTCATTCGCCGCAGTGTCGAGCAGTACGTGCGGCTGGTCGACGAGCATCCCAACGTCCTTCGCTTCCTCATCCAGGGCCGCTTCGCCGAGCAGAGCGAATCGACGATGCGCGCACTCAACGAGGGCCGCGAGATCACGCTGGCGATGGCCGACATGTTCGACAACGAGCTGAGAGATATCGAGCTCGACGCGGCGGCACTTGAACTCGCCGCGTATTCGGCGTTCGGGTCGATCGCGTCGGCCACCGACTGGTGGCTGGGTGTCGAGCCGGACAGCCCGCGCCGGATGCCGCCAGACGAGTTCGTCGCGCATTTGACGACCATCATGGTCGGTTCCATCAACGGGACATGTGAGCTGTTGGGTATCAAGATCGACCCCGACGTGCCGTTGCACGAGGGCGTCCGTCGCCGCGAGCACGTCGCCTGAGATTCAGCCTGCCTCGATTTGAGGCAATTGCCCCATGTGGCGGGGTTGGCGCGGGCCCGATCATCGGCGCATGACAAAAACACCTACACCACAAGAGGCCGCCAAGGCCGTCATCGACCGCCCAGCTTTGCCAACCGGAGACGACGAGCGATTCGCCGGCTTCGGTGTGATGGGCCTTCCCTTCAGCAGCGGCCACTACCTGGCGCTGAGACAGTTCCCGGCGGCGTCCTTCGCGCCCGCGTACGTCTCTGTGTGGCATCGCGATCCAGCCGGAAATTGGACGTTCTACGCCACGACACCGGCCGCGAACAGTTGTGCTCGCTACTTCAGTTCTGCGACAAGCAATTCCGCGGTCCAGTGTGAAATCGAAATCACCTGGGTCACACCTTGGTGGTTCCGTGCGACCATCCCCGGACTGCTCGAGTGGTCCGTTCACATGCAGTCGACATTCGGGACTCGGCTCTTGAGCACGGTCGCCGCGTGGTTGCCAGAGCGGACGTGGACCAACCCGACGATGCTCCGTGCCATCGGCAGCGTCGCTGGTGTGATGTTGCGCGCCGGTGATGTGCGGCTCACCGGGGCCGCGCCTAACGGTCAGCGGTTCATGGTCGCGCCGAAGACAATGTGGGCCGTCGCGGCCTCACGTGCCGTCCTGTGGGGTGAGGATCTCGGCCCGATCGGTCCCTTGGAACAGCAGGCGCAACTCGGTGATTTCCGCCCTCCACAACGGGGCATCGCCGTCAT
Source organism: Mycobacterium sp. (assembly GCF_035697385.1). GTDB lineage: Bacteria > Actinomycetota > Actinomycetes > Mycobacteriales > Mycobacteriaceae > Mycobacterium. The sequence continues at coordinate 71,078 of NZ_DASSCY010000283.1, read as the reverse complement.
CACCAGCGGTCACTTCGAGAATTTCGACGCCGGTAGACACGTCGCGGCGGGTCCTACTGCGGTGATCGGCTGACCTAGTGGTGGCAGCCGGGCACAATCGGCCAATGGCGTCACCGCGCCCGGCAAGCCGGGCAGAGGTACTGGCCGCGTTGTCGGTGGCGATCGACCTCGGCCTGGGCCAGCCGGCCGAGCATGTGCTGCGCTCCGCGCTGATCGCGACCCGCATCGCCGATCGACTCGGACTCAGCAGCGCCGACCGGGACTGCACGTACTACACCACGCTGGTCATGTGGATCGGATGTCACGCCGACTCGCATGAGTACTCCCGTTGGTTCGGCGACGACATCGCGGTGCGCCACGATTCGTATCTGGTCGACTGGTCGGGCCTGCCGTACCTGAAGTTCCTCTTCAGCAACGTGGGCCGCGGCGAGCCGCTATTGCACCGCGTGACCGCGATGGCGGCGCTGTTCGCCAATGCACGCGGCCAGTTGGCCAAACTGATTCACTCGCATTGCATGTCGGCGGCCATGCTCGCCGAACGCATCGGGCTGAATGTTGATGTCCGCCAAGCGCTGGCCTTCACCTTCGAGCGTTACGACGGCGGAGGTCTGCCCACCGGTGCGGCCGGCGACGCGATACCGCTACCGATCCGGGTGGCACAGGTCGCCGACATGTTGGAGGTGCACCAGCGCGCCTACGGCGTCGAAGGGGCGATGGCGATGGTGCGTGCCCGGCGCGGTGGCCAGTTCGACCCGCAGGTCGTCGACGTGGTTCTCGCCGAACCTGACGTGATCATGGCTGGACCGCCGACCGGAGACGCCTGGGCGGCCGCGTTGCGCGAGGCACCGGATCGCGACCAACCGCTGACGGACGAGGCGCTGGACGCGTTGATCGTGGCGCTGGGTGACTTCGTCGACCTGAAATGTCCGTTCGCCCTTGGCCATTCGCGCGCGGTCGCCGAATTGGCTGCCGACGCCGCGACTTCGGCTGGCCTGGACGACGACGTGGTCGCGCTGATACGCCGCGCAGGCCATCTCCACGACCTCGGCCGCATCGGAATCTCGAACCAGATCTGGTCCAAACCGGGGCCGTTGACGGCCGCCGAGTTCGAGCGGGTGCGGCTGCATCCATATTTCACGGTGCGCATCTTGAGTCGGGTTGCCGGGCTGGAGGGGGTGGCGCAGTTGGCCGGCAACCACCATGAGGCGCCCGACGGGTCGGGTTATCCGCGTGGGCTCTCCGGCGCCATGTTGAGCGTGCCCGATCGCCTGCTGGCCGCGGCGGTGGACTATCAGTCGGCACTCGAGCCCCGGCCGTACCGCGAGCAGATGCCGGCCGATGCCGCGGCGCGGCGACTTCGCGACCGTGTGCGCGCCGGCGCGCTCGACCCCGTCGCCGTGGACGCGGTGCTGCATGTCGCCGGTCATCGGGCCGGACGGCCGAACCCGCGCCCCGACGGGCTGACGCCCCGCGAGGTCGAAGTGCTTGGCTTGATTGCGCGCGGCGCCTCCAACAAAGAGGTCGCATCCGCCCTGGTGATCTCGGAGAAGACGGCCCGCAATCACGTCGAGCGGACCTACGCCAAGATCGGGGTCTCCAACCGGATCGGGGCGAGCATGTATGCACTCAAGAATGGCCTCGCCGGTCCCGTTTGAACCGCTCGCTGACACGGTACGGTGGTGTGAAGTACCCGGTACCGGCGTTCCCAGGAAGGACCGATCCATGACCGTTGCCGAGCAGGCGGCCGAGAACACCACCCAACAGCCCGTGCACACCCGCGCGCTGATCATCGGCACCGGCTTCTCCGGCCTCGGCATGGCCATCGAGTTGCAGCGGCGGGGCGTCGAGTTCCTGCTCCTGGAGAAGGCCGACGAGATCGGCGGCACCTGGCGCGACAACACCTATCCGGGATGCGCGTGTGACATCCCGTCGCACATGTACTCGTTCTCCTTCGAGCCGAAGCCCGACTGGGAGCACATGTGGTCGTTCCAGCCGGAAATCTTCGACTACCTCAAGGGAGTGACCGACAAGTACGGCCTGCGCCGCTATATCCGGTTCGACTCGCACGTCGACCGCGCGCACTGGGACGACGACGAGCTGCGTTGGCATGTGTTCACCAAGGGCGGCCGCGAGTTCGTCGCCCAGTTCGTGGTTTCCGGCGTCGGCGGCCTGCACATCCCTTCGATTCCCGATTTCGACGGGCTCGACGAATTCGCCGGTGCCACATTCCATTCCGCGCAGTGGGACCACACCGTCGACCTGTCCGGAAAACGGGTCGCGGTGATCGGAACGGGTGCCAGCGCGATCCAGATCGTGCCGGAGATCGTCAAGGATGTTGGCGCGCTGCAGCTGTATCAACGCACTCCGGCGTGGGTGATGCCGCGGCCCAACAACCCCATCCCAGAGTGGATGCGCAACACGTTCACCAACGTCCCCGGCACCCGCGCGTTGATGCGCGCGGGCATCTATTGGATTCACGAGGCCGTCGGTTTCGCGATGACGCGGCAACCGCGGCTGCTGAAAATCGGTGAGCTGATGGGCAAATGGAACATCCGGCGCTCGGTCAACGACCGCGAACTGCGCCGCAAGCTCACCCCGAACTACCGTGCCGGCTGCAAACGGATCCTCAACTCCGACACCTACTACGTCGGTGTCGCCGATCCCAAGACGGAGGTCGTCACCGACGGCATTGCCCGGTTCACGCCGCGGGGCATCGTCACCGCCGACGGAACAGAACGCGACGTCGACGTCGTCGTCTTCGCCACCGGCTTTCATGTCACCGACTCCTACACCTACGTCGACATCAAGGGACCCGGGGGCGAGGACCTGGTGGACCGGTGGAACCGCGAGGGTGTCACCGCGCATCGCGGCATCGCCATCGCCGACATGCCGAACCTGTTCTTCCTGCTCGGCCCGAACACCGCGCTCGGGCACAACTCGGTGGTGTTCATGATCGAGTCGCAGATCCGGTATGCGGCGCAGGCGATCGCCTCGGCCGATAAGGCGGGGGCGCAGGCGCTGGCGCCGACGCGCGCCGCGCAGGACGCCTACAACAACGAGTTGCAGTCCCAGTTGGCCGGCACGGTGTGGAGTACCGGAGGTTGCCGGAGCTGGTATCTCGACGAGCACGGGGTGAACCGGACGCTGTGGAGTGGGATGACATGGCAATACTGGCTGGCCACCCGCAAGTTCAGGGCGTCGGAGTACAAATTCTTCGGTCCTGGCCGCGACACGCCAACACAAGATGTCGCGGTTCCGGCCGTTGTCGGGCCCCAGGGGTAGTGTCGGAGTAGCCGTTCAGGCAAACATACTTCTGCGGTGGAATGGGGTTCTGGTGTCCGAAGGAATGAAGCTGGTTGACCGTGTTTCGGCGATCAACTGGAACCGCCTGCAGGACGAAAAAGACGCCGAGGTGTGGGAGCGGTTGACCGGCAATTTCTGGTTGCCAGAGAAGGTTCCGGTGTCCAACGACATCCCGTCGTGGAACACGCTGACCGCCCACGAAAAGCAGCTGACGATGCGGGTCTTCACGGGTCTGACGCTGCTGGACACCATCCAGGGCACCGTCGGCGCGGTCAGCCTGATCCCCGACGCGCTGACCCCACATGAGGAAGCGGTGTACACCAACATCGCGTTCATGGAGTCGGTGCACGCGCGCAGCTACAGCAACATCTTCTCGACGCTGTGCTCCACCGCCGAGATCGACGACGCCTTCCGCTGGTCCGAGGAGAACCCCAACCTTCAGCGCAAGGCCGAGATCGTCATGCAGTACTACAAGGGCGACGAGCCGCTGAAGCGCAAGGTGGCCTCGACGCTGCTGGAGAGCTTCCTGTTCTACTCCGGCTTCTACCTGCCGATGTACTGGTCGAGCCGGGCGAAGCTGACCAACACCGCCGACATGATCCGGCTGATCATCCGCGACGAGGCTGTGCACGGCTATTACATCGGCTACAAGTACCAGCGCGGCCTGGCACTGGTAGATGACGCCACCAAGAACGAACTCAAGGACTACACCTACGAGCTGCTCTTCGAGCTTTACGACAACGAGGTCGAATACACGCAGGACCTCTACGACGAGGTCGGCCTCACCGAGGACGTCAAGAAGTTCCTGCGCTACAACGCCAACAAAGCTCTGATGAATCTCGGCTACGAAGCGTTGTTCCCGCGCGACGAGACCGACGTGAACCCAGCGATCCTGTCGGCGTTGTCGCCCAACGCCGATGAGAACCACGACTTCTTCTCGGGCTCGGGCTCGTCGTATGTGATCGGCAAGGCCGTCAACACCGAAGACGAGGACTGGGACTTCTAAGAGGCCCTATTACCAAGTCTGCGTAGCCTTCGTTCATGAGTGCCGCAGCCTTGGTCAGCATGTCGTTAGCGGTCATTGTTGTGATCGCGGTTGCCATTTCGGTGTCTGGCCGGGGGAGCTGCGGCGGCCGCGGAGGCTGCTAGGTCCTCGCCACCACCAGCTCTTCGGGCCAGCCCGAGCAGACGCAAATGTCCCCAAACGCGCGGCGTGTCGGGGACATTTGCGTCTGCTCGCGCTATTAAGTCTCGCTCCGCTCGTGGGTGTCTTCCATGACGGTGCGGCCGATTTCGCCGTAGGCCTCCGGCTTGGCGAAGCGCATCCACACCGCGTAGGCCAAGCCGATGGCGAACACCCCCAGGATGACAAACGGGAACGACTTGAACACCAGCGAGTTGGCTGCATAGCCGGCGGCGAACGCGCGGTTGTCCCACAGCGTCCACACCACCCACAACATCGCCACACCGCCGACCAGAGGGGCGATCAGTGTCGTGATCACGTTGCCGCGGTGCGTCTTTCGCACCCAGAAGTACGAGATCACCGCCGCCGAGCAAATGGCCTGCACGAGCAGAATCGCCGCGGTGCCGACCAGGGCCAGCAGACCGTAGACGTTGGTGTAGGGCACCAGCGACGGGGTGTCGACCGGATTGCCGCCTGCGTCGGGCACCTGCACCGCCGTGAACCCGGCGAACAGCAGCACCAGCACCAGCGTGACCGTGCTCTGGATCGCCGACGCGATGTGCGGCGAACCGTGCTTGAGGTGTGTCGCGCCGATGGTCGAGCGCACTTTGTCCGACGGAATCTCGCGGCCGAGTGCGTACAGGTACCGCGATGCGGCGTTGTGGAAGGCCAGCGCGCACGCGAACGAGCCGATGACGAGCAGGACCTTGTAGATGTCGAGCAGGACACCACCGAGGTTGGCGTCAACCAGGCCGAAGAAGAGCTCCAAAGGCGCTGCGCTGGTGGAGGTTTCCACCGACGCCTTGGCGCCGTTGCCGGCAAGCACCATCGCGGAGATGAAGGTGTAGAACACACCAAGACCGATCACCGCGATGAGCGTGGCCCGCGGGATGATCTTCTTCGGATTGCGGGACTCCTCGCCGTAAACGGCGGTGGTCTCGAAGCCCACCCAGGACCAGAACGCGAAGAACAACCCGAGCGCCATCGAGCCCGCGGCGGCGGCGCTGCCGAACGCGCCCTCAGGCAGGCCCTCGAATGCGCGCTGTAGCGACACCGTCTGGTTCAGCATGAAGCCGTCCGGGCCTGGGCCTTTGAAGATCACCGAGAATGCCAGCGCCAGCAGCACGACCACTTCGGATACCAGGGTCACGCCGAGAACGGCCGCGGCCAGGCTGATATCGAAATAACCGAACAGGGCGATGATCACGATCGCTGCCACACCGAACACCAGCCACGGCACGTTGACGTTGAGAATCGTGTTAACCGCGTCGTTGGCGAAGTAGGCGAAGGCGCCGATCAACGAACCTTCGAAGACGACATAGGCGAACGTGGCGAGCAGGCCGCTGGCCATGCCCCAGATCTGGCCAAGCCCATGAGAAATGAAGCCGTAGAACGCGCCTGTCGTGGTGATGTGCTTGGCCATGGCGACGTAGCCCAGCGCGAAGATGGTCAGCACGATCGTGGCGAACAGGAAGCCGGCTGGCGCGCCGAGCCCGTTACCGAAGCCCACCGCGATAGGCACGTTGCCCGTCATCGCGGTGATCGGCGCGGCGTTGGCGACCGCCATGAAAATGACCGCGACGATGCCGATCGCGCCCTTCTTCAGACCGGCCGGCGCGGCGCTAGTGGTCTCGACGGCTGCGGATTCAGTGGTCACCGCGGGCCTCCTGCTTCGGATCAGAGTGCGTGAACGGCCTGCGACGCCGCAGTCCGCAGAGAGCCTCGCACCATTAGGTCAACTCGACAACCGGAGGACACACGTTGTTAACACTGCGCTTCGGCAGGGGTCAGGATCGTGGCTCGGTGACAGGGCAGGCCTGCGTGTGTGCCTCGGCCGCCGAGGCGGGTCCGACCGGCCGGATCGCCCTGACGCGGACGCGTGCGCCGCGGTGCGGCACGAGGATGACGTGCTTGACCTTCTGTCGTTCGCCCGCGGCGGTAGTGGTGCAGAACTCCACCCGTCGCAGCACCTCGCGCAATACCACTCGCATTTCGACCAAGGCGAAGGTGGCGCCGAGACACCGGCGGTTTCCGCCACCGAACGGGAACCACGTGGTGGGGCTCAACGTGGCGCCGAGCATCCGGTCGGGGTCGAACCGGTCGGGATTGGGATACTGTTCCGCGCTGGCGTGCACCAGCCCGATCGGCGGAACCACCATCACTCCAGCAGGCAGACGGTAGCCGGCGATCCTGACCGGTTCGGTGAGGATGCGTCCGACGTCGAACACCACGGGACGGATCCGCAGCGTCTCCTTGGCCACCGCGTCGAGGTACTCGTCGCCATCGGGGTCGCCCGCCGCGCTGGCCTCGGCGGCCTTCACTGCCGTGTCGAGGATGGCCGGGTGTCGGGTGAGACGCTCCAGCGCCCAGGACAGGCCGGTCGCGGTCGTGTCGTGCCCGGCGACCAGCAGCGTCATGAGCTGGTCGCGCAACTCGCGGTCGGTCATCGTGCGCCCGTCGTCGTCGCGCACCAGCATCGCCAGCGCGTCGGTTCGCGAGTCCAGGTCGGGATCGGCGCGACGGTCCGCGATCTCGGCGTACAGAAGGCGATCGGCTTCGTCGATTCGCTGCCGCATCGGTCGCCAGGGGCGGCGTCTCTGCAGTTCCGGGTTGGCGATCGCCAGCGACGCGAACTGTCCGAGGTTGAGCAGCCGTGGCATAACCTCCCGCAATGCGGCGAGCCGGGACGGGTCGCTGGCGCCGATGACCGTTCGCAAGATCACCTCGAGCGTGATCTGCGACATCCGTGGTGCCACCGCGAAATCCCTGCCCACCGGCCAGGTCTCGACGTTTGCGGCAGCGATATCGGCCATGGTGGCCGATTGGCGCGCAACGGCTTGACGTTTGAATGGCGCCAGCATCATGCGGCGGCGCTCGGCGTGGACATCGTCGTCGACCACGAGTACCGAGCTGTCGCCGAGCATCCCCTTCAGCATCGAATTCGCTTCGCCCGCATGGAAGATACGCGGATCGCCTGCAAACACTTCTTTGATGTCGGCGGGGTTGGCCAGATACACCATCGTGCCCCCGAACGACATGCGCAGCGTGAACGCGTTGCCGTAGCGGCGCCGGCACGCCGCGATGAAATACGGCCAGTAGCGCATGAGGAGTGCGGCCTGAACCGGCTTGGGAAGTGGCGGTCCCGGTGGTAGGGCAGTGTCGGCTTCACTCATCGTCGTCAGCCTACGAGCGGCGAGTGGTTCCGCGACGGTAAATGACCAGTGAATGAGGGCCAGATCGCCGCCAAAGCGGCCGCGGCCTGGTGGCCGCTGGCCGGCGTTGACGACCCAGCGGCCTAGTTCCGCAGTGACTGCGTGTCGATGACGAACCGGTAGCGCACGTCGCTGGCGAGCACGCGTTCGTAGGCTTCGTTGATGTAATCCGGTGCGATGACCTCGATTTCAGGCTGCACGTTGTGTTCGGCGCAGAAGTCGAGCATCTCTTGGGTCTCGGGTATGCCGCCGATCAACGAGCCCGACAGGTTGCGCCGCATGAGCAGCAACGGGAATGCAGGCACGCTCATCGGATGCTCAGGAGCACCCAGTTCGACCAGCGTTCCGTCGACGGTAAGCAGGTTCAGATAGTCGCCCATGTCGAGGTTGGCCGACACGGTGTTCAGGATCAGATCGAACGAACCTGCCAGCTTGGTGAACGTCTCGGGATCCGATGTCGCGTAGTAGTGGCTGGCGCCGAGGCGCAGCCCGTCTTCCATCTTCTTCAGCGACTGGCTCAGCACCGTGACGTCGGCGCCCATCGCTTTGGCGATCTTGACGGCCATGTGGCCGAGCCCGCCCAGGCCAATGACCGCGATCCGCTTGCCAGGGCCTGCGTTCCAATGGCGCAGCGGCGAATAGGTGGTGATGCCCGCGCACAGCAGTGGGGCGGCCGCTTCCAGCGGGAGCGAATCGGGGACGCGCAGGACGTAGTTCTCGTCGACGACGATGGCGCCGCTGTAGCCGCCCTGCGTCGGCTGGCCGTCCGCACCGACAGCGTTATAGGTGTCGACCTTGCCGGTGCCGGTGCAGTACTGCTCGAGGCCGGCCAGACAGCTGTCGCATTCTCGGCAGGAGTCGACGAAACACCCGACGCCGACCCGGTCACCGACTTTGTGCTTCGTCACCTCCGGGCCGACCTCGGTCACTACGCCGGCAATCTCGTGACCCGGGACGAGCGGATAGTACGGCTGGCCCCATTCACCGCGCACGGTGTGGATGTCGGAGTGGCAGATGCCTGCGAACTCGATCTTGATGGCCACGTCGTTGGCGCCGACTGCACGGCGCTCGATCGTGGTCTTGGTCAGCGGCTCGGTGGCCGATGTCGCGGCATAGGCGGTAACGGTGCTCATGACAGCCTTCTTCGTTTTCTTTTGGCATGCGAATTCGCCGCAACGCTGCGGCCTACCGAGGACACAACGGCGTCGCGCGCCGCCTTTAATCCCGGATTTTGCTGTGAATTGCAGCCTAAAGCCCTGGTGCCCGGAATGCGCCGTTGAACGAGACCAGGTCGTAGCGGGCGGCCCCGGCCGGTGTGTACGGGTCGCGATCGACGATGTCCTGCGCTTGTTCGGTGCTGATGTCACCGGTGATCAGGACCGCACCGGACTCGTCTTCTAGACGGCCGGCCAGCAGGATGCGGCCTGCGGTGACCTCGCCCTTGAGCCATTCCAGGTGGGCGGGGCGGGTCTGGGCGACGACGTCGGCCGGCTGCAGGTACGTCGATTTCAGGACGTGGAACACCCGGGCGAGACTACTAGTTGATCGGCGCGTTGACCCACCGCAGATCGGCCAGTATGCCGCGAGCCGCGACGATTCCCTCGCCGGACTGCCACACCTCGTTGTTGACCGCGAACACGCGGTTGTCGCGAGTGGCAGACAACTTCTTCCACTCATCGCTTTCGAGCACGGCGGGTGCGCGGTCCTTGGCAGCTGGCGACGCGAACGAGATATAGACGATGTCGCCGTCGGCGAGTCGGAAGTCGGGTGAGTTGTCCAAATCGGTGTCGCTGATTCCGATCTCGATATACGGCTTGTCGGTAAACCGTTGCGCCGCAGGACGATCCACGCCGACATCGGCGAGCACGCTGCCCGGGAAGTTATCCGCGCCGTAGACCCGCATTGTGGTGTCGGTCAGCTGCACCACCGACGCCTGGAAGTGGGTGGCGTCGTTGTCCGCGCCGGTCTTGTCGGCGGCCTGGCCGAACCCGTCGATCTGTCCGTTGGCGGCATCGAGGCGTCCTGTCGCCGCGCCCACCGTGCGCAGATTCTCCTGCCACGCCGCGCCGGGTGCGCCGGTGAACACCGTCGGCGCGATCTCGGACAGGGATCCGAACGCCTGGGGCGTCAGCGCTTGCGAGCCCAGGATCAGGTCAGGGGCTGCTGCGCGGATCCCGTCCAGATCCGGTGTGCTGCGGGTGCCGACGCCGGGGACGTCGTGGATGACGGTGCCGAGATACGACGGCTGGGTGGTGGAGCCGTCGGGCAACGCGGCGGCGACGATGCGTGACTGCAGGCCCAGCGCGCACAGCGCGTCGAGTTGGTCTCCGGACAGCACCACGATGCGCTGCGGGTCGGCACGAACCTGGGTGGTGCCCGCCGCATGACGGACCTCCCGTTCCGGCGGGCCCGGGTCGAGGGGGACAGGCTCGGGTGCGCACGACTCGTCGGGTCTGCGCTGATTGCCGAGCACGCCGGCACCGGCGATCCTGGTGGTGCTGGTGATCACCGACTGCTGGGCAGGTGACGAACTCTGGCTCGGCGAGCCGCAGCCGCTGATGGCCGTCAGCGAAACCGCTGTACAAATGGCGGCAATAGCGGCCAGAAGACCCGCTCGCCGTCCGCTGATCAGCACGTCGCCGACGTTAACATCCGGCCAGCTTGCGACCGCTCGTACGGCGACCAGGACGGGGCGGGACGCGAATACGACCGTTTGTAGGACCACCCAGACTTCGGGCCCCGCCGGGAGATAGGATTCGAACACGAAGTCTGCGGGGAAGTCCCGACTGGATTGTTTGGAGGACCTGTTGGTAGCCGAAGCGCCCCCAATCGGAGAACTCGAGGCTCGCCGTCCGTTCCCGGCCAGGCTCGGGCCCAAGGGCAACCTGGTCTACAACCTGATCACGACCACCGATCACAAGCTGATCGGCATCATGTACTGCGTCGCCTGCTTCGTCTTCTTCTTCATCGGCGGACTGATGGCGCTGTTCATGCGCACCGAGCTCGCCCTGCCCGGCCTGCAGTTCCTGTCCAACGAGCAGTACAACCAGCTGTTCACCATGCACGGCACGGTGATGCTGCTCTTCTACGCCACCCCGATCGTGTTCGGTTTCGCCAACCTGGTGCTGCCGCTGCAGATCGGTGCCCCCGACGTGGCCTTCCCGCGGCTGAACGCGTTTTCCTTCTGGTTGTTCCTGTTCGGCGCGACGATCGCGATCGCGGGCTTCATCACCCCCGGCGGCGCGGCCGACTTCGGCTGGACCGCCTACAGCCCGCTGACCGACGCGATCCACTCGCCGGGCGCCGGCGGTGACCTGTGGATCATGGGCCTGGCGGTCGGTGGTCTCGGCACCATCCTCGGCGGCGTCAACATGATCACCACCGTGGTCTGCATGCGCGCACCCGGCATGACCATGTTCCGGATGCCGATCTTCACCTGGAACATCCTGGTGACGTCGATCCTCGTGTTGCTGGCGTTCCCGCTGCTGACCGCGGCGCTGTTCGGTCTGGCTGCCGACCGCCACCTGGGCGCTCATATCTACGACCCGGCCAACGGTGGCGTGCTGCTGTGGCAGCACCTGTTCTGGTTCTTCGGCCACCCCGAGGTGTACATCATCGCGTTGCCGTTCTTCGGCATTGTGTCCGAGATCTTCCCGGTGTTCTCCCGCAAGCCGATCTTCGGCTACACGACGCTGATCTACGCGACGTTGTCGATCGCCGCGTTGTCGGTGGCGGTGTGGGCGCACCACATGTACGCAACGGGCGCTGTGCTGCTGCCGTTCTTCTCGTTCATGACGTTCCTGATCGCCGTGCCGACCGGAATCAAGTTCTTCAACTGGATCGGCACAATGTGGAAGGGCCAGTTGACCTTCGAATCACCGATGTTGTTCTCGGTGGGCTTCCTGGTCACCTTCCTGCTCGGCGGCCTGTCGGGTGTGCTGCTGGCCAGCCCGCCGATCGACTTCCACGTGACCGACAGCTACTTCGTCATCGCGCACTTCCACTACGTGTTGTTCGGCACGATCGTGTTCGCCACCTACGCCGGCATTTACTTCTGGTTCCCGAAGATGACGGGACGCCTGCTCGACGAGCGGCTCGGCAAGCTGCACTTCTGGCTGACGTTCATCGGCTTTCACGCCACGTTCCTGGTGCAGCACTGGGTGGGCGACGAGGGCATGCCCCGCCGCTACGCCGACTACCTGCCGTCCGACGGCTTCACCACGCTGAACATCGTCTCGACGATCGGTGCATTCATCCTCGGCGCGTCGATGATTCCGTTCGTGTGGAACGTGTTCAAGAGCTGGCGCTACGGCGAGCCGGTAACGGTCGACGACCCTTGGGGCTACGGCAACTCGCTCGAGTGGGCGACCAGCTGCCCGCCGCCGCGGCACAACTTCACCGAACTGCCCCGGATCCGTTCGGAGCGCCCGGCATTCGAGCTGCACTATCCACATATGGTGGATCGAATGCGCGCCGAGGCTCACGTTGGGCGCGATCACCATCCGGCGGATCCCAAGCCGGTTGACCAATCCAGCTGATGGTCCGTCGCAGCGTCCACGGGTGAGCACGCCCAGGGTGTCGGTGCTGATCACCGTCACCGGACACGACCAACCGGGTGTCACCTCGGCTCTGTTCGAGGTGCTGTCCCGGCACAAGGTCGAGATGCTCAACGTCGAACAGGTCGTCATCCGCGGCCGGCTGACGCTGGGAGTCCTCGTTGCCGGAGCGCCGGAAGTGGCAGGCGGGCACCAGCTGCGCGACGAGGTCGAAGCCGCCATTCACGGTGTCGGCCTTGATGTTTCGATCGAGCGCAGCGATGACCTCCCGGTCATGCGGGAACCGTCGACACACACCATCGTCGTGCTGGGGCGGCCCATCACTGCTGAGTCGTTCGGTGTCGTGGCCCGGCAGGTGGCGGCGCTAGGCGTCAACATCGACTTCATCCGCGGCGTCTCCGACTACCCGGTGACCGGCTTGGAGCTACGGGTTTCGGTGCCGCCTGGCGCGGTGTACGCGCAGCTGCAGGCCACGCTGGCGCGGGTCGCGGTCGATGAGGCAATCGACATCGCACTCGAGGACTACAGTCTGTCGCGACGGGCCAAGCGGCTCATCGTCTTTGACGTCGACTCCACGCTGATCCAGGGCGAGGTCATCGAGATGCTGGCCGACCGCGTAGGCGCGCACGCCGCCGTCGCCGAGATCACCGAGGCCGCCATGCGCGGCGAACTCGATTTCGCCGAGTCGCTGCATCGACGGGTAGCGACCCTGAAAGGTCTGCCGGCCGAGGTGCTCGAGGAGGTGGGCGAGCAGATCGAGCTGACGCCCGGGGCGCGCACCACGCTACGCACGTTGCGGCGCTTGGGATATCACTGCGGCATTGTGTCCGGCGGGTTCCGCCAGGTCATCGACCCGCTCGCGCACGAGCTGATGATGGACTTCGTTGCGGCCAACGAACTGGAGATCGTCGACGGGAAGCTGACCGGTCGCGTGATCGGCCCCGTGATCGACAGGCCAGGAAAAGCCAAGGCGCTCAGGGACTTTGCGCAACAGGCCGGTGTGCCTATGGAGCAAACGGTGGCCGTCGGCGACGGCGCCAACGACATCGACATGCTCGCCGCCGCAGGCCTCGGGGTCGCGTTCAATGCCAAGCCCGCATTGCGTGAAGTCGCCGACGCGTCGCTGAACCATCCTTATCTGGACACCGTGCTGTTCATCCTCGGCATCACCCGCGGTGAGATCGAGGCCGCCGACAAGATGGACGGCTTGGCGCGCCGCGTCGACATCCCCGAAGAGTGATCAGCTTGAGCTCGGCCGCGCGTCGTATTCGGCGCGGGCACGGTCGACCTCGGGCATGTGCTGTTCAGCCCACGTCTTGATCTGGCCCATGACGTCGGCGAGTGACTCACCCATCGGCGTGAGCTCGTAATCCACCCGGACCGGGACCGACGGTGTCACGGTGCGGGTGAGCATGCCGTCCCTTTCGAGGCTGCGCAGCGTCTGGGTGAGCATCTTCTGGCTGACCCCGACGAGCTGGTGCGACACCTCGGAGTAGCGCTTGGGGCCGTCGGCCAGCGACTTCAGCACGAGCGTCACCCACTTGTCGGATATCCGGTCGAGGAGCTTGAAGCTCGGACACGACGCCACATACGCATCGAACTCGACCCTGGCCACGTCACGTCGTTTCTGGGCCGTCATCGTCGCCATGGCTCTCCTCCAGGTATGCACACCACTTTCAGGTGCCTACTTCCCAAGAGAGAGTACGTCGCCGACGCTGGTGTTGTCCATCACCGAAGGAGGTCTTCATGTCCGCACTACGCGCATACTCCACCAGCGTTTCGCCCGTGATCGAGGAGGTTTCACCGCCAGAGCTCGGGCCCACCGACGTTCGGATCCAGGTAGCCGCAGCCGCGGTCAACCCGGTGGACGTCGGGGTGCTGACCGGGCCAATTCGTTCGTTGACCGGGCTGCCGGACCCGGTCGGCCTCGGCTGGGACGTCAGCGGCGTCATCACCGAGGTCGGCAGCGACGTCGCCGATATACGGGCGGGTGATCGGGTGGCCGGCATCCTCCACGTCATCGGCCTCAAGCCGAGTGTCGGCACGCACGCCGACGAAACGGTTCTGCCGGCCGCAGCCGTCGCGCGTGTCCCTGGGGCGCTCGACCTGGTCGATGCCGCCTCGCTGCCGCTGACCGCGCTGACCGCTCGCCAGGCCGTGGACCTGCTCGGCCCCGCCAAGGGCCGCACTCTGCTCATCACCGGCGGCGCAGGCGCGGTCGGCGGACACGCCATCGTCCTGGCCGCCCGGGCAGGCTGGCGGGTCAGCGCCCTGGCCCGCAACGCCGACGCGGACTTCGTCGCCCGTGCCGACGCGGAACTGGTGACCGAACTGCCCGGCCCGTCCTTCGATGCCGTGCTTGACGCGGCGGTGCTGCTGTCGTCTGCCCTGGCGGCGGTCCGCGACGGCGGCTCGTTTGTCGGGGTGGCCCCCGGATCGCCGGTGGCCGCCGAACGCGGAATAGAGGTGCACACCGTCAGCGTCGAACCCGACAGCGAGGCGATCGCCGAGCTGCTGGGACTCGCGGCGGAGGGCACGCTGGAGATTCGTGTGGCCGGACGGGTGCCGTTGCGTGAGGCCGCGAAGGCGTACGACGAGGTCGCCCGTGGCGGCCAGCGTGGCCGCTGGCTCCTCATTCCGAACCCGCGCTAGCTAGTTCGTTTGGACTTCTTTGCGGCCCAAGCGAATTCGGACGGCGAGGCTGGCGCACGCAACGACGGCCGCGCCGCCGAGGATGGTTGACCACGTCAGCTGCTCGCCAAGCAGCAGGGCTGCCCAGACGATGCTGAGCACCGGCTGGACCAGCTGGACCTGGCTGACCTGCGCCATGGGCCCGATGGCCAGACCTCGGTACCAGGCGAAGAAGCCGAGGAACATGCTGACCACGGCGAGGTAACCCAACGAGGCCCACTCGAAAGGCGTCGCCGACGGCGGCTCAGCGGCCATCGAGACGGCGGCCAGCGCAATCATCAGTGGCGAGGCAAGCACCAGCGCCCAGGACACCGTCTGCCACGAGCCGAGTTCTCGGGACAGCAGTCCGCCTTCGGCATAGCCGATCGCCGCGGCGACGACGGCGCCGAACAACAACAGATCGGACCACTGCAGCTGTCCGAACCCGCCGCCGTGCAGCATTGCGAACACCAACGCGGCGAGCGCGCCGACCGCTGCCATCAGCCAAAACGACAGCGGCGGGCGCTCTTTGCCGCGGACTACCGCCATCACCGCGGTTGCCGCGGGCAGCAGGGCGATGACCACGGCGCCGTGGCTGGCCGGGGCTGTGATGAGCGCATATGACGTGAGCAGGGGGAAGCCGACCACGATGCCGCCGGCGACCACGGCCAGCCGCGCCCATTGCATGCCGGTGGGCAGGCGCTGCTTGGTCAGTGCGAGCGCGGCGGTCGCCAGCAGCGCGGCAATGACCGCCCGTGCGGAGCCGACGAACAACGCGGACAGGCCACCGACGGCGACGCGGGTGAAGATGACGGTGAACGAGAACGCCGCCACACCAAGCAGTCCCCACCACAGGCCCGCCCGCGATGACGACAGCGACGCTGCCGGATTAACCGTGACGTTGCTGTGTGTCACTCCCTAGACGACCATCGCGTGTGGTTCTGGCCCCGTCACACCCGTAACGGAACGCCATGCGCGGGCAAGCAATTCGACCGCCTCGCCGAGCTGATCATCGGGCAGCGTATACGGCACGCGCACGAATCGCTCCAGCGTGCCGTCGACGCCGAACCGCGGGCCGGGAGGAATTTCCAGCCCCATTCGTGACGCGGCCGCCGACAGCGCCGAACTCATCGGCGCGGGCAGCCGCACCCACAGCGCCATTCCGCCGGTACCGGGAACGGGACGCCAGTCGGGCAGGTGTTCAGCGAGCAGCGCCAGCAGCAGTGCGCGGCGCGCCCGCAGGATCTCGCGCCGTTCCGGCAGCACGTCGTCGGCTACGGCGAGAAGCCTTGCCGCCGCGAGCTGTTCGACGATCGCGGTACCCATGTCGATGGCTGGACGTAGGGCCGCGATGGTCGCTAGCGTGCTGCGTTCCGCGCGGATCCACCCGATCCGCAACCCGCCCCAGAACGACTTGGACGTCGAACCGATCGTCATCACCAGGTCCCGCCGTGCCGTCATCGCCGTAGCCACCGGCGGCGGAACAGGTTGATCCAGCCAGACGTCGGTCATCGTCTCGTCGATGATCGTGCGAGTGCGTGTCTCGGAGATGATGTGCGCCAAGCGTTTCCGGTCCGGCTCCGGCATCGTCAGGCCGGTGGGGTTCTGATTGTCGGGGACGAAATAGGCAAGGCCGGGCGCCAACTGGCGGATCGCGGCATGCACGGCGTCGAGATCCCAACCGTCCTGCGTCATCGCGACCGGGACAGGCCGCGCGCCCGCAGTCGTGATGGCCGACAGCGCGCCGTGATAGGTGGGCTGCTCGACCAATATCCGGTCACCGGGCTGCGCGTACGTGGCCAGGATCAAGGTAATGGCTTGCACCGCACCGGTAGTGACCATGATCTCGTCGGGCTCAGTGGGAAGACCTCGCGCGCAATATCTTTCGGCGATCGCGGCGCGCAGGGCCGGGACTCCGGTGAGCTCGTGACCTGTTTTGTGCAGGAACGGTGTGACCTGATGGACGGCTTGCGTGAACGCATCGAGCACCGCCGCGGCGGGTGCGGCCAGCGCAGCAGCGGCCAGGTTGACGGTGGCAGGTGCGGCGGGGACGGGGGCCGTTGGTGTGACAGGCAGTGCGGTGGTGCTGCGGGCGCCTCGCCTGGCGTTCAGATATCCGTCGTCGCGCAGCTGCGTGTAGGCGGCGGTGACCGTCGTGCGCGACACCCGAAGCGCGTCAGCGAGCGCCCGTTCGCTGGGCAGCCGAGCGCCGACCGGGAGCCGGCCGTCGATGATCAGCATCCGGATGCCATCGGCAAGGCCCTGGTAGGCCGGCCCGCTGCGACTGGACGTGCGCCAATTGCCCAGCTCGCGGGCCAAAAGGTCCACCTCGAGGATACGGGCACCCATTTCTATCGTCATTAGAGGCCAGTATGCGCTGACTGGCTATTGAAAGGCAAGCCAGTCTGGCGCCAATATCGAGTCATGACCACGAACTGGATATCTCGACTGGCCCAGGAACTGGCAGGGCTCTTCAGCTCGCCGGACTGGGATGGCCTCTACGTCGACGGTGATGCCGACTCTCGCCGGATGCGCAGCGACCTGGACGCGATCCGCGTCCGCTTCCCGGATCACGCGTAGGCGACCATGAGGATCAACTGGATGTTGCGGCTCGCCCAGGCGGGTGCCGCGTTGTTCCCCGAGCCGACGCGTGACGCCGACGACCGCCACAGCAGCGGCGAGCTGGACCGGATCACCGTCCGCTTCCGTGAGCACGGCTGACCGGGAGTGACCTCACGGTTCGTTCCCGCGACGCTGCGGGGTGCCGCGCTGCTGGTCGGCCTTTGCGGCTACGGGTTTTCGATGGCCGTGATGGTGCGGGCCGGTCTCGGACTGGATCCCTGGGACGTGTTCCATCAAGGTCTGGCCAACCACACACGCATGACGATCGGCATCGCGTCGGCGGTGGTCGGGGTGGCGGTGCTGTTGGCCTGGATTCCACTGCGGAACCGGCCGGGTATCGGCACGATCGCCAACGTCATCGTCATCGCGATCACGGTTGACGTGGGCATGTGGCTGCTGCCGAGCCCAACGTCGCTGGGAGTGCGCATCGCGATGATGGTCGGCGCGGTGGTGCTCAACGCGTTCAGCACGGTCGTCTACGTCGGCGCCGGGCTGGGCCCCGGTCCGCGTGACGGATTGATGACCGGGCTCGTGGTGCGCACCGGGTGGTCGGTTCGGCTGGTGCGCACGTCGATCGAGGCGACCGTGCTGGTCGTCGGGTGGCTGCTCGGTGGCACCGCCGGCGTCGGCACCGTCGTCTACGCCTTCGGAATTGGCCCGCTCGTCCAGCTTTTCGTGCGAATCACGCCGGAGCGTCTGCTGGCGGTCAGCGGCTGGGCCGCGGTTGCCGAAGCCAGCGAGTTGGGCGTGAAAGGTAGCGCCGAGCGTTACCGAGCACGCCGAAGTCGTGTCGCCACGTCGGCAGAGTTGAAGGCGATGCGCCCGACGCCGATCTGCTGATCGTCATGGGATATTGATGGAGCTGAATATCGAGGAGAACGGCTTGGTCACACCCGTGCACGAACTCGGCGACGAACGCCTGGCCTCAATTGATCTGCTGGCCCGCGACGCGAGCGCATTGGTCCGTGATGACTCTCGCGCGATTCTTGGGATCACCGGCAGCCCAGGCGCCGGGAAGTCGACGCTCGTGAACCTGCTGTTGGCGCGGATCAGGGTCGCTAACGGTGACGAATGGGTCGCGCACATCCCGATGGACGGGTTCCATCTCGCCGATGTTCAGCTGGACCGGCTGGGCGCGCGTGCCCGCAAGGGCGCGCCGGACACCTTCGACGTCGCCGGCTATGCGCACCTGCTCGAGCGCGTCAAACGGGAGACCGACACCCCGCTGTACGTGCCGGGCTTCGACCGGACGCTGGAGCAACCGCTCGCCGCGGCGCTCGTGGTGCCTCCCGCCGCGCGCCTCGTGATCACCGAGGGCAACTATCTCCTGCTCGACGACCCCCTGTGGGCACGGGCGCGTCGCGCCATCGACACCATCTGGTTCGTCGCCAGCGACGAGGACGCGCGCATCGAGCGTCTCGTCGCGCGCCACCTCCAATTCGGCAAGAACCCCGAAGAGGCACGGGCCTGGGTCTCCTCAACGGATCAGCGCAACTCCGATCTGGTTGCGAGCACCTACAGGAAGGCCGACAGAGTCATCGTCAACGGCGGCGCGGACTGGAGCTTCGCCTAGAGATTTGAGTTGAAATCGCTTGACTACGATGGGCGAGTGCCAGACGCCGAAGTAGACGCAGCCGACCCCGACCTGCTGATCGACTTCGCGAAGGTTTCATTGCGACGCGGTGGTCAGGTTCTGGTGGGGCCCGTCACCTGGTCGGTCGAACTCGACGAACGCTGGGTGGTGGTCGGGCCGAACGGCGCGGGCAAGACGTCGCTGCTGCGCATCGCCGCCGCTTTGGAACATCCATCGTCTGGCACGGCCTACGTGCTCGGCGAGCGGCTGGGCCGGGTCGACATGTCCGAGCTGCGATCGCGTGTCGGGCTGTCCAGTTCCGCACTTTCACAGCGGGTGCCCGACGGAGAAGTGGTTCGCGACCTCGTCGTATCGGCGGGTTACGCCGTGATGGGGCGTTGGCGCGAGCGCTACGACGACGTCGACTACAACCAGGCCGTCGACATGCTCGAGAGCGTGGGCGCCGAGCATCTGGCGGACCGCACGTACGGCACCTTGTCCGAGGGCGAGCGCAAGCGGGTGCTGATTGCGCGGTCGATGATGACCGACCCCGAGTTGCTTCTGCTCGACGAACCCGCAGCGGGGCTTGACCTCGGCGGCCGCGAAGAACTGGTGGCGCGGCTGGCCGACCTGGCCGCCGACCCGGACTCACCCGCGCTGGTGCTGGTGACCCACCATGTCGAGGAGATCCCGCAGGGGTTCAGCCACGCGCTGATCCTGTCGGAAGGCAAGGTCGTCGACTCGGGGCTGCTTTCGGAGGTGTTGACTGCGGAGAACCTCTCCAAGGCATTCGGGCAGTCGATCGCCCTCGAGGTCATCGACGGGCGCTACTTCGCCCGTCGGACCCGCACGCGGGCGGCGCACAGGAGGCGGACGTGACCATTCCGGAGGGCAGGAGCGATGGGGGCACCACCCGCCCGGAGGGCAGGGGGACGACCGGGGGAGAAGACCAAGATCCATTGACCCCAAGGCCCGCGGCGACGGTGATGCTGATCCGCGATACCGCCGACGGCATCAAAGTTTTCCTGATGCGCAGGCACTCCGCGATGGACTTTGTCGCGGGGGTGATGGTCTTCCCCGGCGGCGGAGTCGACGACCGTGACCGCAACGCCGACGTGGCCTGGTTCGGCCCCGGCCCGGCATGGTGGGCCGAGCGGCTTGGCGTCGAACCAGATCTGGCCGAAGCGTTGGTGTGTGCAGCCGCCCGCGAGACGTTCGAAGAGTCCGGCGTGTTGTTCGCCGGGCCCGCCGATGACCCCGACGGCATCGTCGGCGACGTGTCGATCTATCGCGAATCCCGGATGGCCCTGGCGCAAGGATCGCTGTCCTTCGGCGAGTTCCTCCGCCGGGAAAACCTGGTGCTGCGCGCGGATCTGCTACGGCCGTGGGCGAACTGGGTGACGCCGAAGGAGGAGCGCACCCGCCGCTACGACACCTACTTCTTCGTGGGTGCGTTGCCGGAGGGCCAGCGCGCCGACGGCGACAACACCGAAACCGACAAGGCCGACTGGATCACCCCCGAGGCCGCGCTCGAGGACTTCGCCGAGGAACGGACTTTCTTGCTGCCGCCGACGTGGACGCAGCTCGATTCGCTGGCCGGCCGTACCGTCGCCGACGTGCTGGCAGTGGAACGCCAGATCGTCGCGGTGGAGCCACATTTGGCCGTCCACAACGGCAACTGGGAGATCGAGTTCTTCGACAGCGACCGGTACAACCAGGCGCGCAACCGGCGATCACCATGAACGAGTTCGTCTCCATCCACACCAGCGACGAGCAGCCCGGCATCGCGACCCTGTTGCTGTCACGTCCGCCCACCAACGCGCTGACACGACAGTTGTACAGGGAGATCGTCAGTGCATCAGAGGAACTGGGCGGACGCGACGACCTCAACGCGGTGATCGTGTTCGGTGGCCATGAGATCTTCTCCGCGGGCGACGACGTGCCCGAGCTGCGCACGCTGAACGCCGATGAAGCCGCCGTGGCCAACCGGGTGTGCGCCGAGGCTGTCGACGCATTGGCCGCGATCCCCAAGCCCACCGTCGCCGCCATCACCGGCTATGCGCTCGGCGGCGGGCTGACCCTGGCCCTTGCTGCGGATTGGCGCGTCGCAGGCGACAACGTGAAGTTCGGCGCGACGGAGATCCTGGCCGGGCTGACCCCGGCGGGAGGCACGTCGCGGCTGGCGACGGCGGTCGGTGTGAGCAAGGCCAAGGATCTGGTCTTCAGCGGGCGGTTCGTCGACGCCAGGGAGGCGCTGGCGCTGGGCTTGATCGACGAGATGGTCGCGCCGGACGCCGTGTACGACGCGGCCGTGGCCTGGGCCAAGCGTTTCCTCGACTATCCACCGCAGGTACTGGCTGCCGCCAAGGCCGCGTTCGACGTTTAGGCTGCCCTGTTATGAGCTTTGAGGAAACCGACACTGTCTCTGATGTCGCCGCCGGGGCGGCTCCGGTCCCCAACCCGCATGCCACGGCGGAGGAGGTCGAGGCCGCCCGCCACGACAGCAAGCTCGCCCAGGTGCTGTACCACGACTGGGAGGCCGAGAGCTACGACGACAAGTGGTCGATCTCCTACGACAAGCGCTGCGTCGACTACGCGCGTGACCTCTTCGACGCGACCGTGCCTGCTGAGGAACTGCGTGACCTGCCCTACGACCGCGCGCTGGAGCTGGGCTGTGGGAGCGGTTTCTTCCTGCTCAACCTGATCCAGGCCGGCGTCGCCCGCCGCGGCTCGGTGACCGACCTGTCGCCAGGAATGGTCAAGGTGGCGACCCGCAACGGCGAGAACCTGGGGCTCGAGATCGACGGCCGCGTCGCCGACGCCGAGGGCATCCCGTACGACGACGACACCTTCGACCTCGTCGTCGGCCACGCCGTGCTGCACCACATCCCCGACGTCGAGCTGTCGCTGCGCGAGGTGGTCCGGGTGCTCAAGCCCGGCGGCCGGTTCGTGTTCGCGGGAGAGCCGACGACGGTCGGCAACGGCTATGCGCGGTCGCTGTCGACGGCGACATGGCGCGCGGTGACCAACGCGACCCGCCTGCCCGGTCTGACTGGCTGGCGACGCCCGCAGGCGGAGCTTGACGAGTCGTCGCGCGCCGCTGCGCTTGAGGCGGTCGTCGACCTGCACACCTTCGATCCGGCAGATCTGGAGCGGATGGCGGCCAACGCCGGCGCCGTCGACGTGTCGACCAACACCACCGAGTTCACCGCCGCCATGCTGGGCTGGCCGCTGCGGACCTTGGAGGCCGCGGTGCCACCGGGGCGACTCGGTTGGGGCTGGGCCAAGTTCGCGTTCGGCAGCTGGACCACGTTGAGCTGGGTCGACGACAACCTTTGGCGCCGTGTGGTGCCCAAGGGCTGGTTCTACAACGTCATGATCACCGGGGTTAAGCCGTCGTAGATTTCCGCGTCGAACACGTCGCGTATCTGCAAAGCGACGTGGGGGAGCGGGCGCTTCGCGAAGTCGACGGCCTCAGGCTGACCGACGCCACGCTGGTCGCCGACATCGCTTCTGCCCGTGCCCGTTTCGGTGACCACGCGGCCGTGTTGGTGGAGACCACACGGTTGCGGCGAAGGGCGGCGGCGAAATTCGCCGACCCGTCGCGATGGCTGTTCACCGACGAGGCGCTGCAGCAAGCTACCGCCGCGCCGGTTGCCGCGCATCGGGCGCGTCGGCTGGCCGGGCGTACCGTGCACGACGCGACCTGTTCGATCGGCACAGAGCTTGCGGCACTGCGAAATTCGGCCGACTACGTGATGGGCAGCGACGTCGATCCGGTGCGGCTTGCGATGGCCCGTCACAACGTCGCGGATGTGGGCCTGTGCCGGGCCGATGCGCTGACACCGGTCAGCCGCGACGCCGTCGTCCTCGTGGACCCGGCGCGACGCAGCAGGGGGCGGCGGCGGTTCGACCCTCGCGATTACACACCCGCGCTGGACGCGCTGCTGGACGTCTACCGAGGCCGTGACTTGGTTGTAAAGTGCGCTCCCGGAATCGATTTTGACGAGCTGTCGCGGATGGGGTTCGTCGGCGAGATCGAGGTCACCTCACTGGCAGGCAGCGTGCGCGAGGCGTGCTTGTGGTCGGCGAGCCTGTCCGGCGCGGGCGTTACCCGCAGGGCCACCATGCTGGATACCGGCGAGGAGATCACCGACGCCGAACCCGACGACTGCCCGGCCGCACCGGCGGGGCGCTGGATCGTCGATCCCGACGGGGCGGTGGTGCGCGCGGGATTGGTTAGGCATTACGCCGCCCGGCACGGGCTGTGGCAGCTCGACCCGGACATCGCATACCTGTCCGGTGACCGGCTGCCCGACGGGGTGCGCGGATTCGACGTGCTCGAGGAGCTCGGCTACAGCGAACGGCGACTGCGCCAGGCGCTTTCGGCCCGTGACGCCGGCGCGGTCGAAATATTGGTCCGCGGCGTCGACGTCGACCCGGATGCGCTGCGGCCTCGGCTGCGGCTGCGCGGCTCGCAACAGGTTTCGGTCGTCATCGCCCGCATCGGGTCCGGGCCCGCAAGCCGGGCAACGGCATTCATTTGCCGACCCTCACGTTGAAGCGCCACGTACCCTGGCAGTAATGCGCCGGTGCCGAACGCCGGTGCCGGCTCGCGAGGACGTCCGACGATGCGCATTCTCACGATGACTGCTTTGGTTGCCGGTGTCGTCTCCGGCTGGATCGTTGTTCCGTCGGCCGCGGCGGAGTCGGCCTGCGTCGACCTTGGCGGCGTCGTCGGGCACGACCAGATCTGCCGCGTTCATGCCGCCAACTCCACGTACACACTCGACTTGAGCTTTCCCAACGACTACCCGGATCAGGCGCCGCTGACCGCGTATCTGACGCAGGCGCGCGACGGTTTCATCAACGTCGCGGAGATGCCCGGCTCGTACAACCTGCCTTATCAGCTCGACGCGAAGGGCGTCGGCTACCGGTCTGGGCCGGCCACGGGCGGCACCCGCAGCGTGGTGTTCACGGTCTGGCAGAACGTCGGAGGCGTTCATCCGCAGACGTTCTATCAAGCCTTCAACTGGGATTTCGCCAAGCGCGTGCCGCTCACATTCGACAGTTTGTTCAAGCCGGGCACCAAGCCGCTCGACGTGATCTACCCCCAGGTCAACCGGTACCTGCAGAAGGAGCAGGGGATGATCGACGTGATACCGCCGGTCGACGGGCTCGATCCGGCCAATTATCAGAACTTCGCGCTGACCGACGACTCGATCATCTTCTTCTTCAGCCAGGGGGAGATGTTCGCGGAATCCGCGGGCCCCGTCGAGGCCACGGTGCCGCGCACGGCGATCGCGCCGCTGCTGGCCCGCTAGGGGGCGAAACCGTAGACCTGGCCGTCGCTGGTGGCGGCAACGACGCGACGGTCGTGGCCGATGGATACCCCGACGGGCCAGCCCGTCGCGTTGGGCAACGGATATCTGTTGACGGTGTGACCGTCGCCGAGGTTGACCACCGTGAGCGCCTGGCCGTTCTCGCCGTCGCGCGCCACGGTGTAGGCGACGTCGGTGCCTGCCTGGCTCGACGTGGACAGCGGTACGACGTCGTCGCGGGTCCACACCACCTCGCCGCGGTCACCGGCGTCCTTGATCGCGACGAGCTTGGCACCCGGGCCGCCGCCGGCCAAGATCACACCATCCGGTGATACCGAGGGCGGGGTCTGCGCCAAATAGTCCAGCGGCACCGACCATTTCGGTTTGCCGTCGGCGGAGTGCAGCGCCCACAGCCTTTCGTCGCGCCCGTTGACGTAGATCGTCGAACCGTCCGCGGACAGCACAGGGCTGGACAGTGGTCCACCGCCGACCGCGTCGCTCGTCCACTCCTGCGTCAGGAGCGGGCTCTGGCCGGCCCGATAGCGCAGCCCGACAAGTTTCGGGGACTCGGCGTTGGGTTCCCACAACCCGAGCACGATCATGCCGGTCGCTGCGGCGAAGGCCGGCGCGGCGGCCACCGGGCACCGAGGGCGGGCGGACCGGCAATCGGCAAGCCCGCGGTTGGAGTCAGTCGGATCGACACCGGCGACCAGGTCCAGCGGCGTGCCGACGACCGTGCCCTGATGCGCGTCGAACACGAGGACCTGACCGAGGTGCGTCACCACCAGCAGGTGTCCAGGGTCGAGAATCCTTGGGGTGGTAGGCATTCCGATAACCGGCTGACGCCAGCGGATCCACTGCGTCGGCGGGAAGGACAGCATCGCCCCTGGCTGGCCGATGTAGACGTTGTCGAATCCATCGAACAGCGGGCTGGACAGCCCGCCGCCCTGGACCAGCCGCGTGCACCAGCGCTGGCGGGCGTTGTTGTCGGCCTCCCAGACCATCAGCGAGCAGCCGCCGGGCGTTTGGGCGTTAACGGCCAGATACCTGCCCGACCCGAGGGCGACGGCGGCGCCCAAGTCACCCTTGACCGAGCGCATCCATTCCAGCCTGAGTCGGTCGGCTCCTGGCGTCGGCTCGTAGCTGCTGTTGCTCGCGTCGCCGTACTGCGCGGCCCAGCCGGATGCGGCGTGTGCCTCCACCCAGGAATCGGTGTTCTGACAACCGGCCAAAGTACCCGTGATCAGCACTGTTGATGCCAGCACGACCAATTGCCGGAACACTGGGTCCTTTCCAGTCTTGCGCTGTTCCTGTTCTACAGCCCACGTGAGGGTAACCAATTGAAGTTCGGCCGCTCGCGTAGGCTTTCCGGCCATGACGACGATGTGGGGCGCGCCGTTACACAAGCGCTGGCGGGGTTCGCGGTTGCGGGATCCGCGCCAGGCCCGGTTCCTCACGCTGGCCTCGCTGAAGTGGGTGTTGGCCAACCGCGCGTACACACCGTGGTATCTGGTGCGCTACTGGCGGCTGCTGAAGTTCAAGCTCGCCAACCCGCATGTCATTACCCGCGGCATGGTGTTCCTCGGCAAGGGCGTGGAGATCCAGTCGACCCCCGAGCTGTCGCAGCTCGAGATCGGCCGCTGGGTCCACATCGGTGACAAGAACACGATCCGCTGCCACGAGGGGTCGCTGCGCTTCGGCGACAAGGTCGTCCTCGGCCGGGACAACGTCATCAATACCTATCTCGACATCGAGTTGGGCGACTCGGTGCTGATGGCCGACTGGGTCTACGTGTGCGACTTCGACCACAAGATGGACGACATCAACATGCCGATCAAGGACCAGGGGATTGTCAAGGGCCCGGTGCGGATCGGGCCCGACACGTGGATCGCCGCCAAGGTGACGATCCTGCGCAACACCACCGTCGGCCGGGGCTGCGTGTTGGGTTCGCATGCGGTGGTCAAGGGCGACATCCCCGACTTCTCCATCGCGGTCGGTGCGCCGGCCAAGGTGGTCAAGAACCGCAAGCTGTCGTGGGAAACGTCGGCGGCCCAGCGGGCCGAGCTGGCCGCCGCGCTGGCGGACATCGAACGCAAGAAAGCCTCCCGCTAGCCTCTGCTGCCGTTCGGCGAACCCCCGCAATCAGTCCGACCAGTCGATGCCGAACACGTCGGCCAACGCCGTGCGGCCGTCGTCGGTGACCGTGAGCGCCCGTCCGCGAGGCACTCGCTTGACCCACCCTGCGCCCACGAATCGATCGAAGACCGCGCGACCCAGACCGCCCGACAGGTGATGTCGCTGCTCGGTCCAGTCGACGCAATAGCGCACGAGTGGTCTTCGGCCAGTTGGCAATTCGATGCCGATGCCGTCGAGGAAGCTCCGGCCGGGGTCCGTCAGCTCGTAGCGGATGTCGTGGCCGGGGCTGCTGAGCGCGTCGTGGCTGTCGCGGTCCGGGTCGTAGCGGCCGTCGCCGCCGATAAGCACGCCGCGCTCCAACAGGCTGCTCATCAGCGCAACGCCGAGCCTGCCGGCCACGTGGTCGTAGCAGGTGCGGGCCGAGCGCAGCCGCGCCGCACGGGTGCCCTCGCGCAGCGATCGCACTGGACCCGGCGGCGCCAGACGGCCCAGCTGCTCCAACAGCTCGCCGACCTGCGGACTGGCCAGCCGGTAGTAGCGGTGCCGGCCGTGCGTTTCCACTGCAAGCAGGCCGGCGTCGGTCAACTTGGCCAAATGGCTGCTTGCCGTCGGCCGGCTGATGCCTGCCTCGTCGGCGAGCACGCTGGCCGCAAGCGCGCGCCCGTCGTCGAGCGCGAGCAACACCTTGCACCTGGCGGGATCGGCGAGCAGGGAAGCCACGGCCGCGATATCGACGTCGCCCGTTGACAATTCGGCAGCGTCACGCATGGCACACCTCCTTCTCTACGGGCGCTGGCGCATCCGGCCGCGCCCATCTCAACGCCGCCGCGGCGCCGATCAACTGGACGACGCCGCCGATCGCCATGGCCGTCCGCGCACCGTCGACACCTCCGATGGCCGCCAGCGCACTACCCAACACCGCGACACCCACAGTGATACCCAACAGCCGAGCCAGGTTCACCACGCCCGAAGCCAGCCCGGACCGTTGTACCGGCACGGCCGACATGGCCAGGCTGACTGCAGGAGCTGTGGTGAGCGCAAGGCCCGCGCCGGCGAGCAGGAACGACAGTTCAAGCACCCACAGGTCGGCCTGCGGCCCCACCACCGCGTAGAGCGTGTCGGTCAGCACCCCGCCGAGGATCGGGCCGATCGCCGTGCTCATCGCGGCCGCCATCGCCCACGCCGCGGTGGCCCTGGCGCGCTCGACCGGATGGGGAAACGCAGCGGCCGTGATCGCAAGGCCCTGCGGCAGCATCAGCGCGGCGCCGACCCTTGCACTGCCCGGCCCGCGAGAACCAGTGGCAGCGTGGGTGCGGCAGCGCACATGAGGGACGCGGCGACGAAGGTCACGAGGCCGACGCGCAACAACGAGCGCCTGCCGTATCGGTCGCCGAGCGAGCCCGAGGTCAGCAGCGTGGCCGCGAAGGTGATGTTGTAGGCGTCGATTGTCCATTGGGCGCCAGAGATGCCGCCGCCGAGATCGTCGCGTACGGCCGGCAGGGCGAGGTTGATCGCGTTCGCGTCGATGAGTCCGACGAATAGCCCAAGGTAGGCCGCGATCAGGGTCAGTGTGGTGTCGAAAGAGAACCTTTTCGAGTCCATATCCGCACGCTAGGTGCGTAATGATTCGACGCCCGTCGAAGTGTCTAGCGGTCGGGTAGCGCGTGCTCGACGATCGTGCGGCGCCGGTGCGGTTCGCGTTCGCGGCGCTTGGCGGCCAGGTAGACCTGCGCGGTTTCGCTGGCGACGGTGTGCCAGTCGAAATCTGACGTAAGCCGTTCGCGGGCAGCGATCGCCCTCTGCTGAGCGGCGTCCGGATCGTCGAGTACGACGCGCACGGCAGCGGCAAGGCCTGCGACGTCGCGGGGGTGATACGACATCCCGGTCTGGCCGTTGATCACGGCCTCGCCGAGGCCACCGACGTTGGCTGTGACCAGCGGGATGCCCGTCGCCGCCGCTTCCAGCGCGACGATGCCGAATGGTTCGTAATGGCTGGGCAGCACCGCTGCGTCGGCGGTGTGCAGCAGCCCAACCAAGGCTTCATGGTTGAGATGGCCGACGAACGTTGTGGCCTTGAGCACCTTGTATTTTCGGGCCTGCTCGACGAGCCACCGCTGCTGCGTGCCTTCGCCTGCGATGATCAGCGTGGTGCCGGGATGGGTTCGTCTGATCCGTGACAGCGCAGCGATGGCGTCATGGATGCCCTTCTCGTACTCGAGGCGACCGAGGTACAACAGCTGCGCTGGACCCTTGCGTGGCTGCCGTGGCGCGAACGGCCAGAGCGCTGCGTCGATTCCGTTGCGAATCACGCGGGTCTCGGCCAGCCCCGGGCCGAACAGTTCGGTGATCTCGTCGCTCATCGACGCCGAACATGTGATGAGCGAATCGGATTCGTGGACAAGCCACGACTCCACGGCGTGCACCTGGCGGCTGATCGCTCCCGACACCCACCCTGAATGGCGGCCAGCCTCCGTGGCGTGGATGGTGGAAACCAGTGGAACGTCGAAGTATTCGGCCAGCGCGACGGCGGGATGCGCGACGAGCCAATCGTGGGCGTGCACGACGTCGGGCCGCCACGCGTTGCGGCCATCAGTTTTGATAGCCAGCCCGGCGCGGACCATCGAGTGGCCCATCGCCAGCGTCCACGCCATCATGTCGGTGCCGAAGTCGAATTCGTGGGGATCCTGGGCGGCGGCGACAACCCTTACGCCCTCGGCGATCTCGTCGCTCGACGGGTGAGTGCTGGGATCGGTGCCGCTGGGTCGACGGCTGAGCACCACGACTTCGTGTCCGTCCGCGGCCAGCGCCGTGGCCAAATGATGGACGTGGCGCCCGAGGCCGCCGACCACCACCGGCGGGTACTCCCACGACACCATCAGAATTTTCATAGGTCGCTCAACCCTGGGTGGGGGACCTCAAAATGCCAACAATTCGCGGCGTGTCGTGTACTGGGCCCACCGCTTGCGAGGGGAACACGGTCGTCCCCTACTTTCGTGTGGGCCCACGCGGGGGTGGAGGAACGGGTCATCGGGGGAGCCGCCGCGCGTCGAGGGCGCCGAACAAACCGTCGGCGCGGTTCCAGCCGTCGGCCAGGCGCTGTGCGTGCTCGCGTCGGCCAGACGCCAGCGCGCCGGCGATCTCGCGGGTGGCGTGCG
Source organism: Mycobacterium sp. (assembly GCF_035697385.1). Classification (GTDB taxonomy): domain Bacteria; phylum Actinomycetota; class Actinomycetes; order Mycobacteriales; family Mycobacteriaceae; genus Mycobacterium. The sequence goes on along the minus strand of NZ_DASSCY010000283.1, from coordinate 41,347 downwards.
CGTGCAGGTGTGCGCGGTAGCGCGCATAGTCGGCGGCGGAGTCCTTGCTGACCATGAACGGCCAGTCGCTGGAAACGGTCAGCAGCGTTTCGCGCAGGATCTGGTCGGCGACGAAATCCCTTGGCGTGGGGGAGCCCAGCGATGCGCTTTGCTCCAATGCCTTGTCCACGGTGGTCAGTGCGGTGTCGACGACTTCACCGTTGAGCTGGACGATATCGGCGACCTGCTCGCCGGCCCATACCTGCCAGTCCTTGCCCGAACCCCAAGAGCTGGGCGGTAACTCGACAGACGAGCCGACGAACCCGTCTGCGACCGCGTCGTTGAGCGTGCCGACGCGCACACCGGCCGCGGGCAGCGCACGCAGTACCCGTTCCAACCACACCGGGCCCTCGTACCACCAATGGCCGAACAATTCGGTGTCGAAAGCGGCCACCACGTGCGCGGGCCGGCCGATTCGGTCGCTCTCGGCGATGAGCCGCTGCCTCACCACATCGACGAAATCGGCGACGTGGACGTCGATTGCCTGGTCTGCGCGCTCCGGGTCGTACGGCGCTTTGGCTTCAGACGGCACGCTGCGGCCGGTGACACGGGCCGGCTTCAGGCCGGTGACGTGGTCGTAGGTGTGGAAGTCGCGATATGCGGCATGGCCGGGGTAGCCGGACTTCGGCGACCACACCCGGTAGCTGACCTGCAGGTCGCGGCCGAACGCGACGACACCGGAGTTCGCAACCGGCCGGCCAAGGGCGGTATCGCCGTGCAGTGACGGGCCGTCGACCATGAAATGCCCGACACCTGCTGCGGCGTAATCGATTTCCATGCCGGGCGCGTACGCACACTCCGGCGCCCAGATGCCTCGCGGTGTGTGCGCGAAGCGCTGCTGGGCGTCGGCCAAACCCTCGCGCAGCGCGAACTCCCGCAGTCGCGGATTCAGCAGCGGTTGGAACGGATGCGACAGCGGGCCGCCGAGCAGTTCGATGGTGCCGGCGTCGAGCAGCTCACGCAGCAGTGGGCTGCCGCCGTGCTGCCACAGCGTCGCGAAATCGTCAAGCTCACGGTCGGCTTCGGCGTGCTCGCGAATCCCTAGCTCTCGCAACGGGTCTCGCAACGTCGTCGCCTCGAGGGCACGTAGCTGCCAGTTGGCCAGCCAGTGATGCATACCCGTCAAGCTGTACGGGTCGTCGAGCTGCGCGGTGACCACCGGCGTCATCCCGAGCGTCAGCAAATGATGACGACCTTCGGCGGCCAGGGTGCGCAGCACCCGCATCAGCGGCAGGTATGCCGCCGACCACGACTGGTAGAGCCACTCCTCGCCGACCGGCCAGCGACCGTGATGCGCCAGCCACGGCAGGTGTGTGTGGAGGACGAGTGTGAACAGACCCGGAGCCTTGTCAGTCACGGCCGCACCGCGATCGCCACCAGATCCAGACTGTCGTCGATATTGCGGTCCGCGGCGTCGACGAGGTCGAAGTCGTCGGTGGTCACCGAGGCGACGTCGGCGAGCAGGTCATCGGGCCACGGCGCGTCGGCCACCGCCCGGGCGATCTGGGCGTCGATGATCGAGCCGCCGTGCCGGGCATCCAGCTCGGCGAGGCGCTCACCATGAAAGACCCCGTACATGCCTTCGATTTGGAACCCGGCGGAGGTGAGCAGCTCCGTCAGCTCGTCGGCGTTGAGCTCGCGCGTGTGGAACGGGTTGATCGGGGTGTCGCGGCCAGGGGAGAAGGTGACCCGGTTGGGTGTCGACATCAGCAGCACGCCGCCTGGCCGCAGCACGCGAAGACACTCGGCGACGAATTGGCCTTGGTCCCAGAGGTGTTCGATCACCTGAAAATTGACCACGACGTCCACGGCAGCGTCGGGCAGCGGCAGTGAAGCCAGATTGCCGTGCAGCATCTCCACCCGCGGATAGCGCGCCTTCACATGCGCCACCGCCGACTCGTCGTAATCCAGCCCGATGACGCGCCGCGCCACGTCGGCGATCAGGTCGGCGCCGTAGCCCTCTCCGCAGCCCGCCTCGAGCACATCGCGCCCGCCGCAGCGGTCGGCCAGGCGCTCATAGACCACCTCATGGCGGCGGAACCAATAGTTTTCCTCCGCCAACCCGGGGATCGTGCGTTCACCCGTCAGGGGCAACGCATCGTCCCCAAGCGGACCGTTGGTAACAGAAGCGCTCATTGGAAGGCAGGCTAACGCGAATCGGCCCGATGGCGAACGGTTCACCGCCTACGGGGAGCCGGAACGCAAACTTCGACCAGCTATGGTGTTCCTGCGAACCCACTTAAGTTACCGGCGAGTAACATGGTGGTGGTTGCTTGAAACGTGGTATTGCAGGCCGGCTGCCGGCCCCTTCGAGGAGGACGAACCAGACTCATGACGAACATCGTGGTCCTGATCAAACAGGTCCCAGACACGTGGTCGGAGCGCAAGCTGACCGACGGCGATTTCACCCTCGACCGCGAGGCCGCCGACGCCGTGCTCGACGAGATCAACGAGCGCGCCGTTGAAGAGGCGCTGCTGATCAAGGAGAAGGAAGCCGCCAACGGCACCGAGAGCACTGTGACTGTGCTCACAGCCGGCCCCGAGCGCGCGACCGAGGCAATCCGCAAGGCGCTGTCGATGGGTGCCGACAAGGCCGTGCACCTGCTCGACGACGGCATGCACGGCTCCGACGTCGTCCAGACCGGCTGGGCGCTGGCCCGTGCGCTGGGCACCATCGAGGGCACCGAACTCGTGATCGCCGGCAACGAGGCGACCGACGGTGTCGGCGGCGCGGTTCCGGCCGTTATCGCCGAGTACCTCGGCCTGCCGCAGCTCACCCACCTTCGCAAGGTGTCCGTCGAGGGCGGCACGGTCAGCGGCGAGCGTGAGACCGACGACGGCGTGTTCACCGTCGAAGCTCCGCTGCCCGCGGTGGTCAGCGTGAACGAGAAGATCAACGAGCCTCGCTTCCCGTCCTTCAAGGGCATCATGGCCGCCAAGAAGAAGGAAGTGACGACGCTGACGCTGGCCGAGATCGGCGTCGAGGCCGACGAGGTGGGTGTCGCCAACGCCGGTTCCAAGGTGCTGTCGTCGACGCCGAAGCCGCCCAAGACCGCGGGCGAGAAGGTCAGCGACGAGGGCGACGGCGGCACGAAGATCGCCGAGTACCTGGTTGCTCAAAAATTGATCTAGCAAATCATCTAGCTCGAGTTCTCCTAGGCCCCAAGACATTAGAAAGACACTGAAGACTCATGGCTGAAGTACTAGTGCTCGTTGAGCACGCAGAAGGTGCGCTGAAGAAGATCAGCGCCGAACTGATCACCGCCGCCCGTGTGCTTGGTGAACCCGCCGCAGTCGTGGTGGGTAAGCCGGGTACCGCCGAGCCGCTCGTCGAGGGCTTGAAAGCGGCTGGCGCCGCCAAGATCTACGTCGCCGAGTCCGACGACGCCGAGAACTACCTGGTCACGCCGTACGTTGACGTGCTGGCATCGCTGGCCGAATCCGCCAGTCCTGCGGGTGTGCTGCTGGCCGCCAGCGCCGACGGCAAGGAGATCGGCGGTCGACTGGCCGCCCGTCTCGGGGCCGGCCTGCTCGTCGACGTCGTCGACGTCAAAGAGGGCGCCAAGGGCGTGCACTCCATCTTCGGTGGCGCCTTCACCGTCGAGGCCCAGGTTCCTGGCGAGCTCGCGGTGATTACGGTGCGCCCCGGCGCAATCGAGGCCGCCCCCGCCGATGGCGCCGGTGAGGTCGTCAACGTCGAGGTTCCGGCGCAGGCCGAAAATGCGACGAAGATCACTGCCCGTCAGCCCGCGGTGGCCGGCGACCGTCCGGAGCTCACCGAGGCCACCGTCGTCGTCTCCGGCGGCCGCGGTGTCGGCAGCGCGGAGAACTTCAAGGTCGTCGAGGATTTGGCCGACTCGCTCGGCGCTGCGGTCGGTGCCTCTCGCGCGGCCGTCGACTCCGGCTACTACCCGGGCCAGTTCCAGGTGGGCCAGACCGGCAAGACCGTGTCGCCGCAGCTCTACATCGCGTTGGGCATTTCCGGGGCGATCCAGCACCGGGCCGGCATGCAGACCTCGAAGACGATCATCGCCGTCAACAAGGACGAAGAGGCGCCGATCTTCGAGATCGCCGATCTGGGCATCGTCGGCGACCTGTTCAAGGTCACCCCGCAGCTGACCGAGGCGGTCAAGGCTCGCAAGGGCTAATTCCTTTCTACGAATTGGGCGTGCTCGGTCGCGGTAGGCGCGACTGGGCACGCCCAACTCGTCACCCAGCGTGCACGGACACGTCACGCACCCGATGCCATCCGGAGACCCGGCTAGGCGACCGTGCTGGCTATGAGCACTGCTTCTGTACTCATCGCCGCAGATCATTCGACCCAAGCAGCAGATACCCCTCGCTACACCCTGCTGCTGTCCACCGACCCTGCGCTCATCGAAGCTGCGCAGCGCCTTCGTCACGACGTGTTCACCTCCGAGCCGGGATTCGACTTGGCGGGTGCTCTCGACGGACGTGACGCCGATCGCTTCGACGAACACTGCGACCATCTCCTTGTCCGCGAGGACAACTCCGGCGAACTGGTCGGCTGCTACCGGATGCTGCCGCCACCGGGCGCCATCGCCGCTGGGAGTCTTTACACCGCAACCGAATTCGACGTCTCCGCGCTCGATGCGCTGCGGCCGTCCCTTGTCGAGATGGGCCGCGCTGTGGTGCGGGAAGACCATCGCAACGGCGCCGTCGTGCTGCTGATGTGGGCCGGCATCCTGGCCTACCTCGATCGCTGCGGCTACGACTACGTCACCGGCTGCGTGTCAGTGCCCGTCCATGGCGCCGACGACGAGACACCGGGCAGCCAGATTCGGGGCGTGCGCGACTTCGTGCAGCGACGCCACGCCGCCCCCGCGGAATACACCGTGCACCCGTACCGGCCTGTCACGGTCGACGGCAGGGGCCTCGACGACATCGCTCCACCGGCCAGGGTCGCCGTTCCGCCGCTCATGCGCGGCTACCTGCGATTGGGCGCGCAGGTGTGCGGCGAGCCCGCTCACGACCCCGACTTCGGGGTGGGCGACTTCCCGGCCCTGCTGGACAAGCGCCAGGCCGACACCCGCTACCTGCGCAGGCTGCGGTCGGTGGGCGCGGCGGCAGCGATGGCCGGCGGGAGCGAATCGTGACCGTCGAGCACGCCTGGCTGCCGCGGGCGGCCTGCGACGCCAGCTGCGTCGCTACGGGCGCGGCAACGTCTGGCCAGCGGGTCGTGGTCGCTTGGCGCGTCGCGATCAGGGCCACTTTCGCGGTGCTGCTGCTGTCGGCAACGCCGTTGCTCGCCGTTCCGATGCCGGGTCGCTCCCACATCCAGCGGGGCTACTGCCGGCTGATGTTGCGCTGCCTTGGCGTGCGAATCACCGTGTCCGGTGGGCCGATTCGCAATCTGTCTGGCGTGCTGGTGGTCAGCGGGCATGTGTCATGGGTGGACATCTTCGCGATCGGCTCGGTCATGCCAGGACGGTTCGTCGCCCGCGCCGATCTCGTCGACTGGATCGGCCTGGGAATGGTGGCCCGCCTGATGAAGGTCATTCCGATCGACCGCGCGAACCTGCGCCGGCTACCCGAGGTGGTGGGCACGGTGGCCGACCGGCTGCGTGCCGGCCAGACGGTGGTGGCGTTTCCCGAAGGCACCACCTGGTGCGGCCTTGCATACGGCCAGTTCCGTCCTGCGATGTTCCAGGCGGCTGTCGATGCGGGCAGGCCGGTCCAGCCGTTGCGGCTGACCTACCACCATCGCGACGGAAGGCCGTCGACCGTCGCCGCCTATGTGGGCGATGACACACTGCTCGCGTCCATTCGGCGGCTCATCACCGCCCAGCGCACGATCGTGCGGGTGCAGGTCGAGTCGCTGCAGTTGCCCGGCACCGACCGGCGGGATCTGGCCGCTCGCTGCGAGGGCGCCGTTCGCGGCGAGGAGTCCCGGGGAGCGCACGGCCACGCACTGGTGGCCTGAGCGGATTCGGGGCGGCCGCTTCCCGGCGCGTATCCTGGAGCGGCTATGACCTCGCCGAAGTCGGTCTATCTCGATCACGCCGCCACAACCCCGATGCATCCCGCTGCCATCGAGGCGATGATCGCCGTGCTCGCGACGGTCGGCAACGCGTCGTCACTGCACGGCACCGGCCGGGTGGCCCGCCGCCGAATGGAGGAGTCCCGCGAGACACTCGCCAAACTCCTAGGCGCGCGTCCGTCGGAAGTGGTGTTCACCGCAGGCGGCACCGAGAGTGACAACCTTGCCGTCAAGGGCATCTACTGGGCCCGCCGTGACGCCGAACCGCTGCGGCGCAGGATTGTGACCACTCCGGTCGAGCATCACGCGGTGCTCGACGCTGTACAGTGGCTCGCCGAACACGAAGGCGCCGAGGTGACCTGGCTGCCGGTTGGTGAAGACGGATCGGTTGCGCCTGCGGCTCTGCGCGAGGCGCTGCAGGACCACGACGACGTTGCCCTGGTGTCCATCATGTGGGCGAACAACGAGGTCGGAACCATCATGCCGATCGCCGAATTGGCCGCCATCGCAGCTGAATTCGACGTCCCCATGCACAGTGACGCGATCCAGGCCGTCGGCCAGATCGCCGTTGACTTCGGTGCCAGCGGGCTGTCCGCGATGAGCATCGCGGCGCACAAGTTCGGCGGACCCACCGGTGTCGGCGCGCTGCTGCTGCGCCGCGACACGGCGTGCATGCCTCTGCTGCATGGGGGCGGTCAGGAGCGCGATGTCCGTTCGGGCACACCGGATGTCGCCGGTGCCGTGGCGATGGCTGCGGCCGCGAAGGTGGCGGTCGACGGCTTGGAGGCCAACGCCGCTCGTGTGCAGCAGCTACGCGACCGGTTGGTCGACGGCGTGCTGTCCGGGATGGACGACGTCCACCTCAACGGCGCGACCGGCGCCGGGCGGCTGCCGGGCAACGCGCACTTCACATTCCGCGGCTGCGAGGGTGACTCGCTGTTGATGCTGTTGGACGCCAAGGGAATCGAGTGCTCGACCGGCTCGGCGTGCACCGCGGGTGTGGCGCAGCCGTCGCACGTGCTGATCGCGATGGGCGCCGACCCGGTCAGCGCCCGCGGATCGCTACGACTGTCATTCGGTCACACGAGTACCGAAGCCGATGTCGATGCCGCGCTGGCGGTACTACCGGCGGCGGTCGAGCGGGCGCGGCAGGCGGTACTCGCCAGTTCGGGAGTGGTCGACTAGTGCGCGTTCTGGTCGCAATGAGCGGCGGCGTCGACTCGTCGGTCGCCGCGGCGCGGATGGTCGACTCCGGTCACGATGTGGTCGGTGTTCACCTGGCGTTGTCGTCGGCACCGGGCACACTGCGCACCGGATCGCGCGGATGCTGCTCGAAAGAAGACGCAGGCGACGCCCGGCGCGTGGCCGATGTGCTCGACATCCCTTTCTACGTGTGGGATTTCGCCGACCGCTTTGCCGAAGACGTCATCGACGACTTCGTCGAGTCCTATGCACGCGGCGAGACACCGAACCCGTGCGTGCGCTGCAACGAGCGAATCAAGTTCTCCGCGTTGGCGGCCCGCGCACTGGCACTCGGCTTCGACGCCGTCGCCACCGGCCACTACGCACGGTTGTCCGAAGGACGGCTGCGTCGCGCCGTCGACGCTGACAAGGACCAGTCGTATGTGCTCGGCGTGCTGACGGCTGATCAGTTGCGCCACGCGGTCTTTCCGATCGGCGACACACCCAAACCGCAGATCCGCGAGGAGGCCGCCAGGCGCGGGCTGGCCGTAGCGGAGAAGCCGGACAGCCATGACATTTGCTTCATCCCGTCCGGCGACACCCGCGCGTTTCTCGGTGCGCGGATCGGCGTGCGCCCAGGCGCGGTCGTCGACGGCAGCGGCAGGGTGCTAGCCGAACACGAAGGCGTACACGGCTTTACCATCGGTCAGCGTAAGGGCCTGGGAATCGCCGGGCCGGGACCCGACGGACGCCCGCGCTACGTGACGGGCATCGACGCCGCCACCGGCACGGTGCGCGTCGGTGACTCCGCGGACCTCGAGGTGTGGGAGCTGACCGGGGAGCGGCCGGTGCTCACCTCGGGTACCGCGCCCACAGGTCCGATGGAGTGCGTGGTGCAGGTTCGCGCCCACGGAGGTCTGGCTGACGGCGTTGCCGAAGTTCGCGACGGGCGGATCGAGGTCGCCCTGCGCACTGCGCTGCGTGGCGTGGCACCTGGCCAGACGATGGTGCTCTACCGCCCAGACCCCGACGGCGATGAAGTGATCGGCAGCGCGACGATCGCCGGGAGTGCGTCCGAGGCAAGCTAGTGCACCTCAGCGAAGCAGCTGCGGTATTCGCTTGGCGTCGTCCGCAACTGGCGGACGAAGTGGTGCCGATACGTCACCGCGGATTCGAAGCCGACCCGCGTGGCGATCTGCTCGATCGACAATGACGACGATTCCAACAGGGCGAGGCTCGCCTGGATCCGTTGTTCGATCAGCCACTTGATGGGCGTGGTTCCAGTAGCTTTCGCGAACTGCCGCAAGTAGCTGCGCCGTGACAACGCTGATTGCGTGGCCAAGTCGTCCAACGTGATAGGCGCGTCCAGATTCGCCAGTGCCCACGCCATTCCCGCAGCGATACGTCCGTCCGCCGTGGGTTCCGGCACCGGAGTTTCGATGTACTGGGCTTGTCCACCGGCTCGGTGGGGTGAGATCACCAAGCGCCTGGCTACGTCATTGGCGATTCGGACGCCGTGATCTGAGCGGACGATGTGCAGACACAGGTCCAAGCCGGCCGCGCATCCTGCACTGGTGAGTACGTTTCCTCCGTCGACATACAGCGGCGCGGGATCGACATCGATCTCCGGATAACGCGCTTGGAGCAGATCCACGTAAATCCAGTGAGTCGTGGCCTGCCGGCCGTCGAGCACGCCCGCGGCGGCCAGCGCGAACGCCCCAGAGCAGATGGACACCAGTCGCGATTTTCGTTCATGTGCGGTCCGGATCGCCTCGATGAGTTCGGGCGACGGCGGCTCCGTCACGTCTCGAACGCTGGGAATGATCACGGTGTCGGCTGCCGCTAGATCGGCCAAACCGTAAGGGGTATGCACAGTGGCGCCACCCAGCATTCGTACCTCGGGTGTTTGCGCGCACAACTTGACCGAGTACCACGGTCGCGAAATGCCGGCAGAGAACATCTCCGACAGTTCAGTGATCCCGAAAATCTCTGCCGCCAGACCAGACTCGAAACCAGACATCCCGTCGTAGGCCAGGATCGCCACCGAATGCATGTCACTATGTTAGCGAACATCGGCACTAGTGCCACTGTTGCCGCGGCCGTATGCGGGTCAGGATCGAAAGATGCTGTATCAGAGGACATCTCTTTGGAGTCGAATCCGTCGCCACCGCGGATTCCAGCTTCTGGCTGCCTTCTTCGCTGGGCTCCACGCCGGTAACGGGCTGGCACATGGCGTGCATCCTCCGCAGAAATCCATGGCCAGGGCCACGCGGAGGTCAGTCGTGCCGGGCAGCGGCCCCCGCGCCTAGAGCTGGAATAGAAACAGCTTGTGCTGCTAGGGCTTTCGGGCGCGCCATCCGGCGAATGCGGTGGCGATTCCGATCAACGCGATGATCGGTCCGAGGATGGACCACGTGGTGGTGTTGCTCATCGGGCTACCGCCCACCGCGCCAAATCCCTGCAGCGTGAACAGCAGACCGAACAGTGCGACGAGCACGCCGATTACAACGATGACAATGCGCATGGCTCGACAGTAGCTGCACTCTCTTGTGCGACGAACGTTCCTTACCATCCGAAAATTGGCCGAAATATCGAGCGGTACGGAACGTTCGCGGCAAGAAACGCAGACTAGTCCGGCACGTTGGCCAGGATGTTCGTCATCACGATGTCGGGCACCGAAGCGGGGAACGCGCACGACGTCACCTCGACCAGCACCACCGACTTCAGCCGGTAGTCGCGCCCGCAGCCGCTGTTGGGAAGGGTCTGCACCGAATCGGCCGTGGCCGTCCACTCGCCGACGAACATGGGCCCGAATGCTGTCGAGCCGCAGCCGTCGACCAAACCGACCAGGCCGTCGAATGCGCGCCGCGCGGTGTCGCGGTCACGGTAGGCCGCCGCACCCTCGGAGATGATGCCGCCCTCGGGCGGATACTGGAACGTCGTCTTGTGAAACTCCTCGACGTCCGGGCCGAAGGTCTGAGTCTCGGCGAAGATCCACTTACATTGCGGCGGAGCGGTTTCCGCGAATTGGTCGATATCGACCGGAATCTTGCCGTCCATGCTCGGGATGATGGTGAGGTCTTGGCCGCCCCCTGTGATCGCGCGCATCTGTGATTGGTCGAGCATGATGGTCTCGACATCGACGGGCGACAACGAGTCGTCGTCGATGCCGGGTATGGCCAGCATTGCGTTACCAGTGACTACGTGCGTGCAGCCCGCCGTCAACAACGCCGCCGCGCACCAGACCATCAATGGTCTGGCCGATATGGACATGGCGCCGTCCCCTTCCCGGATCGACATTAGCCCGATCGAATAGTGTTCAACGAGTGAGCGTTTTCGCGGCGGGGACCGGCATCGGATCGTGGCCGGGAACGTCGCCGCGCGAGGCCGCCGAAATCGTCATCGGAGAATTGCACACTCTGCCGCATCTCGCGGAACTACCTGCCCGCGGCGTCGGCGCCGACATCATCGGCAGGGCCGCCGCGCTGTTGGTCGACATCGGCATCGACACCGTGCCTCGCGGATATCGCATCGCATCCGGACGCAGCGCGGTCGCCCGGCGGGCAATCAGCCTGCTCGACGAGGACATCGACGCGCTCGAGGAGGCATGGGAGAAAGCCGGCCTGCGGGGAGCGTCACGGACAGTAAAGATCCAGGCGCCGGGCCCCATCACCCTGGCCGCACAGCTCGAACTGCCCGGGGGACACCGCGCCATCACTGACGCCGGCGCACTGCGTGATCTCGCCGGGTCACTGGCTGAGGGTGTTGCGGCTCATCGCGCGCAGATTGCCCGACGGCTCGAAACCACGGTCGTCGTGCAGTTCGACGAGCCGTCATTGCCTGCCGCGCTCGAGGGCCGGCTGACCGGGGTCACAAGCTTCAGCCCAGTGCATCCCGTCGACGAATCGGTGGCCACCGCGCTGTTGGACGAATGTGTCGCCACCGTGGGCGCAGAAGTGGTTCTACACAGCTGCTCACCCGAGCTGCCGTGGAAGATGCTGCAGCGCAGCACTATTCATGCTGTATCGGTCGATGTCCAGACACTGAAACCCGCCGATCTCGACGGCATCGGCGAGTTCATCGACTCTGGTCGCACCGTTCTGTTAGGCGTTGTCGCCTCAACCAGGCCCGAAAAGCTGCCCTCAACCGAGGAGCTGGCGAAGTCGACCGTCTCAATCACCGATCGGCTCGGGTTCGCGCGGTCGGTGCTGCGCGAGCGGCTCGGAATCACACCGGCCTGCGGCCTGGCCGCGGCCACGCCCGAGTGGGCACGCAAGGCCATCGAGCTCACCCAGCAGACCGCCGATGCCATCGCCGACGACCCGGACGCCATTTAAGAAGCAACCAAAAGGTTGCGCTTTCCCGGCGACTGCGGCTAGAGTGAGAAGCAACCAGGAGGTTGCATATGGATATGGACCGGATCGAGAAAGAAGTTGTGTTGCGCGCTCCTCTGGAGCGGGTCTGGCGGGCGATCAGCGACGCCGACGAGTTCGGCCAATGGTTCGGGGTCCGCTTCGACGGCCCGTTCGTCCCCGGTGCATCGGTCACCGGCGTCATCACCCCGACGACCGTCGATGACGACGTCGCCAAGGCTCAGGAGCCCTACGCGGGTCAGGCCGACACCTGGCAGATCGTCGCGGTCGAGCCCAAACGGCGGCTGGCGTTTCGCTGGCACCCGTTCGCTGTCGAGTCGGGCACCGACCACTCGCAAGAGCCGACCACGTTGGTGGAGTTCACGCTCGACGAGACCGCCGAGGGAGTGCTGCTGCGCATCGTGGAGTCCGGTTTCGAAGCCATCCCGGCCGACCGTCGGGCGTCGGCGTTCGAGGGCAACAGCGAGGGTTGGGCCGCACAAACCGAACTGGTGCGGAAGTACCTCGCACTCAGCGAGAAGGTGTGAGCGCTTCGGCGGTTTCTGCGGACAAGGCCCCGTTGTTCGACGCGCTCGGCGACCCGAACCGCCTGCGCATCATCACCCGGCTGTGCGACCGCGGACCGTGCTCAACCACTGAGGTCACGCAGGTGGTCGCGGTGAGTCGGCAGGCGGCGACCAAACATCTGGTGCTGCTGGAGGCGGTGGGGCTGGTGAGCAGTCAGCGCAAGGGCAGGGAGCGCATCTGGCGGGTACGTCCGCAACCGCTTAACGACGCCAGCATTTACCTCACCGCGTTGTCGCAGCGCTGGGATCGGGCGATCGACCGGTTGCGCTCCTACGTTGAGGAGGAGTAGCACCGACGATCGCGTCAATTTTGCGTGTTTGTCGGAGACCCCGGGTAGACCTCGCGTCGGCATGTAAGAATGCATTGCGCATGACGTTGGCTGGTCTTTGCCACTAGCGGGGAAGAGGAACTTGTGGCCCGATCCAACCCACGCCTCGTGGTAGGCGTTGGTGCCGTCTCGGCGTTTTTGCTGTTCGGTGGGCCCGGCGTAGCGGCGGCAATCGCCGATCCGGGCCACTCGGGTCGCGGGGACAGAGACAGCTCGGACCGCAATTGGGGCGACGCTGGCAGCGGGTCGAAGCGCGGCGATTACGACCGCGGTGACCGCCGTGGCGGTGGCGGTGACAACCGAAAGTCCGATGGTGGTTTCGGCGGCGACGATGGCGGACCGAGCTTCGGTAACACCGACGGCCCGCAGTCTCGAGTGGGGTCCGGGCGTACCGATGTCCAACAGCTCTCGCCGGAGACTGGCTCCGGGTCCAACGATCGGTCGGGCTCCGATCACCCTGGCTCACCCTCGTCGAAGTTCGAGCCGCCGAAGGTGACTGTCGGAAACGGCCGGTCGCCCGGCATTCAGGACGACGACCGCGAACCCCGCAACTGGGCCCCCGCGCCCGAACCCGCGCCTGAACCTCCACCGCCCCCGCCGCCCGCGCCGGCACCGCCGTCGTGGGTCGACCGGATCTACACGCCGCCGGCGATGCCGAAGCAACTGGGCGTCACACCGGCGTCGAGTCTGGCCGACCCGCTGTGGGGCATCGCCGGGCTGTTGCTGATACCTGCCGCGGGCGCGGTGCTCGGTTACCGCCAGGCCCGCGCGGCGAAAGCGGCCGCGGAGCTAGGCCGGCATTAACTGGCCCGCAAGTCCTTGCGCAGGATCTTGCCCGAGGCCGACTTCGGAATGGCCTCGATGAACTCGACCTGACGCACCTTCTTGTACGGCGCGACTTGACCGGCGACGAACTCCATCACCTGGTCCGCGGTCAGATCCTCTCCGGATTGCTTGACCACGAACGCTTTTGGCACCTCTTCACCCTCGTCGTCATTGACGCCGACCACCGCCGCGTCGGCGATCGCCGGATGGCTCAGCAGCACCGCCTCCAACTCGGCGGGTGGCACCTGGTATCCCTTGTACTTGATCAGCTCCTTGAGGCGGTCGACGATGTACACGCAGCCATTCGCGTCGACCTGGGCGAGGTCGCCGGTGTGCAACCAACCGTCGTCGTCGATGGTCTCCCTGGTGGCCTTCTCATTGTTGAGGTATCCGGCCATCACATTGGGCCCCTTGAACCACAGCTCCCCGGTCTCGCTGAGACCCTCTGTGGGAACATCGATTTCGTCGCCGGTCTCCGGGTTGATGATCTTGGAGGCGGCGTTGGATACGGTCCACCCGACCGAGCTCAGCGGCGCGGTCGTCTTCATGTCGTGCGCGCCGGCGTCGAACGGGGTGATGTGGCTGACGGGGCTCAGTTCGCTCATGCCGTAGCCCTGGACAACGCGGCAGCCCAGTCGCGCCGCGACGGCGCGGCCGAGATCTGCGTCCAGCGGGGCGGCGCCCGACATGACGGTGTTCAGCGACGAGAGGTCGTACTCGTCGATCAGTGGGTGCTTGGCGAGCGCGACGGCCACCGGAGGCGCGATGAACGCGATGGTGCACTTGTGATTCTGGATATTGGCAAGGAATTCGCCGAGGTCGAAACTGGGCATGATCGCCAGCCGGGCGCGAGCGTGCAGAGCGGCGTTGAGCAGCACCGTCATTCCGTAAATGTGGAAGAACGGCAGCACGGCGAGGACCACGTCGTCGGTGACCATCCCGATCAGCGGCCGGATCTGCGCGACGTTGGCAACCAGGTTGCGGTGAGTCAGCATCACACCTTTGGGGTTGCCGGTGGTTCCGGAGCTGTACGGCAGCACCGCCAGATGCGACGACGGGGCGAAGCTCACGTCTGGCGGCGGCAAACCCGGCCCCATCAGATCCTCGGCATTGGGGTGACCGCTTGCCGCCAGCCCGTCACCGTCGAGCACGACCAGGTCGCCGTCGGCCAAACCAACGGCCGCTGCCGCTTCTTTGGCCTGAGCCAGCAGGGGTGTAACCGTAACCAGCACCTTGGCTTTCGAATCGGTTAGCTGCTTGGCGATGTCCTTGGCGGTGAACAGCGCGTTGATGGTCGTTGCCGTCGCGCCCGATCGCAGGATGCCGTGGAAGGCGACCGCGAAGCCCGAGCTGTTCGGAGAAAGCAGGCCGACGACGTCGCCGACACCGATGCCGCGCCCGGCCAGTGCGCCGGCGAACGCGTCGATGCGGCCGATCATCTCGCGGTAGGAGGTCGTGCGGTCCGACTTCGTGTCGATCAGCGCCACCCGGTCCAGATCGGCGTCGTCGATGCTGCCGAACAAGTAGTCGTAGACGCTCGTGGAGGGGATGTCGACTTCAGGGAAGGGGCTCGCGAAGCTCATGGTCAACGATCGAACCATGGCATCGCGGCCGCTGGGTCAGGCTTGGTCGAGGAGCTTGATGAGTTTCTTCGGAGCGACCATCCGGAACGACGCGTCGATCAGCTCGTGTACCTCGTCCCAGTCCACCTTCTTCTTCGCCGTCAGGTCCAGCCCCAGCCATCCCGACGGGCCCATGTAGGCGGGGAAGAAGAATCGCCGGTCTTGCTCGAGGGCCTTGCGGTCGGAGTCGTCGACCTTGACCAGAATTGAGTGCGGATACTGGAGGTACTCACCCAACGTGTCGGTCTTGGCGCTGCCGCCGTACATGACGAAGATCTTCGGCGCGCAGAACACCGGCCTGCCCCACGAGATCTTCTCGAACGCCTCGGGGAAGCCCAACGCGATCTTTCGGAGCTCTGCCAGGCCGAGGTCGTCGTCGCTGAACATGATCGGGTGCGGCATGGGTTTACCCTGCCAGGCTGTCGGCGTGCTCGGCTAGCCTGCCAGGGTGAGCTCGAAGGACCCGGAAACAGCGTTGGCCGAACAGGCCGACGAAGCCCCGGACGCCGATGTCCGCCGCCGATGGCAGGAACTCGCCGACGAGGTGCGCGAGCACCAGTTCCGCTACTACGTGCGCGACGCCCCAATCATTTCGGACGCGGAGTTCGACAAACTCCTTCGCGAGCTGCAGGCGCTCGAGGACCAGCACCCCGAGCTGCGCACCCCTGATTCCCCGACGCAGCTCGTCGGCGGCGCCGGGTTCGCGACCGATTTCACGTCCGCCGACCATCTCGAGCGGATGCTCAGCCTGGACAACGTGTTCGCTCCCGAGGAGCTTGCGGCCTGGGCCGCGCGCATCAAAGGGGAGATCGGTGACGATGCGCAGTACCTGTGTGAGCTGAAGATCGACGGGGTCGCGCTGGCGCTCGTGTACCGCGACGGCCGGCTGGTTCGGGCGGCAACCCGGGGTGACGGCCGCACCGGTGAGGACGTCACGCTCAACGCCCGCACCATCGACGATATCCCCGAAAAGCTCACCGGCACCAAGGAATTCCCGGTCCCGCGCGTGCTCGAGGTGCGCGGCGAGGTGTTCTTCCGGGTCACCGACTTCGAGGATCTCAACGCAGGCCTGGTCGCGGAGGGCAAGGCGCCGTTCGCCAACCCACGCAACAGCGCAGCAGGGTCGCTGCGGCAGAAGAATCCCGCCGTCACCGCCCGGCGCAAGCTGCGGATGATCTGTCACGGCCTCGGCCATGCCGAAGGCTTCACCCCGAAGACGCTGCACGATGCGTACCGCGCCCTGAAGGCGTGGGGGCTGCCGGTATCCGAACACACCGCGAAGGTGAAGGGGCTGGACGCCGTCACCGAACGCATCGCTTATTGGGGCGAGCACCGCCACGACGTCGAGCACGAAATCGACGGTCTGGTGGTCAAAGTCGACGATGTGGCGCTGCAGCGCCGCCTCGGGTCGACGTCGCGCGCGCCGCGCTGGGCGGTGGCCTACAAGTATCCGCCAGAAGAGGCGACCACCAAGCTGCTCGACATCCGGGTCAACGTCGGGCGGACCGGTCGGGTCACCCCGTTCGCCTACATGGAGCCGGTCAAAATCGCCGGGTCGACTGTCGGACTGGCGACGTTGCACAACGCGTCTGAGGTCAAACGCAAGGGCGTGCTGATCGGCGACACGGTGGTGATCCGCAAGGCCGGCGACGTGATTCCGGAAGTTCTCGGCCCGGTTGTCGATCTGCGCGACGGCTCGCAGCGCGAATTCGAAATGCCCACAACGTGTCCCGAATGCGGCACGAAACTGGCGCCGGCGAAGGAGGGCGACGCCGACATCCGCTGCCCCAATTCCAGAACCTGTCCGGCGCAGCTGCGCGAGCGCGTGTTCCACGTCGCCAGCCGCGGGGCGCTCGACATCGAGGGCCTCGGTTACGAGGCCGGCATCGCGCTGCTGAAGTCCGGCGTCATCACCGACGAAGGTGATCTGTTCACCATCACAGCCGACGACCTGCTACGCACCGAGCTGTTCACCATCAAGGCGGGTGCAGTGTCGGCGAATGGCCAACGGCTGCTTGCCAACCTGGGCAAAGCCAAGTCTCAGCCGCTGTGGCGTGTACTCGTCGCGCTGTCCATCCGCCATGTCGGGCCTACCGCCGCGCGCGCACTGGCCACTGAGTTCGGCAGCCTCGACGCCATCAGGTCGGCTTCGGAGGAACAGCTTGCTGCCGTCGAAGGCGTCGGCCCGACGATCGCCGCCGCCGTCGTCGAGTGGTTCGGTGTCGACTGGCATCGCGCCATCGTCGACAAGTGGCAAGCCGCAGGCGTGCGGATGCACGACGAACGCGACACCAGCATCGAGCGAACGCTGGACGGCATGTCCATCGTCGTCACCGGCTCGTTGCCCGGATTCTCCCGCGATGACGCGAAGGAGGCCATCGTTGCGCGCGGCGGCAAAGCGGCCAGCTCGGTGTCGAAGAAGACCGCCTATGTGGTGGCGGGCGATTCGCCCGGCTCGAAGTACGACAAGGCCGTCGAACTCGGCGTGCCGATCCTCGACGAGGACGGCTTCCGCCGGTTGCTGGAGGGCGGTCCGGACGCCGTCTGAGCGGTTAGCCCGCTGAACATTCGTGCGCGAGAGGGCCGCGATGCATGGTTAGAATGCTGCTAATCCATTCGACCGCGCCTGATTAGACGACGGTGTGCAGTTAGCTGAGCGCCGTTCTTGACGACGGGGGACATTCCTGTGCCGCACGCACCACACCTGGGAGTTTTGCTGTGACTGATTGGTCCGGCGGAGGCCATGGCTACGGCGGCCCCAACCCGGCCGGCGGTCCGAATCCGGGCGGAGGGCACGTCCCGGGAGGCGGTTGGGACATCCCGCCGCCGAGCCCGCCGCAGCGGCCCTCCGGCCCGCCGCAACAGCAATGGCCGTCCGGCCCCCCGCAGCAGCAATGGCCCTCCGGACAGCCGCCACAGCAGCAATGGCCGTCGGGCGCGCCGCAACAGCCGCCGCCCGGCTGGCAGCAGCCTCCCGGCCAGCAGTTCGGTGAGTACGCCCCGCTAGGTGGCGGTCCTCGCCGCAATCGAAAAGCGCTCTTCATCACGATTGGTGCCGGTGTGGCCGTGGTCTTGGTGGTCGTGATCGTCGCCGCGATAGCACTGGTCGGGCGCGGTAGCGGCGGCGCGTCGGATGCGGGTGGGGCAGTGCAGGGTTACCTGGAAGCGCTCGCCAAGGGTGATGCGGAGGCCGCGTTGAGTTTCGGTGCCGACCAACCCGCGTCGAAGGAACTCCTGAGCGACGAGATCCTCAAGCAACAGATCGAGGAGATGCCGATCTCCAATATCCGCATCCTCGGCGACGATTCCGATGGCGGGATCGGCTTCGGCCAGGTCCACGTGACGGCGAGTTTCGGTGATCAAACTTCGGACACCACCTTCTTGTTGAAGAAGAACGGCGACGAATGGAGGCTCGACTCCGCCGCCGTGCGCCTGGACTTCTCGACGCAGAGCAGCATCAAGGCCATGGAGACCGTCACCGCTTTCGGCAAGCCGGTGGGCGAGTCGGTGGTCTACCTGTTTCCCGGCTTCGTGGAGTGGGGGTCGAGCAACAAGAACCTCACCGTCGAAGGCAAGCCGGTTCTGTTGGACGCGTTGACGGGTTACGCGGGCGGCAACGTTCCCGAGGTGTCCTTGAGTGACGCGGGCCGCGCTGAAATCGTCTCAAATGTCAAGGCGCTGTTGGACGAATGCGAGCGCTCGCGATCGCTCGAACCAGCGGGTTGCCCCCAGCGAGCTTACGAGTACGGCGCCGTGGATGGCACGGTGACGTGGCGAGCGCCCGACGCAAACGATGTCGAGATCAACTTCTCGCCATACGACATGAGCGCGACCGTAACGATGAGCGGTGACTTCAGCTATTCCGTTGAAGGACGCGACGGCGCGAGAGTCACTGGCACAGCGCCGTCTTCGCTTTTCGGTAAGGCCGACCTGAGTAAGAGCCCGCCCACCGTCGAGTGGAACTGACAAAGCGCTCGCATCGGGTCCGATGTGCTCAATCCGGTTGGGGCAGACCGGCTACCGCAGGGCGGTCAGCCCGTCCTCGGTGATATCAGCGAATTGGTGCTGCTGATGGACGGCGGCGGCAAGGCCGTCGAACTCGGTCGGTGTTTGTCGACATCCGGAGCAGGGAACCCCGTCGGATAACCGAGTTAGGGAGTGTGTGATGGCGATCTGCGATACCTGCGGCAACCACTACGACAAGGCGTTCACGGTGACATGGCCCGATGGCCGCAGCGCGACATTCGACAGCGTGGAGTGCGCGGCCGTCCAGTTAGCGCCGGAGTGCGCGCACTGTGGATGCCGGATTCTCGGCCATGGAGTTGAGACACCGGATGCGATCTTCTGCTGCGCGCACTGCGCCCGCAAAGACACCAATGCCGATGTCAACGACCGCTTCCCGGTGCCGGCTGGTGGCTAAAGCTCAGCTCAGAATCGTCGCGACGATCCCAGCCAGGTAGCCAAGCCTCGCCACCTCCGACGGCCGGAAGGCAGGTCCGCCCGGTCTGCCCAACACGACGGCAGTGCGAGGTCCACCAAGCGGTGCCGCAGCAAGCGTCGTGTCCATGTCGCGCCACACCTGTGGTACCCAATCGGCGGTGGCGTCCAGCGCTTCGGCGTGGTCGAGCGGTAGCCACGGCGTTTCGGCCGCCTGGGTTTCCGGAGCTCCCGGACTGCCGACGACGCGTTTGGGCCCAGAATCAGTCAGCTCGACCACGGTGCACCATCCGACGCGCAGCACGCGCGGGGCCTCGTCGACAAGGACCTGCAGTTGCTTGGGCTTCCCGTCGGCCGCCGCGATGTGATCGATCAGCTCGAGTTCCCGGTGGGCTTCGAGCAGCCCGGTGTGCGGGCGGATCGTGTCGACATACACGCCATTGAGATGCTCGGCGGCCGTGATCAGCATGTCCGGCATCGCGCCTGCCGGCAGTTCGACCACGAGATCATCGACTGCATACCCCGATGCGCGTTCGACCACGTCGAGGGACAAGATGTCGGCGCCCACCGACCCGAGAGCCACGGCCAATGAGCCGAGACTGCCTGGCCGATCCTCTAGCTGGACCCGCAGCAGATACGAAGGCACGCGCAACACTGTTTCACAGGGCGTGCTGCTGAGCATTCCGGGAAGGTGGCGCGAGAGGTGCGGCGGCGGCGGTGACTAGGCTTGCACCTCGTGTCGCAGATCTCCCGAGACGAGGTTGCCCATCTGGCGCGACTGGCCCGCCTCGCCCTGAGCGAGGACGAGCTGGACAGCTTCGCCGGCCAGTTGGACGCCATCCTCGAACACGTCAGCCAGATCCAGGCCGTCGACGTCACCGGCGTCGACCCGACCGGAAACCCGCTGACGGAGGTCAACGTCTTTCGCCCTGATGACGTCGTGCCCAGCCTGGCCCAGGACGAAGCGCTCGCTCAGGCGCCAAAGGCGGTCGACGGCAGATTCGGCGTCCCACGGATCCTGGGAGAAGTCGAATGAGCAGCGAACTGGTCCGGCTCGACGCCGCGACGCTGGGCGCCAAGATCTCCGCCAAGGAGGTCTCCTCGACGGAGGCCACCCAGGCGTGCCTCGATCAGATCGCCGAGACCGACGAGAAATACCACGCGTTTCTGCACGTAGCGGGTGACAACGCGTTGGCAGAAGCGGCCAGGATCGACGCCGCCGTCGCGGCAGGCGACGACCTGCCGTCGCCGCTGGCGGGTGTGCCGCTGGCGCTCAAGGACGTATTCGCCACCACCGACATGCCGACCACCTGCGGGTCGAAGATCCTCGAGGGCTGGACGTCGCCGTACGACGCCACCGTCACCGCACGGTTGCGCGCGGCCGGCATCCCGATCCTGGGCAAGACGAACATGGACGAGTTCGCGATGGGCTCGTCTACCGAGAACTCCGCCTACGGGCCGACCCGCAACCCCTGGAACGTCGACCGCGTGCCAGGCGGATCGGGCGGCGGTAGCGCGGCAGCCCTCGCGGCATTCCAGGCGCCGCTGGCCATCGGCACCGACACCGGTGGGTCGATCCGCCAGCCGGCCGCGCTGACGGCGACCGTCGGAGTGAAGCCCACCTACGGCACGGTGTCGCGGTACGGGTTGATCGCGTGCGCCTCGTCGCTGGACCAAGGCGGTCCGTGCGCCCGCACGGTGCTCGACACCGCGATGCTGCACCAGGTGATCGCCGGGCACGACCCGAAGGACTCCACCTCCGTCGAGGCCGAGGTGCCCGACGTGGTCTCCGCCGCTAGAGAAGGTGCCTCCGGCGACTTGAAGGGCGTGAAGATCGGCGTGGTCAAGCAGTTGCGCGGCGACGGCTACCAGGATGGCGTGCTTGCGTCGTTCAACGCCGCGGTCGAGCAGCTGACTGCGCTTGGCGCGGAAGTCAGCGAGGTCGACTGCCCGCACTTCGACTTCTCGCTGCCGGCGTACTACCTGATCCTGCCGTCAGAGGTCTCGTCGAACCTGGCGCGCTTCGACGGCATGCGGTACGGCGTGCGCGTCGGCGATGACGGCACGCACAGCGCCGAAGAGGTGATGGCGTTGACCCGCGCCGCTGGCTTCGGCCCAGAAGTCAAGCGCCGCATCATGATTGGGACGTACGCACTGTCGGCGGGCTACTACGACGCCTACTACAACCAGGCACAGAGGGTGCGCACGCTGATCGCCCACGACCTCGACGAGGCGTACAAGAAGGTCGACGTGCTGGTGTCGCCTGCGACGCCGACCACCGCCTTCGCGCTGGGGGAGAAGGTCGACGATCCGCTGGCGATGTACCTGTTCGACCTGTGCACGCTGCCGCTGAATCTGGCCGGCCATTGCGGGATGTCGGTGCCCTCGGGCCTGTCGCCCGACGACAACCTGCCCGTCGGCCTGCAGATCATGGCCCCGGCGCTGGCGGACGACCGGCTGTACCGGGTGGGCGCCGCATACGAGATTGCGCGAGGTCCGCTGCCGACTGCGCTGTAACGGGGGAGGATGGGTGCATGCGGATCGGAACACTTACCGGCGGCGGCGACTGTCCTGGGCTGAACGCGGTGATCCGTGCAATCGTGCGGACCTGCGACGTGCGATACGGCTCATCGGTCGTCGGATTCCAGGACGGCTGGCGTGGACTGCTGGAGAACCGCCGCGTCCACTTGGCCAACGATGACCGCAATGACCGGCTGCTCGCCAAGGGCGGAACCATGCTGGGTACCGCTCGGGTTCACCCGGAGAAGCTGCGCGCCGGGCTCGACCAGATCAAGCAGACGCTGGACGACAACGGCATCGACGTGCTGATCCCGATCGGTGGCGAAGGCACGCTCACGGCCGCGCACTGGCTGTCCGAGGAGAACGTCCCGGTTGTCGGGGTTCCCAAGACGATCGACAACGACATCGATTGCACCGACGTGACATTCGGGCATGACACTGCGCTGATGGTCGCCAGCGAGGCCATCGACCGGTTGCACAGCACCGCCGAATCCCATCAGCGAGTGATGCTGGTCGAGGTGATGGGCCGCCACGCGGGGTGGATCGCGTTGAATGCCGGCCTGGCATCGGGCGCCCATATGACGCTGATCCCCGAGCAGCCGTACGACGTCGAAGAGGTGTGCCGGCTGATCAAACAGCGCTTCGTGCGCGGCGATTCACACTTCATCTGCGTGGTGGCCGAAGGTGCGAAGCCCGCTGAGGGCACGATGCAGCTTCGTCAAGGCGGAATCGACGAGTTCGGGCACGAGAAGTTCACCGGGGTCGCGCAGCAGCTGGGCCTCGAGGTGGAGAAGCGGATCAATAAGGAAGTGCGGGTCACCGTGCTGGGGCACGTGCAGCGCGGCGGCACACCGACGCCGTTCGATCGGGTGCTCGCCACCCGCTTCGGGGTGAACGCCGCCGACGCCGCGCACGCCGGTGAGTACGGGATGATGGTGTCGTTGCGGGGCCAGGAGATTGGCCGCGTGGCGCTGGCCGACGCGGTGCGTCAGCTGAAGCTGGTGCCGCAAAGCCGGTACGACGACGCCGCTGAATTCTTCGGCTGAGTTCGTCTCGCGCTAATGCGTTAGGCGCTCTTGAACGCTTCGCGACGGACCATCTGCCACATCGTGGGCGTGTTCTCGGTGGTGGACACGACGACCGTCTTGCCGGCGGCCGAGGAATCGCCGGCGAGCTTGGTCATATAGTCCGCCAGGTCGATCCGGGCTGTGAAACCTCCGATCGGATCAACTTCTCCTGCAACGTAATTCGTCGGTTCGGGCAGGTCGAACAGGCCCGACGGCCGCACGATCGTCCAGTCCACGCCACTATCGCGCACGATCGTCTCCATACGGCGCTGATCGTCGTAGGTGGTCTTGCCGATTGTGCGGGTGATCACCGGCTCGACGATCCGCAACGCGAAGGGCGTGTCCACTCGGTTGGGGTAGTGGTAGGCGCCCGTCGAGCTCACCACCACCAGTCGCCGGACCGCCGTCTTTCGCATCGCGGCGACGACGTTGCGGATGCCGGCCGAGTACGTGTCGATGGCGCGCACACTGAACGGCACCCCCAACGTCGACAGCACGGCGTCGGCTCCGTCGACCACCGACACCAACGACGACGCGTCCCGCACATCGGCACCACCTACCACCAACCGGGCATCGGCGAACGGGAAGCCGTCCGGATTACGAGTGACGGCCACCGCGGTGTGGCCGGCGTCGAGCACCCGACGGGTGAGCAGCCTGCCGGTCTGCCCGTTGGCTCCGAAGATGACAATCCGCATGGCGACTCCTTAATAGTCACTGTCCGTGACTATCACCATAGGTGATCATCACTTGAAGTGCTAATGTCGCTGCTGTGAGTGACCGTCCCACCGGCATCGCGGAGTTGCACCGACGAATTCCCTTCTTGCTCTCCCAGCTCGGTGTGTATCTGGCCGACGACTTCGTGCATCGGTTGGAGCCGTTCGGCGTCGGTCCGCGGACGTACGCGGTCCTGATGGCGCTGATCAGCGACGACGGGCAGTCTCAGCGGCAGTTGTCGGAACGGCTCGGGATCCACCGCAACGTGATGGTGACCGTCGTCGACAACCTCGAGCGTCAAGCCCTGGTGACACGGCTTCCTCATCCCGAGGATCGCCGAGCCTTTGCGGTGACGCTGACCGACAAGGCCCGCGAGCTATTGCCAAACCTGGACGCGCAGGGCAGGTCGCAGGAGAAAGAGATCACCGCGGCGCTGTCGGCCGACGAACGAGCGGCACTTCTAGAGCTGTTACAGCGGATGGCCGTCACGGTCGGCCTGATCCCGGGCGTGCACCCGAAGTTGGTGTAGAACCCCGCCACTAGGATCGGGGCCATGACTGTCGCGGCCAGCTCTTCTCGAGCCGAACTGATCGACTACGACGACGTCGTGGCGCGCTATGAGCCGGTGCTCGGCCTGGAAGTGCATGTCGAGCTGTCCACCGCCACCAAGATGTTCTGTGGCTGCGCCAACAAGTTCGGCGCCGAACCCAACACCCAGGTGTGCCCGGTGTGTCTGGGGTTGCCCGGGGCGCTGCCGGTGCTCAATCAGACCGCGGTGGAGTCGGCGATTCGCATCGGGTTGGCGCTCGGTTGCGAGATCGTGCCGTGGTGCCGGTTCGCCAGGAAGAACTACTTCTACCCGGACATGCCGAAGAACTACCAGATCTCCCAGTATGACGAGCCGATCGCGATCAACGGCCACCTCGACGTCCCGCTCGACGACGGCACCACCTGGCGAGTGGAGATCGAGCGTGCGCACATGGAAGAGGACACCGGCAAGCTGACCCACTTGGGCAGCGACACCGGCCGCATCGAAGGCGCGACCACGTCGCTGATCGACTACAACCGCTCTGGCGTGCCGTTGATCGAGATCGTCACAAAGCCGATCGAGGGCACCGGCGCACGTGCACCCGAGATTGCCCGCGCGTATGTCACTGCGCTGCGGGATCTGTTGCGCGCGTTGGGCGTTTCCGACGTGCGGATGGACCAGGGGTCGATGCGCTGCGATGCCAACATCTCGCTAAAGCCGGCAGGCCAGAAAGAGTTCGGCACCCGAACCGAGACCAAGAACGTGAATTCGCTCAAGAGCGTCGAGGTTGCAATTCGCTACGAAATGCGCCGCCAGGCAGCGGTTCTCGAGGCAGGCGGCCGGGTACACCAAGAGACCCGGCACTTCCACGAGGACGGCTACACCTCGCCGGGCCGCAGTAAAGAGACTGCAGAGGATTACCGGTATTTCCCCGAGCCGGACCTGGAGCCGGTGGCGGCGGCCGGCGAACTGGTCGAACGGCTGCGCCAGACGATTCCCGAGTTCCCGTGGCTGCGCCGCAAGACAATTCAGCAGGAGTGGGGCATCTCCGACGAGGTCATGCGCGACCTTGTCAACAATGGCGCCATCGATCTCGTTGCCGCCACCGTCGAACACGGCGCGTCCAGCGAGGGCGCCCGCGCGTGGTGGGGAAACTTCTTGGTGCAGAAGGCCAACGAAGTCCGAGTGGCCGTGTCCGACTTGCCGATCACCCCGGCTCAGGTCGCTGCGGTGCTCAAGCTCGTCGACGACGGCAAGCTGTCCACCAAGCTGGCCCGGCAGGTGGTCGAGGGTGTACTGGCCGGCGAGGGTGAACCTGAACAGGTGATGACCGACCGCGGTCTCGCGGTGGTTCGCGACGACTCGCTGATCCAGGCCGCTGTCGATGAGGCGCTGGCCGCCAATCCCGACATCGCGGACAAGATCCGCGGCGGAAAGGTCCAAGCGGCCGGCGCGATCGTCGGCGCGGTGATGAAAGCGACCAAGGGTCAGGCCGACGCCGCGCGAGTGCGCGAATTGGTCTTGGCCGCCTGCAGTTAACGGCGATCCGCGAGCCCATCCCACGCGGTGATGGCGGCTTCGGCGACCGCGGAAAGGGTCGATCGATCGGCGCCGTCGCGGGCCTGGATCGCCATGCCGTGGTTGACCGCGTTATAGAACGCGGCGATCGTCGCCGCGTCGGCGCCGGCTGGCACGTCACCGTCGTCGATCCCGCGCTCGATGCGTTTCCGGAAGTCGCGCTCGAGCGACATGCGCCAGTCGGCGAGGTGATCGTGCACCGCGCGGTTGCCTTCCGTGAACGTGGTCGCGGTGAGCACGATCATGCATCCCGTCGGTGTGCTGGGATCGGTGTACGCGATTGCGTTGCGGCGCAGCACCTCTGCGATTGCCTCGCGCGCGGTGGGTACGTCGCGCAATGCCGTGGCGATGTCAGCGCCTTCGATCTCGTTGTAGAGGGCGACCGCCTCGCGCAGCAGCTGCTCCTTGCACCCGAACGCGGCGTACAGGCTGGGGGAGCTGATGCCCATCGCCGCGGCGAGCTCGCTTATCGACGCGCCCTCATAGCCGCGTTCCCAGAACACGGTCATCGCCTGTCGCAGGGCGTCGGCCCGATCGAAGGCACGTGGCCTGCCGCGCATCGCCACGGTGCACCCCATTTCTGTATCGAACGACAGGAAACTCTTTGACGAGTGTAGCCTGGGGACGTAATTATGTATCGAACGACACAGAAATAGGAGGATGGCATGTCGGAACTGACAGGGAAGATGTCGCTGGTGACCGGCGCCAGCAGGGGGATCGGAGCCGCTATCGCGGTGAGGCTGGCCGAGCTGGGCTCGGACGTGGCGATCACCTATGCCCAGTCGAAGGAGCGAGCCGATGAGGTCGTCGACAAGATAAGCGCCCACGGCCGGCGCGGGCTGGCCATCAGAGCCGATAGCGCCGCCGCGGACGAAGTCGTGGCAGCCGTCGACCAGGTCGTCGACGAATTCGGCGGGCTCGACATCCTCGTCAACAACGCGGGTGTCTTTCCGTTCGGGCCGATCGAGGAGGTGTCACTCGACGAGGTCGACCGCACGCTGGGCATCCACGCCCGAGCGGTGTATCTGGCCAGCCAGGCCGCAGTGCGTCACATGCCTGACGGTGGACGGATCGTCAGTATCGGAAGCAATCTCGCTGAGCGCGTGCCGTTTCCGGGTGTCACCCTCTATTCGATGAGCAAGTCCGCGCTGATCGGATTCACCAAAGGGCTGGCCCGTGATCTCGGTGAGCGCGGAATCACCGTCAACCTGGTGCAGCCCGGCTCCACCGACACCGACATGAATCCCGCCGACGGGCCAACGGCAGACGGACAGCGCGCGCTGAGCGCGTTGGGCAGATATGCGAAGGCGGCCGACATCGCGGATGCCGTGGCGTTCCTCAGCGGCCCGGGCGGCCGTAGCATCACCGGGTCATTGCTCACCGTCGACGGCGGCACGAATGCGTGATCACCATGCCCTGGCTCATTCTGATCGCCGCGGGCCTGCTCGAAATCGTCTGGGCGACAGCGCTCAAGCAGTCTGACGGGTTCACCCGTCCGTGGCCCAGCATCATCGGCGTGGCCGGTGCCTTATTGAGTTTCGTGCTGCTGGCCGTGGCGCTGCGACACCTGCCCGCCGGCACCGGGTATGCCGTCTGGGTCGGAATCGGAGCGGTGGGCGTCTCTATTGCCGGCATCATCGCGTTCGGTGAGGCCGTCAGCGTGGCGCGGGTGCTGTTTCTGTCGATCATCGTCGTCGGCATCGTGGGGTTACGCATTGTCGAAGGCTGACTGCAACGCGTTCGCGGCGCGAAATCCGTTGAGCGTCAGGTGTTGTCGGCGTTGCTGCGCGGGAAGCCGCCGCCCTGCGGGAACAGTGGGAAGACGACGTCATCGAGCTTCTCGGCGTCGCCGGACGTCTTGTTGACGGTGGCGCCCCAGACGTTGCCGTCGGGCGAGAGCTGCAGCGCCCAGGCATGACCGTGCTGGTCCTGACGCAGCACCTCCGGCTCGCCGGTGACGGCGCCGGTGTCGGGGGCAAGCCGGACGGCGACGGTCTGCTTGGTATTGACCAGGTTCACGAGCACGGTGCCGTCCAGCGCGGCGCAGCCGGCCACCCCGGGACGGTCGGGCCAGGTCCACACCGTGGACACCTTGGAGTCCTTGGTGATGCGCTGCAGCCGGTCGGCGGTGGGGGTGCGGTCGGTGATGTAGAGCGAGTCGTCGGACGGATCGATGCACATGCCGCCACCGCCGCCCATCCCGCTCAGCGCGGTGGTCGGCGGCGCCGGGTTCACCGTCGTGGGCTGCTCGAGGCGCAGCACCTTGCCCGCCAGCGAACCGGGATCGGCGGCCTGCGCCGGGTTGCCCGCATCGCCGGTCTGGACCACCAGCGTGGTGGGGCTGGTGAAAATCAACGCCCCCATGTTGCCGGTGGCGCCCTTCGGGATGCCGGTCAGGATCGGCTTCACGATGTCGCCGTCGGCGATGCGGACGACCCGGTTGTCGCTCGGGGTGCTGATGTAGGCGTACATCAGCCGGTCCTGCGAATAGGTCGGCGACAACGTGATGTCCATCAAGCCGCCGTCGCCCGACGGGTCGACCGGAATAACCAACTTGACCTTGGGTTCCGCGCGCACCGAAACATCCTTGACCGCGCCGGTCGTCCGTTCGGCCACGAGTGCCGACTGGCTGTCGGGACCCATGATCAGCCCGCTGGTGCTCTCCAGGCAGCCCTGCATGACGCCGGGTGCGGGGCATGCCTTCGGAAACGGCTTCGGCGGCAGCGGCGGTGGGGGCGGCGGCGTCGAAGTGGGGCCGGGAGCGAGCTCGGGCTCGGTGGTGAAGGGCTGCGACTGCGCATCGTCGAAGCGTGCACATCCGGATCCGACCAGCAACGCCGCGCACAGCACGACGAGCACACCCCACATCGGCCGGCGCTGTCTCATGCAGGCCAGGTTACGGATTGTCCGGCGGTGCGCGCCACGCTCACCCCGTTGAAGCTGTGGCCAGCCTCGGCGAATAGTGCAACGAAAGCACCGCGCCAATCCTCGATTCGCGGGTAACTAGCACTTACTCTGGCAATCGTGACCAGTCATCCCCACGACCCGCTCGCCTGGCAGCGGCCCGACGACGCGGCTGGTCGGCCTGTGTCGGCAAGCCTGGTCGACCCCGAAGACGACCTTCCATCCTCGAACTACGCGGGTGATTTCGAAACCACCGCGATCCCGCGATACGACTCGAACAAATCGACAGAGCAGCCGGGTTTCGGGCTGATCAGCGATCCCGAGCCACTGCCCTACGTTCAGCCGGGCGGACGGCACTCCCTCTACGGCGCTGAGCCGACCGAGATCGAATCCGGCGAGGAAGAGCACGCGCGCGCAGCGGACCGGCGGGGCACGCAGGACCTCGGCCTGCTGGTGTTGCGCGTGGCCGTCGGCGCGCTACTGATCGCTCACGGCCTGCAGAAGGCGTTCGGCTGGTGGGGCGGTCCCGGCTTCGACGGCTGGAGAGAATCACTGACCGGCATGGGTTATCAGCACGCCGACATCCTGACCTACGTGGCGACTGCCGGTCAGATCGCCGCGGGAGTGCTGCTGGTGCTGGGCCTTTTCACCCCGCTGGCCGCCGCCGGCGCGCTGGCCTACCTGGTCAACGGTGTGCTGGCAGAAGCGATGGCCGCACACGAAGAGGCCAGGTTGTCGGACTTTCTCACCGACGGCCACGAGTACAAGGTCGTCCTGGTGTGCGTCGTAGCGGCGATCATCCTGATCGGCCCCGGCCGCTACGGTCTGGACGCCGGGCGGGGTTGGGCCCGACGGCCGTTCGTCGGCTCGTTCGCCGCCCTTGTAGTGGGCGTCGGCGCGGGAATCGCCATGTGGGTGCTGCTCAACGGCGGCAACCCGCTGGCCTGAGGATTGCCGGCCGCCTACGTGCGCCGGTCGTAGGGATTGGGCACGCGGCCCCCGCTGGCCTCTGTCAGCAGCGGCAGCGTCACGAACGTCACTGCAGGAAGTCGAAGTTCCCTGCCGTCCTTGAGTTGCGCGAACGCCCACGACCCTCGGCCAAAGCGCAGCCCGTCGATGTCGTCCCAGGCGACCGACTCGCTTCCCAACAGCGAGCGGGCGGTCACTGTGTCGCGGTCTGCAACCGTTCGATACCTAAATATCGATATCGACAACATGACCGGGATGATGAGCAGCAGCGCGACCCATGACGGCCCGGCAAGAACCAGTGCGAGCAGGCCTAGCGCGAAGAAACCGACCGCGAAATGCGCCATCGGCGATACCCGGATGACCACCGGGGCTGGCGGTGCGGCGTCGGATGCTGAGCTCACACCGCCATCCTTGCATTTGCGGGTGAGCCGACCGGAATTTGACCATTGACCAGTGCGGAGGCTACCGTCGACTGTTATGCACACCCCGGGATTGCTCGTAGTAATTGGGAAGCGCGTTGATGCCGCGCTTGCCCTCTGCCGGGCATAGCAACCAGCATCAACGCGCGACCCTCGTACAGCAGCCAGCTGACGGGGGTTTTTTCTTGCCCCAGCATCGATTTGAGACCCTAGAGAACACCACAGAGGTAAAGAGGACACCGTGAGCGCACCCACCACGCGACCACCGGAGCAGTCGGCGACTCCGCCAAACGGGGGACATGCCGCCAAGTCCGCGTCGAAAGCCGGCCAGGCACAACCGAAACGGGTTGCACCGCAACAACTCACCGGCGCGCAAGCGGTGATCCGGTCTCTTGAGGAACTCGACGTCGACGTCATCTTCGGCATCCCCGGCGGCGCCGTGTTGCCTGTCTACGACCCGCTTTTCGATTCCCAGAAGCTGCGTCACGTCCTGGTTCGTCATGAGCAGGGCGCGGGTCACGCCGCCAGCGGTTACGCGCACGCCACCGGCAAGGTCGGCGTGTGCATGGCGACGTCGGGTCCCGGTGCGACGAACTTGGTCACCCCGCTGGCCGATGCGCACATGGACTCCATCCCGGTGGTGGCGATCACCGGCCAGGTCGGTCGCGCGCTGATCGGCACCGACGCATTCCAGGAAGCCGATATCTCCGGCATCACGATGCCGATCACCAAGCACAATTTCTTGATCCGCGACGGCAACGACATTGCGCGGGTGATGGCCGAGGCGTTCCATATCGCAGCGTCGGGCAGGCCTGGTCCGGTGCTTGTCGACATCCCGAAGGACATCCTGCAGGGGCAGTGCACGTTCAGCTGGCCGCCGCAGATCGATCTGCCGGGCTACAAGCCCAACACCAAGCCGCACAGCCGCCAGGTCCGCGAGGCGGCCAAGCTCATCGCGGCCGCCCGCAAGCCGGTGCTCTACGTCGGCGGTGGGGTGATCCGCGGAGACGCGACCGAGCAACTCCTCGACCTCGCCGAGCTGACGGGGATCCCGGTCGTCACGACGCTGATGGCCCGCGGCGCGTTCCCGGACAGCCACCCGCAGAACATGGGCATGCCTGGCATGCACGGCACGGTCGCGGCGGTGGCCGCGCTGCAGCGCAGCGATCTGCTGATCGCGCTGGGCACCCGCTTCGACGATCGGGTGACAGGCAAGCTGGATTCCTTTGCGCCAGAAGCCAAGGTCATCCACGCCGACATCGACCCGGCTGAGATCGGCAAGAACCGCAACGCCGACGTGCCGATCGTCGGCGACGTCAAGGCCGTGATCACGGATCTGATCGAGGCATTGCGCCGTGACGGCACCATCGGCTCGATCAACATCGACAACTGGTGGGAGTACCTGCGCGGGGTGCAGTCGACATTCCCGCTGAGCTATGGACCGCAGAGCGACGGCAGTCTGTCCCCGGAGTACGTGATCGAAACGCTGGGCCGCATCGCCGGGCCTGACGCCGTCTACGTCGCCGGCGTGGGGCAGCACCAGATGTGGGCCGCGCAGTTCATCAAGTACGAGAACCCGCGAACATGGCTCAATTCCGGCGGCCTAGGCACCATGGGCTACGCCGTTCCTGCGGCGATGGGCGCCAAATTCGCCCGTCCCGAGGCCGAGGTGTGGGCCATCGACGGTGACGGCTGCTTCCAGATGACCAATCAGGAACTGGCCACCTGCGCCGTCGAGGGAGCGCCGATCAAGGTCGCCGTCATCAACAACGGCAACCTGGGCATGGTGCGGCAGTGGCAGACGCTGTTCTACGAAGAGCGCTACAGCCAAACGAATCTGGCAACACACTCGCATCGCATCCCGGACTTCGTGAAGCTGGCCGAGGCGCTCGGCTGCGTCGGATTGCGTTGTGAGCGTGCCGAAGACGTCGAAGACGTCATCAGGCAAGCGCGTGAGATCAACGACCGCCCGGTGGTGATCGACTTCATCGTCGGCGCCGACGCCCAGGTGTGGCCGATGGTGGCCGCAGGCACCAGCAACGACGAGATCCAGGCCGCACGCGGAATCCGCCCGCTGTTCGACGATCCGGAAGAAGGGCACGCCTGATGAGCACCATCAATACGCACACCCTCTCGGTGCTCGTCGAGGACAAACCCGGCGTGCTCGCCCGGGTGGCATCGCTGTTCTCCCGGCGCGGCTTCAACATCCAGTCGCTAGCCGTCGGCGCCACCGAGCAGAAGGACATGTCACGGATGACCATCGTGGTCAGCGTGGAGGACTCTCCGCTCGAGCAGATCACCAAGCAGCTCAACAAGCTGATCAACGTGATCAAGATCGTCGAGCAGGACGAGGAGAACTCCGTCGCCCGCGAGCTGGCCCTGATCAAGGTGCGCACCGACGCCAGCACCCGCAGTCAGGTCATCGAGGCGGTGAACCTGTTTCGCGCCAAGGTCGTTGATGTGTCGACGGAGTCACTGACCGTCGAGGCCACCGGAACGCCCGAGAAGCTGGAGGCCCTGCTGCGGGTGCTCGAGCCGTTCGGGATCCGTGAGCTCGTGCAGTCCGGAGTGGTGTCACTGTCGCGCGGGCCGCGCGGCATCGGCACCGTCAAGTAAGCCCCTATCAGTTGGAAGAGAAGGAAAAAGTCACTGTGGCTTCAAACAGCATTGAGATGTTCTATGACGACGACGCCGACCTGTCCATCATCCAGGGACGCAAAGTGGGTGTCATCGGCTATGGCAGCCAGGGCCATGCGCACTCATTGAGCCTGCGCGACTCCGGCGTTCAGGTGAAGGTGGGCCTCAAGGAGGGCTCGAAGTCTCGCGAGAAGGTCACCGAGCAGGGTCTCGAAGTGGACACCCCTGCTGAGGTCGCCAAGTGGGCGGACGTCATCATGCTGCTGGCCCCCGACACTGCCCAGGCCGACATTTTCTCCAACGACATCGAGCCGAATCTGAAAGACGGCGATGCGCTCTTCTTCGGACACGGCCTGAACATTCACTTCGATCTGATCAAGCCGCCGTCCAACGTCACCATCGGCATGGTGGCTCCGAAGGGCCCGGGCCACTTGGTACGCCGTCAGTTCGTCGATGGCAAGGGTGTGCCGTGTTTGGTTGCGGTCGAACAGGATCCGACCGGCGAGGGCCAGGCGCTGGTGCTGTCTTACGCCAAGGGCATCGGCGGCACCCGCGCCGGCGTCATCAAGACCACATTCAAGGACGAGACCGAAACCGACCTGTTCGGTGAGCAGGCCGTGCTGTGCGGCGGCACAGAGGAACTCATCAAGACCGGCTTCGAGGTAATGGTCGAGGCCGGTTACGCGCCCGAGCTGGCGTACTTCGAGGTGCTGCACGAGCTGAAGCTCATCGTCGACCTCATCTACGAGGGCGGTATCGCCCGGATGAACTACTCGGTGTCCGACACCGCGGAGTTCGGCGGCTACCTATCCGGGCCGCGGGTCATCGACGCCGGCACCAAGGAGCGGATGAGGCAGATCCTCTCCGAGATTCAGGACGGCAGCTTCGTCAAGAAGCTCGTCGCCAATGTCGAGGGCGGCAACAAGGAGCTCGAGCGGCTGCGCAAGGAGAACGCCGAGCATCCCATCGAGGTCACCGGCAAGAAGCTGCGCGACCTGATGAGCTGGGTCGACCGCCCCATCACCGAAACGGCTTAGTCAGTGCGATTTGTGGAGCCGCAGCCGCGCTGAGCGCCGGTGCGGCTCCACAAATCGCTGACTACGGCGAGAGGGTCGGCAGGTTTTTGATGCCGAACTCGCGGTGTAGCACGGTGCGGGCGGCGTAGTAGCCGGACATGCCGTGCACGCCGCCGCCCGGCGGTGTGGCCGACGAGCACAGGTATGCCTTGGGGATCGGCGTGCTCCACGGGTTGAGCCGCGGCGTGGGGCCTGCAAGTGCGTGGTACAGCGTATTGCCGCCGACGCCGATGTCACCCCCGACGAGGTTGGCGTTGTGGTCGGCCAGCCGCGCCGCCGGCACGCTACGGGCCGCCACCACGACGTCGCGAAAGCCGGGCGCGAACCGCTCGAAAATCCTTGTGACGGCCTCGGTTTGGTCGACGGGTGAACCCGACGGCACGTGAGCGTACGTCCACAGCGGTCGTCGTCCCTGTGGGTCGATTCGGCCCGGGTCGGCCAGGTGTGGCAACGCGGCGAGCACCATCGGCCATTCCGCGTGGCGACCAGCGGCGGCTTCCCGCTCGGCGTGCGCCATCTGCTCGCGGGTGCCGCCCATGTGCAGGGTCGGCGCATCGGCCAGTCGTGGATCCGTCCACGGAATCTCGCCGGACAGCACGAAGTCGACCTTGGCCACACCCGGCCCGAAGCGGTAGCGCCGCAAGGCCTTTGCATACCCTGGCGGCAGCTTGTCGCCGTAGATGGACAGCAGCGCAGTGGGCGCGGTGTCGTACAGCACGACGCCAACGGGAGGTGACGTGATCTCCTCGCCCGCCGTCACCGTGCCACCGTGTGCCCGTAGGTCGGCCATCAGCGCGTCGGGGATGGCTTGACTGCCGCCGACGGGTATCGGCCAACCCACGGTGTGGGCCAGCATGGCCAGCATCAGCCCCGCGCCAGCGGAAACCAGCGACGGCATCGTCGAAATCGTATGCGCCGCAACGCCGGTGAACAGCGCACGGCCGTCGACGCCGGACAGCGCACGCCAGGCGGGCGTGCCCTGCTCGAGCAACCGCAGACCTGCCAGGACGGCCGCTACGGGCCCGCGCGGAATCGAGCGCTTGTCGCCCAGCAGCAGATTGAGCACCGCGTCGTCACGTTCGACAAGCGGACCGAGCAGGCGCCGCCACGACGCGCCGTCGGACAGTTCGGCGCAGGTGCGGTCCAGGTCGTGGTAGCCGACCGCGGCGGATCGGCCAGGGAGCGGGTTGGCGTACGACACCTCCGGCACGTTGATCGTGACACCGCGCGCCGGCAGATCGAACTCCGCGAGGAACGGTGACGCCAGCGCCAACGGGTGCACCGCCGAACAGATGTCGTGCGAAACCCCGGAAAACTCGGGATCGGCGAGGGTGCGCGCGCCGCCGCCGAGGGTGGACTGGGCCTCGAATACCTGAACGGACAGGCCGGCCCTGGCGCAGATGACCGCAGCGGCCAGCCCGTTGGGGCCACTCCCGACGACGGTGATGTCTACCACCGGCTATGCCTTCGACGACCGACGGCTGAAACCCTCGAACGGGTTGAACGATCGGCTGCCCTTGGCGGCGTGCAGGTAGTAGGCATAGTTGGCGGTAGACATCACGACAGCGGCATAGGCGAACACCAGCACCCGCGACAAAATGTGGTCCGGGCCGTTGAACGCGACCAACACTCCGATGGCAATGGCCTCCGCCAGCAGCACAAGGCCTTTGCGCCACATGCCCTTCACGAAGTAGTAAACGGGCCCGAAGAAGAACGCCAGAAGATTCGTGGTGAGCCGCAGCTTCTTGCCGAACGAAAGCGCCTTGAAAGCCGCCTGCGACTGCGACGACGATCCCGGAAGTCCATAAGCATCGAAGAAGGTGAACCGCTGCTGCCAGACCTGCGGCAATTGATCCACGCGGTACGGCTCTGCCATGGGCCGGAAGTGTATCGGCCAACGCGTCCCCAACCTCCTGTTTGGAGGTGGAGGCAGCCCACTACGCTGTGTGGGCGTGAGTCTTCCCGTTGTACTGATCGCCGACAAACTGGCTGAATCCACCGTCGCCGCCCTCGGCGACCAGGTAGAAGTCCGCTGGGTCGACGGCCCCGACCGAGAAAAGCTACTGGCCGCCGTGCCCGAGGCCGATGCCCTCTTGGTGCGCTCGGCGACCACCGTCGACGCCGAGGTGCTGGCCGCTGCCCCCAAGCTCAAGATCGTCGCCCGCGCCGGCGTCGGCCTGGACAACGTCGACGTGGACGCCGCCACCGCTCGGGGCGTGCTCGTGGTCAACGCACCGACGTCGAACATCCACAGCGCCGCCGAGCATGCGGTCGCGCTGCTGCTGGCCGCCGCCAGGCAGATCGCGCCCGCCGACGCGTCGCTGCGTGAACGCACCTGGAAACGCTCGTCGTTCTCCGGCACCGAGATCTACGGCAAGACCGTCGGCGTCGTGGGCCTCGGCCGGATCGGGCAACTGGTTGCCCAGCGGCTGGCTGCGTTCGGCACCCACGTCGTGGCCTACGACCCGTATGTGTCGGCCGCACGCGCTGCGCAGATCGGCATCGAGCTACTGACGCTCGACGAGCTGCTGGCCCGCGCCGACTTCATCTCGGTTCACCTGCCCAAGACGCCGGAGACAGCCGGGCTGATCGGCAAGGAAGCACTGGCCAAGACGAAGCCCGGCGTGATCATCGTCAACGCCGCGCGTGGCGGGCTTGTCGACGAGGAGGCCCTCGCAGAGGCCATCAGAAGCGGGCACGTGCGTGGCGCGGGCATTGACGTCTTCGCCAAAGAGCCGGCGACCGATAGCCCACTGTTCGATCTGCCTCAGGTTGTCGTCACTCCGCACCTGGGCGCGTCGACCGCCGAAGCCCAGGACCGGGCGGGCACCGACGTCGCCGAAAGTGTGAGGCTCGCGCTGGCCGGAGAGTTCGTGCCCGACGCCGTCAACGTCGGCGGCGGGGTTGTCGGCGAAGAAGTTGCGCCGTGGCTCGACCTGGCCCGCAAGCTTGGCCTCCTCATCGGTGTGCTGTCCAGCGAGCTTCCGGTCTCATTGTCAGTGCAGGTCCGTGGCGAGCTCGCGTCCGAAGAGGTTGAGGTGCTTCGCCTTTCAGCGCTTCGCGGGTTGTTCTCCGCGGTCATCGAGGATCCGGTGACATTCGTGAACGCACCTGCACTGGCCGCCGAGCGCGGGGTGCAGGCCGACATCAGCACGGCCACCGAAAGTCCCAACCACCGCAGCGTGGTCGACGTTCGCGCGGTTTACTCCGACGGCTCGACCACTAACGTCGCCGGAACGCTGTCAGGTCCGCAGCTGGTGGAGAAGATCGTCCAAATCAACGGCCGCAACTTCGATCTGCGCGCCGAGGGCGTCTACCTGATCATCAACTACATCGACCAGCCGGGGACGCTCGGCAAGATCGGCACGCTGCTCGGCGGCGCCGACATCAATATCCATGCGGCTCAGCTCAGTGAGGATGCTGAGGGGCCGGGCGCGACGATCCTGCTGCGCATCGACCGCGGCGTCCCTGACGACGTCCGCGCCGTGATCGCCGAGTCCGTCGGCGCCAAACTGCTGGAAGTGGTGGATCTCTCGTGAGATTGGCGATCATCGCCGGAGACGGCATCGGCCCGGAAGTGGTGAGCGAGGCCGTCAAGGTGCTCGACGCGGTGCAGCCCGGCGTCGAGAAGACCAGCTACAACCTGGGTGCACGCCGCTACCACGAAACCGGCGAGGTGCTGCCCGACTCGGTGCTCGACGAACTGCGGGCACACGATGCGATCCTGCTCGGTGCGATCGGTGACCCGTCGGTGCCCAGCGGTCTGCTGGAACGTGGTCTGCTGCTTCGGATCCGGTTCGAGCTCGACCATCACATCAATCTGCGGCCGGGCAAGCTGTATCCGGGCGTCAACAGTCCGCTGGCAGGCAATCCAGACATCGACTTCGTCGTCGTGCGTGAAGGAACCGAGGGTCCCTACACCGGAACGGGGGGAGCGATCCGCGTTGGCACGCCCAACGAGATCGCCACCGAGGTCAGCGTCAACACCGCGTTCGGTGTGCGCCGCGTCGTGGCCGACGCGTTCCGCCGGGCGCAGCAGCGGCGCAAGCATTTGACGCTGGTGCACAAGAACAACGTGCTGACCTACGCCGGCGCGCTGTGGTGGCGCACCGTGCAGGAACTGGCGACGGAATTTCCCGACGTCGAGGTGGCCTACCAGCATGTGGACGCCGCCACCATCCACCTCGTCACGGATCCGGGCCGATTCGACGTCATCGTCACCGACAACCTGTTCGGCGACATCATCACCGATCTGGCCGCAGCGGTATGCGGCGGCATCGGCCTTGCGGCGAGCGGCAATATCGATGGCACACGGACGAATCCGTCGATGTTCGAACCCGTGCACGGCAGCGCACCCGACATCGCGGGACAGGGCATCGCCGATCCGACGGCGGCGATCATGTCCGTCGCGCTGCTGCTGTCCCACATCGGTGAGGACGACGCCGCTGCCCGCGTCGACAAGGCCGTCGAGCAGCACCTCGCCACACGCGGGGACCAGAAGCTGACCACGGCGCAGATCGGCGAGCGGATCGCCTCGGGCCTTTAGTCGTTCGGTGGCGACACTGCGGCGACAGTGCTGGCTGTTTGCCATCGGTTCGACGTTGT
The DNA here is from genome assembly GCF_035697385.1 of Mycobacterium sp. Classification (GTDB taxonomy): domain Bacteria; phylum Actinomycetota; class Actinomycetes; order Mycobacteriales; family Mycobacteriaceae; genus Mycobacterium. The sequence goes on along the minus strand of NZ_DASSCY010000283.1, from coordinate 2,955 downwards.
TCGCGATCGCCACGATGCCGGGGACGTCCGCAGTCTCCGGGGCCGGACTGACCAACCTGCTGTGCTTCATTGGCTCGTGGTTCTTCACCGCCGCGGGATGGATGCAGTTGGTGTTGTCCGGGCCTGCCCTGCGGATCGGGTGGCTCTCGGCAGCCACCCAATTCGCCGGTACGGTCCTGTTCAACATCAGCACCGGTGCCTCGTTGTGGGCGCATGCCGTCAGGCCGGAGCGGCACCTGGTATGGGCGCCAGACGCCATAGGGTCGCTGGCCTTTCTGGTGAGCGGGGCGCTTGGCGTCATTGCAGTGACCGCCGTTGTCGGGATCGTCGAGCTGAAATCCCTTGACTGGCAAGCAGAGTGGATCAACATGATCGGGTGCTTGGCCTTCGGGGTGTCGGCACTTGGAGCGTTCGTCACCGAGACGGGTGTGACCGAAGACGCGATGCTGGCCAATCTGGGGACCTTTGTCGGAGCGCTGTGCTTCCTCGCCGCGGCGCTCCTGGTACTGCCGCGACGAAACCGCCAGCAGTGATTATCGTCGAGTTACGGCCGCCGCGACTCGACAGGCACCAATGGCATTGCCGCGAGCGGAAATAGCGCGCACACCGCGAACGCGGCCGGATATCCGGCGACGCCGATTAACGCGCCGAACAGCGGCGGAGCGATTCCTGCGGTCAGTAGTTGGCTGGTGTTCTGGGTTCCCAGCGCCCGCCCGCTCCAGAACGGTCCCGCGATCTCGGCGATCGCGGTGAATGCTAAACCGTTGTCGGACACGGTGATCACTGAAGCGATCACCATCACTGCGACGCTGATCGGGGAGTTCAGCCAACCGGTCAGCGCCAGCAGCGCCATCGACGCGGCCGCTCCCAGCGCGATGGTGCGGATGGGCCGCATCCGAGAGCCGACGACGTCCGACCAGCGGCCCGCAGCGATGCGTCCGCCGGCGCCGAGCACCTGGGCAACCGTCACCATCGCTCCGGCCGATGCCGCCGACCAGCCACGGTCGCTCATCAGCCACACCAGCGTGAACGTCCACACCACGACCTGTGGAACGACGAGCAACACCGACACGGCGTGGATACGCCACAGCATCGCCGACCCTCGGTACGGGTTGGCCAGATCGTCGTCGGTGGCCTCGGCGCGCGGTGGCCGCGGCGGGTCGATCACCGCGACCGCGCACACGACCGCGGACACGGCACACACGATCGCGGGGAACAGCAGGGCCGCCGATACGCCGTGGGTTTCGGCCAGCTGCGGAATCACCAAGGCGCCCAACGCGACTCCCAGCGGTTGCGCGGTCTGGCGGATTCCCATCACCAATCCGCGCCGCTCGGGCGGGAACCATCCGACGACGAGGCGGCCGCTTGCCGTGTTGCTGCTGGCCGCCGCCATTCCTCCGAGCAGAAGGAACACACCGACGGCGATCAGCGACTGCGCAGACGCCGCCGCGAATGCCGCGGACGCGGTCAGCGCCGACCCCAGGGCCAGCACGATCCGCTCGCCGATCCGGTCGACGACGTATCCCCACGCGATCAGCGTGACAACCATGCCGAAGCTCGGCATCGACGACAGCAGACCGGCCTGCGCGAGATCCAGCCCGCGTTCACTGTGCAGGGTGGGGATGAGGAAGGCGGCACCGTTGATGAACACGTTGGCGCAAAGGGTCGTGCTCAGCGCGACGCCCAGCATCGACCAGCGCCGCAGCGTGCTGATCGATTCGACGGACACGCGCCCCATCGTGGCACAGCACGTCTCAGCATGCTGAACTTCTTTCTCAATCAGTGAGACGGGAGCGGCCCGCGGCCGCCACCACCACGGCCACTAGGCTTGACTCATGCGCCTTGGCCGAATCGCCAGTCCCGACGGGGTCGCCTTCGTCAGCATCGAAGGACCGACCGACGACCCGAACCAGGCAGTCGCGAAGGAGATCGCCGAACACCCCTTCGGAACGCCCACCTTCACCGGCAGGCAGTGGCCGCTGGCCGACGTGCGACTGCTGGCGCCGATCCTCGCCACCAAGGTGGTCTGCATTGGCAAGAACTACGCCGCCCACATCGAGGAGATGGGCGGCGGGTCGTTCTCGGACCCGGTCATCTTCATGAAGCCCAACACCGCGATCGTCGGACCCGGCGTGCCGATTCAGCTGCCGGCAGATGCCAATCCGGTGCATTTCGAGGGCGAACTGGCCGCCGTGATCGGCCGGCCGTGCAAGGACGTCCCTGCCGCGCGGGCAGCAGAGAACATCCTCGGTTACACGATCGCCAACGACGTCTCAGCGCGCGATCAACAGAAAAAGGATGGCCAATGGACTCGCGCCAAGGGCCATGACACGTTCTGCCCGATCGGGCCGTGGATCGTCACCGACGTCGACCCGGCCGACCTCGCACTGCGCACGGAGGTCAATGGTGAGGTCAAGCAGAACAGCCGGACGTCGTTGATGGTCCATGACATCGGTGCGATCGTCGAGTGGATTTCGGCGGTGATGACGCTGCTGCCCGGCGACCTGATCCTGACCGGCACGCCAGAGGGCGTCGGGCCGATCGAGGACGGCGACACCGTGAGCATCACCATCGATGGCATCGGGACGCTGACCAATCCCGTTTCGCGTAAAGGAAAGTCATGACGGTAAGAGTTCGGTTCTGCCCATCGCCAACGGGTACGCCGCACGTCGGTCTGATCCGCACCGCGTTGTTCAACTGGGCATATGCTCGCCACACTGGCGGAGCTTTCGTGTTCCGGTTGGAGGACACCGACGCCGAACGCGACAGCGAGGAAAGCTATCTCGCGCTGCTCGACGCGCTGAACTGGCTAGGCCTCAACTACGACGAGGGTCCCGACATCGGCGGGCCGTACGCCCCCTACCGTCAGTCCCAGCGCAGCGAGATCTATCGCGATGTCGTCGCGCGACTGCTGGACGCCGGCGAGGCGTACGAAGCGTTTTCGACGCCGGGGGA
>NZ_DASSCY010000282.1:0-26639 GCF_035697385.1 Mycobacterium sp. | reverse complement strand
CTGGGCTGCGCGATCAGAAGTGGGGCTCAGACCAAGCAAACCATGCAAGAGACGCAGGTTCTAGCCTTCTCGGTTCGGTTCCTCTTGTCTCCAAACGCAATCGACTAATGGGACCTGCCGAGTGAATCAGGGGACTGAGCGCCGAGACCTGGGCGCGAACCAGAAGGGACCGATCAACCATGCTCGAAGACCGCAAGATTCTGGTGACCGGCGCGACCGGACAGATAGCGGGACCGATCGCCGAGGACTTCGTGAAGAACAACGAAGTATGGTGCGCCGCGCGATTCAGTGATCCTGCCCGCAAGGCCGAACTGGAAGCGCTGGGCATCAAAGCCGTGCAGTGGGACATGGATTCGGGAGACAACTCGGCGCTTCCCGACGATTTCACCCACGTCGTGCATTCCGCGCTGCACGTCAGCCCCGACTACGACGAGTCGATCACCAACAACGCGGAATCCTCTGCGCTACTGATGCAGCACTGCCGAAAAGCGCAAGCCTTTCTGCATGTCTCCAGCTCCTGCGTGTACAAACCACACTCCGACCACCCCAATCACGCGTACGCCGAGAATGATCCGCTAGGTGGTTTGGCCAGCTACGCCGAGGTCTATCCAGTGATCAAGATGACCTCGGAGGGCGCTGTTCGGGCCGCGGCCCGAATGCTGAATCTGCCCACCACAATCGCCAGGATGAACGTCGGCTACAGCTGGACCGGTCATGGCGGATTGCCGGTGATGCAGTACAACACATTCAAGAACGGCCAGCCGTGGCTCGTCCCAATTGGCTACAGCAACATCGGGTCACCGATCGGCGGCGAGGACATCGCCGCGCAGGCGCATCTCCTGCTCGAGGCCGCCACCGTCCCCACGACCATTGTCAATTGGGCAGGCGATGATCCCGTCACCGATCGCCAGATGGGCGAATACGTCGCAGAGCTGACCGGCGTCACGGCCAGCTTTATCGAGACCCCGATCAGTTTCGACAGCTTCTGGTCCGACAACGCCCGCCGCGAGCAACTGATCGGCAAGTGCTCCGTGCACTGGAAGGACGGGGTGCGAAACACATTCGAGAGGCTGGGCATCATCGACGCCGCATGAGATGCCGATACGTGGGCGATGATGCAGGCACATATCCTTGGCGGCGCTACTCAATTGACCAGTGTCAGCTGAATCCGCAGCTTCGCCCTCATCGGAATGCCCCCAGTGAACCGGCCGATTCACGGTACAGTTTGCCTGACTGTGCTCAGTGAGAAACCCCGCGGAGGCGGCACAGACGTCACCATTGGCTCCGAGTGAACGGATAGAAGGTGCGCAGAGTAATCCAGTTTTCCACCGGCAATGTCGGACAGCATTCGCTACAGGCGATCATCGGCCGGCCCGATCTCGAATTGGTTGGTGTGCACGCTGCCAACCCCAGCAAGGTCGGCCGTGACGCGGCCGAACTGTGCGGCTTGACCCAGCCGACCGGCATCATCGCGACCGACGACATCGACGCGCTGCTGGCGCTTGGTGCCGACTGTGTCGTCTACACCTCACAGGGTGAGACGCGGCCCATGGAAGCCATCGAACAGATGTCAAGGTTCCTGGCCGCCGGGGTCAACGTCGTCGCTACGTCGATGGTGTGGATGGTGACGCCTCGCCATGCGGACGATTGGTTGCGCGAACCTCTTATGCAGGCGTGCGAGGCCGGCAATACGTCGCTGTACGTCAACGGGATCGACCCCGGCTTCTCTGGCGATACAGAGGTGCACGCAGCGCTGAGTCTCGTCACCCGCGCTAGGTCGATCACCGTGCAGGAGATCTTCGACTACGCGAACTTCGATGACTTCGAATTCACCGGCAAGTCCATGGGTTTCGGCATGGCACCCGACGACGACACCCCGATGCTCTTCCTTCCCGGAGTCATCGTGTCGATGTGGGGCGGTGCGGTGCGCAGTCTTGCCGATCAGCTCGGAATGGAACTCGACGAGGTTCGTCAACGCACGGAATCCTGGTACACCCAGGAGCGGATCGAATGCAAGATGACGACAGTGGAACCCGGGCACATGGCCGCTGTCCGATTCGCCGTCGAGGGCGTTCGCGACGATGTTCCGGTGATCACGATGGAACACGTCACTCGGCTCACTCCCGCCGCGGCGCCGGACTGGGAATTCCCACCTGACAACCAGACTGGCGTCCACCGAGTCGTGGTGGAAGGTGACCCACGCGTCGAGATAAACACTCATGTTTCCCACCCGGTGCTCGATTCCACAGACGCCGGCTGTATCTCTACCGCGGCCCGTGTGGTCAACACCATCGACTGGGTGTGCCGAGCGCCGAAGGGATTACTCGCCTACGAGGAAATCCCGCAGTCGGAAGTCATTCGCGGATTGATGTGGTGAATCGCAGCCCCAACCCCGCGACAACCTCCGAGCGCCATGCAACCTGACTCAGAGACCGCGTCGATACACCCATCACGGCTCGTCGTCACCCAGCGCATCTGTCTGTGGACGGTGCCAGTCATCGGCGCAATCTTGGCGGCTGCATTCGTGGCGTTTCCGGGCTTCTTCCCTCCGATGTCGCCCGAGATGACAGCGGAAGAGGTCGCGGCCTTTTACCGCGAGCATGCTTCTCAAATTCAGTTCAGCATGGTGACGTTCAATCTCTTTGGCGTCATGCTCATCCCGTTCTCCGCCGTCATAGTCATCCAGATGAAGCGGATGGCGACGCCGAGTCAAGTACTTGCCTACTGCTACCTCACGGCGGCCGCGAGCGGAGCTACGGTGTTTGCACTTGCAGACCTGTTCTGGCTGCTCGCGGCCTTCCGACCCGCCCGGGACCCAGAGCTGATCATGTTGCTCAACGACATGGCGTGGATCATCTTCATCGCCCCAGTCGGGATGTTCGTCGTGCAGAACATATGTCTGGCGCTAGCGGTGTTCCTCGACGAACGAGACCGCCCGGTGTTCCCACGCTGGGTGGCCCCATTCAGCCTCCTCGTTGGGGCAGCGTTGACCCCTGCAGCTGGCGCGGCCGTATTCACAACGGGACCGCTCGCGTGGAACGGAAGCATCTCCTTCTGGATGCGACTGATCGCGTTGGGCATATACATCGCTGTGATGTTCTTCGTCGCGCGATCTGCCATCACACGACAAGCTGAGGAGGAAGCGGCGCGCACTCAGGTGGAGCTGGCATTGTGAGCAACGTCGTCGCCTCTGCACCGACCACATCGAGCGACGCCGATGTGGGGCAGTCCCCGGCCACCCGCCGCTGGGCCAAGATCGATTTGTGGTTGACCTGGTACAGCATTCCCATCTTCTATGCCGTACAGGGCATCATCTACGTCCCACTGACATGGATCATGCCGCCGCGCCGACCTGACACAACCGCCGACCAAGTGAGCGCGTTCTTCGACGGCAACGCACTCGGAATCAAGGTCGGCTTCGGTCTGCTGATGGTGGTCGCCGGATTCGTCGGCATGTCGAACGGCTTGATCGCGTACCAGATTCGCCGAATGACCGTAAGTCCGGCACTCTCCTATGCGTTCATCGGCTCACTTGCAGTGGGAGCCACGCCAGGCTTCCTGCTGGGCGCGTTCGCATTTCTCACCGCGGTGTTCCGCCCGGGCCGCGACCCGGACACCCTCATGCTGTTGTACGACCTGGCATATCTGTCGTACATCGGATCGTTAGGTTGTTTTGCCGCAGCATGGTTCGTCCTGGCCGTCGCAATCTTCTTCGACAAGAACCGCATCTACCCGAAGTGGTTTGCGTATGCCACGGTCTGGCAGATTGTCACCGAGTTCCTCGTGCTGACGGCATTTGTCTTCCATGCAGGTGCATTTGCGTGGAACGGTGCGCTGAGCTTCTACATCAACACCGCGGTGTACGTCTTCTGGCAGGTCTGTCAGTTTGTGGTGTTGTTCTTTGCCGTTCGTCGCCAGTCGCCAACCGAGCGAATTTCAGACTGATGAGCGAAGTTAGGCAACTGACCGGAGATCCGTCGGACGTCGTCAAAGGGCCGAAAGGCAAAGTCGGTCAAAAACACCTACCCGGTGACGGCGCCATGTGGTTCTGCGTACTCGGCGATTTGATCATCTTCGGCGCGTACTTCATCACATACGTCGTTTTCCGCACTCGAGAAGAGTCTGCATTCAGCGCGTCGGCCGCGCACCTGAGTCTTGACATCGGAATCTTTAACACGCTTCTGCTGCTTGCCAGTTCGTGGTTCGTGGCCCGAGGTGTCGTGGCCGCACGTGCCGGAAAGGACGATCAGGCCATCCGGTTCGCTGTGGGCGGCACAGCGTGCGGTGTCCTCTTCATTGTCGTCAAGCTATACGAATGGTGGTCCGAGGCGAGCCGCGGCTTCACCCTCACGAAGGACACCTTCTTCTCCTTCTACTACATGCTGACCGGCGCGCACCTACTACATGTCGTCATCGGGTTGGTGATCCTGGCGGTCGCGATAGTGCACATCCGTATCCGGACGGCGGCGCGGGTATCGATCCTCGAACAAGGAGCTACCTTTTGGCACATGGTCGACTTGCTTTGGGTCCTCATCTTCGCGTTGCTCTACGTCATGCGGTGACTCCGTGAGCGAAGTGACACGACTTACATATGTGTGGGCCTTGCTGTCCGCAATCACGATCGGCACGTGGTCGCTGGGTCACGTATCGACGTCTCCTGGAATAACTGGTCGTGCCGTCGTCACTGTTGCGGCACTGATCATTGCCGCGGTGAAGGTGCAACTCATCATTTGGAACTTCATGGAAGTACGCGACGCGCCCCTATGGCTACGCAACTCGACGACCATCTGGCTAGTGGTGCTCATCGGGCTGATTCTCGGCATCTACCTCTGGTAATACGAAAGCACAACGCTCAACCACGGGCCCACCCGCCCGCCTACGGAGTCCGTCTGATGAAGCCGTACCTGATCGAGCCAGATGTCTTGCACAAGGTCGCCAAAGCGGTTGTCGGCTTGCCCCTGGAAAGTGGCGAGCTGCTCACGCGCGCCACCGAGCTGCTTGCGGACGAATACCCCGATCTCATAGACCCCACGCCTGGCCGTTGGGTCGGTAGTAGAGCAGGTGGAATCCTCGGCAAGGTTCGCTTTCTCTACTTCAATCCGCGTGAGTACGTCGTAATATTCGGATCTCCCACTGGGACACAGGGGTTTTCGGGGCGGTACAAGCGTGTGCAGGTACACAAGTTCCTGATGGCTGGCCGGATCGACTCTTATGATCTGGAGTCCGACGACGCGGTATCGCTGCCGCCTCTGCTTCCCGGTGAACACACCTGCCTCGAGAAGGGGCACGCCAGAGGACTCACCATTTACCCCGGATCCTGGCATATCGAGTACGGCCGTGGTGCGGTGGCAACCACACTGCCGTTCGCGATGGTCGACACGCTATTGGTATCGCTGGAAGTCGAGTCGGTCCGCCGGTCAACCGTCGAGTTCGCCAAGCTGGTGCGCAGGCGGCGCCGCTGACATCAGGCGATGTCGGCGTCAGCCGCAGATGAGTTCATCATCGACCGCAACCGCACGGAATCTCAGAATCTAGGTCTCGGTCGTGGCATCCACCGTTGCCTGGGCGCGGCCCTGACCCGCTTGGAAACTTCGATCGCGCTCGGGAAACTTCTCGCATTCATGCCTCTGTACGAGGTCGACTGGCACGGCTGCAGACGCGTGCATACGCAGAATGTCGTCGGATGGTCACAGGTCCAGTGAGGGTGATTCGTTGACATCGCCCGGGCTTCGGCCGAGCGACTCTCCAGCGATCTCGTGCGGCCTGGTGGCGGTGCGGTGCTACTACGCCCACACAGGTCGTTGGCTGATGACAGTCAATGACGGCGCAGTCGGCCGATTGGTTGGGCGAGTTGGCCGGCGTGTCGAAGATGAGCCCAGTCTATTCGGTATTCGTGCGATGAGCGGCACCAGCAGTTGGGTGCAAGCGCCTGGCAGGGTCCCAGATTTTCGCGGATGTCATTGACACCGGTCAATTTGTCGGTTAAAACCATGCCATTGCCACCACACCTCCGGTCGGCGCCCACGGAACTGGAATAGATCACGTGTACGTTCCCAGAGAGGCCGATGCTCCATGACAATCAGTGCCGCACCCGGTGCCTCCTACGACCCCTACGATGTCGAACTGAATGCCAGCCCGTACGCGATGTACGAACGGCTTCGGGAAGATGCTCCGCTCTACTACAACAACCAGTACGACTTCTACGCCGTGAGTCGCTACGAGGACGTCGACCGTGGTCTGCTCGACCATGCGACCTTCAGTTCCGCCCGCGGGGTGATCCTCGAGTTGATAAAGATGGAAATCGATATCGGGCCGGGCTTCATCGCGTTCGAGGATCCCCCATTACATGACATCCACCGCAGGCTGCTGGCCCGGATGTTCACGCCGCGAAAGATCGCCGAACTCGAGCCCAAGATCCGTGAATTCTGTGCCCGCAGTCTCGATCCGCTGATCGGAACCGGGAAGTTCGACTTCGTTCTCGATCTCGGCGCCCAGGTACCAATGCGAGCCATCAGCAGACTGTTGGGCATTCCCGAAGGGGACCAGGAATCCGTTCGTGACAGAGCGGCGTCCTTCATTCATACCGAAGCCGGACAACCCATGGACCTGCCGGGCGGGAAGATGGACGACGGAGAAGGATTCGCCCGCTACATCGAATGGCGGGCTGAGCATCCGTCCAACGACATCATGACCGAGCTCCTCAACGTCGAGTTCGAGGACGACCAGGGATGTGTCCGCAGGTTGACCCGCGAGGAGATTCTCAACTATGTCAACGGAGTGGCAACCGCCGGAAATGAAACCACCACCCGTCTGATCGGTTGGGCCGGCAAGGTTCTGGCCGAACATCCCGACCAACGGCAGCAATTGGTCGACGATCCTGGTTTGATCCCTGGTGCCGTCGAGGAACTCCTCCGCTACGAACCGCCAGCCCCTCACCTGGCGCGGTATGTGACCCGTGACGTCGAATTCCACGGGCAGACGGTGCCGGCAGGCAGCGCCCTTCTGCTGATCATCGGAGCCGCCAACCGCGACCCTCGCCAATTTCCGAATGGCGATGTTTTCGACATCCATCGAAAAGTGCGCTCGCACATTGCCTTCGGCGTGGGAACCCACTACTGCCTGGGCTCGGCCCTGGCTCGCCTGGAGGCGAAGATCGCCATCGAAGAGATCCTCAAGCGCTTCCCTGAGTGGGAGGTCGACATCGTCAACGCGCGCCTGGCCTCCACCTCGATTGTGCGGGGCTGGGACAGTTTGCCCGTCTTCACGACCTGAACCCCGGCGGCATCTGCCGCGACCAATATCCACAGCGACTTATTGACTTCAATCAGCAAAAGTACTCAAAGATCACACGGTGATGCAAGTACGCGGCAGACGCCGTCGCAGGTGGGTGCGCACTGCACTCGATGCGGAGTTCGCCGTGTGCGAAATGAGCCACAGCTGAACGCAATCGGCGAATACGCGCTTCGCGACCGCGTCTTGGGTCTGCTGAAGCAGCGTCTGCAGGTCGAAGCCTGGTACCGAAGACACCCCGAGATCGACGATGAGGTACTCGAGAGTCCTCTGATCGGATTGGGACTTCCTAGAACAGGATCGACCGCACTTTCTTTCCTGCTCGCTGAGGACCCAAACGTCCGCAATCTTCGTCGCTTCGACGCCGAGGAACCACCGTGAGACCCCATGGCTCGTCTTGTAGTCCGGGCCTGGCGTATTGGTAGTTTCGCTCGGTGAGTTCGGCGTGGAATTCGCGGATCCCCTGCATCGGCAGAAACACCACCCTGCCAGGCGTGCCGTCACGGTGGTGCTCTGAGAGGTGGATGCTCAGCTCGGACCGGCTGATCTGGGCATACCGTGGGGAGTCCGGTTCGAACCGATGTTCCCAATCCGTGGCGAAGCCGAGATAGCCGATGTAGAACTCCTCGGCCTTGGCCTGGTCGAAGACCCTGAGCACGGGCACGGCGCGTTCGAACCGCATGCGCTAGACGGCCGGGCCGAACACGGACTTGAAGCGGTTCAACGACTCCCGGATGTCGCCCTTCAGGGCGCCGGCGACCACCATGCCGATCGGCCCGAATAACGCTGGGCCGCCCAGGTGTACGTCGAACGTGACGGTTGACCCCTGCCCGGCGGGGCTGACCTTGCCGAGGAGTTTGACCTTGACGCCGCCCCTGCCTTCGCCGTCGAGCGTCATCGCCTCGGGCGGCTTGAAGTGGACGATGGTCCACTTGATCCGATTCGGCATGCCCTTGACCTCGACGATGGATTCGACCACCGTGCCCTTCTCCAGGTTCTCGGGCAGCTTGGATCGCCACACCCGATGAATCGAGAGCCATTCCTTGTAGCGGGAAAGGTCAGAAGCGCAGGCCCAAGCCTTCTCCGGCGGAATCGGAACGTCGACGGAGACGGAGAGTTTGGCCATGCGTCAGGGGTTCTGCGGGTTGCTCTTGTCGACGGCCTTCTTGGCGGCGTCCTGCACCTTGTCGACGTGCTGGGTGTACTTACCCTGCGTCTTCTGGTCGACTATGTCGCCGGCCTTGTCGATCGCGGTGTCCACCTTGTCGGCGTTCTTCGAGAGCAGATTCTTGATCTTGTCTACGAATGCCATATGCCTACCCTACAGCTGGCTCCACAATCGTCGGCGCTCTCCGAGAATCGCCCCTTGTACCCACCAAGTCACCTCGATGGCCGCGGCTCCGATCAGGCCGATACCCAACGACATTGACGCGATCGTCACATTGGACACATCCAACATGAACAACTCGCGCGCCAGCGGAATGCTGAAAATCACCACATAGGCCAGACCCGATACGGCGACCAACACCACCCGCCACCACTGATAGGGCCTGGCCACGACGGCCAGCACCCACACGCCGGTCACCAGCAGTGTGATCAGCGCTGCGGTCGACGCCTGCGTCTGCTCGATCGGTGTGGCCTCGCGGCCCTGGTAAGCCACCAGATACGACGTGAACGTCGCGACGCCGACCACCAAACCCGACGGCAGCGCCGACGTCATCACCCGGCGCACGAAACCGGGATGCGCCCGCTCGTTGTTGGGCGCCAGCGACAGGACGAACGCGGGAATTCCGATGGTGAACCACGCCGCGATCGTGACGTGGATGGGCTGGAACGGAAACAGCAAGGGATCCGTGCCGAACAGCTTGGACGCCAAGCCTGCGAACCCCACGAGGATGGCCAGCAGCACGGAGTACACGGTCTTGGTCAGGAACAGGTTGGAGACCCGTTCGATGTTGCCGATCACCCGGCGGCCCTCGCCAACGACGAATGGCAGTGTCGCGAACTTGTTGTCCAGCAACACGATCTGTGCCACCGCCCGCGACGCCGAGCTACCCGACCCCATCGCCACGCCGATGTCGGCATCCTTGAGCGCCAGCACGTCGTTGACGCCGTCGCCGGTCATCGCGACTGTGTGCCCGCGCGACTGCAAGGCATGCACCATCGCACGCTTCTGGTCGGGCCGTACCCGGCCGAACGTCGTGTACTCCTCGAGAGTGTCGGCAAGCTCCTCGGGCTCGCCGGGCAGCTGGCGGGCGTCGAGTGTCTGACCCTCGAGTCCCAACGAGCCGGCCACCGCACCCACCGACACCGCGTTATCGCCCGAGATCACCTTGATCGAAACCTTTTGCGAGGCAAAGTAATCCAGAGTGTCGCGGGCGTCGGGACGGATCCGCTGCTCGAGCACCACCAGCGCGGCAGGCGTGACGTGACCCGGTGCGTCAGTGTGATCGACGGGCAGATCGCAGGAGCCGAGGAGCAGCACCCGCAGACCCAGCGAGCCGATCTGCTCGGCCTGCTCGGCGATCGGTGAGCCCGGCGCAAGAAGCACGTCGGGAGCGCCGATCACCCAGTTGCCGTGCTCACCGTAAGAAGCGCCGCTCCACTTGGTTGCGGATTTGAACGGCGCCGTCGCGACCGGAGTCCAGCCGGGCGGCATCTTGTAGGCCTCGGCGATCGCGGCCATGCTGGCGTTCGGCCTCGCGTCATCGGCGGCCAGCTGGGCCAGGATATCGCCGATGGCGGCCTCGCCTAGTGGCTTGAGATCGCTTACCCGCATACCGTTTTCGGTCAGCGTGCCAGTCTTGTCGGCGCACACCACATCGACGCGGGCCAGCCCCTCGATCGCAGGCAGTTCGTTCACCAGGCACTGTCGTCGTCCTAGCCGGATCACGCCGACCGCGAACGCGATCGACGTCATCAGCACCAGACCCTCCGGCACCATCGGCACCAGTGCGCCCACCATCCGCAGCACCGACTCGCGCCAGCCCGCGTCGGTGGTGAACAGCTGCGTGTAGATGATCAGCAGGCCGCCGGGAATCAGCAGATAGGTGATGAACTGCAGGATCTTGTTGATGCCGCTGCGCAGTTCGGAATTCACCAGCGTGAACTTGCTGGCTTCCTCGGCCAGCTTGGCCGCGTACGCTTCGCGGCCCACCTTGGTGGCCCGGTACGCCCCGCTGCCAGCCACCACGAAACTGCCCGACATCACCTGATCGCCGGGGTCTTTCGCGATCGGGTCGGCCTCACCGGTGAGCAGTGATTCGTCGACCTCGAGGTTGGCGTCCTCGACCACTTCGCCGTCGACGACGATCTGGTCGCCAGGTCCCAGTTCGATGATGTCGTCGAGGACCACCTCGCTAGGCGCCACGGCGACAACGCCGGATTGCCTGCGCACCAACGGTTTCGTCTGCCCGACGATGGCCAGTTTGTCGAGTGTCTGCTTCGCCCGCAACTCCTGGATGATGCCGATCGCGCTGTTGGCGATGATCAGCAATCCGAATGCGCCGTTGATCACCGAACCGGTGGACAGCACGATGATCAACAGCACACCGAGGATGGCGTTGATACGGGTGAAAACGTTGGCCCGGACGATGTCGGAAACGCTGCGCGCCGCGCGGGTCGGCACGTCGTTGGTCTTGCCTTCGGCGACCCGCTGGGCCACCTCGGCATCGGTGAGCCCAATAGCGACGACGGTGGTCATTTGATGAACGTCCCCTTGTCGAAGTCGTCGTAGTACTCCAGCGTCAGCTTGCCACCGTCGAAGGTGGCCTTTGAAATCGTTCCTGGCGGCGCGTTTTCGGTGACGAAGCTGAAGGTGAAGACATTGCCGTCCCAATGGGTGAGCGGCACGTTCAGCTTGGTCCCCAGGGCGAGCTGCAGCTTGCCCTCCTTCTCGGTGACGCGCGCCGGCCCCCAATAGTCGTTGTTGTACGTCCCGATGTACGACGAAAGCGGCGCAGCCGGTGCGGGATTGGGAGGCGGCTGCTGCCCGACGAGCGCACCGACAGGGTCTTCCATCGGCATCATCAACTGCTGATACAACTTGAGCCAGTCCTGACGGACCTCACCGAACTGGACCAGATCGGCGAACTCGGCGTTGAGCGCTTCCGGCACCCCAGAAGGCGTCGCATTGGTCAGTGCGACGATCGCCACGTCAGCAGACGGCAGGATGACAAAGTTCGTTCCCGAGCCAAGTTCGAAAGCTCCGGAATGGCTGAGCTCCATGCGGGCCGCCGATGTCGGTCCGACGTTGAAGCCGAAGCCGTAGAAGCCCGAGCGCATCGCCGGCTCCGTGGCCCGGCTGGACACGATTTGCGGGGTGACGGCGGGCAACAGCGCCTTGGCGTCGACGATCTGTTTGCCGTCGTGTTGTCCGTCGGCAAGCATCATGGCCAGCCAGTGCGTCATGTCGTTCACGGACGAACTGACGCCTCCCGCCGGGGACTCCGGCGCAGGGTCGCGGATGTAGAGCGGCTCGTAGCGGCCGTCGATATGGATGTGGCCGATCGCGCGGTTCGGACGGGCCTCGTAGTCGGCGAAGCGGTAGCTGGTCGACGACATGCCGAGGGGGTCGAGCAAGACCTCGTCGCTGAGGTCTTCCCATGATTTCCCGGCGCCGACCGCTACCGCCTCGGCACCGGCGGTCAGCCCGAAGTTCGTGTACGCGTAGGAGATTCGGAACGGATCCAGCGGCAATTGCCGTAACCGTTCGAGCACGTAGCGGCGGTCATAGCCGAGGTCCTCGAGTTCGTCGCCTGCGTGGTCGGGCAAGCCGGAACGGTGCGAGAACATATCGCCGACGGTGACCATCCTGGTCACCACTGGATCGGACAATGCGAACCAGGGCAGCTTCTCCACTATGGGCGTGTCCCAGCCGATCGCGTTCACGCCGACTTGGTGGGCCACCACCGTCGCGCTCAGCGGTTTGGACAGCGACGCCAGCTGAAACACCGTGTCGGGATCTACCTTCTGGCCATTGCGTACGTCCTTGACGCCGAAACCCTTCGCGTACACCGTCTTTCCCTCATGTACGACCGCGACGGCCAGGCCGGGGATTCCGGATTCGCGCATCAACTCCTCGGCGATGCCGTCGAGTTTCGCCACCGCGTTCTCGACGGCGTTCTCGGGCAGCGGCATCGCGGGCACCAGGGGAGGTGGCACGTCGGACAGTGCCGGGGCGGCAGACGACGGCTGCGCGGGCTCAGCCGATTCCGACGCGCAGCCCACCGCCAAAGTCAGCAGTGCGGCAACAACGACTGCCCTGGTCAGTGCGCTCATGGGTGCACCGTAACGGTTCAAAGTCACCGGGACGCGTCATACGAAGCCTGCGCCGCGAGGATTGCCTCGGCCCCTGCCGGCATCTACCCGCCTGACCCCATCCGTCACATCAGCACCGGCAACCTTCCTGATGTGAGCCGCGAATGCGATAACGATTCACGTCGACACCATCCCCGAGATGGCAGCGCCGGCTGAGCGCGAGCGTCCTAGCCGTCGACGCCGGCGATCTTGCCTGCGACTTCCACGGCGATCTCGATCGCCCGCGCCGCGAGTGGGGAATGAGTTCTATTTGCCCGCCACAGCAGGAAGACCTCGCGTGGCGGGAGTTCCGGCTTGAGCTCGTGGACGCACAACGACCCATCGGCGCTGACGTCGGCGCCGTGGACCGCGAGTTGCGGCAGGATCGCCGAACCCATGCCGGCGCGCACCATCGAAAGCACGGATTCGTTGCCCGCGGTGCGGAACACGATGTGCGGCCGAACGCCGCGTCGTGCGAGCGCCTGCTCCATCCGGGCCTGGTCGCAGATCGGCGGGTGCGCCACCATCGGTGCGCCGTCGAGTTGGGCCGGGCGAACCGGACCGTCGGGGAAGCTGCCGCGGCGGGCCACCAACACGTACGGATCGTCGAGCAGTTTGCGATGTTCGACATCGCCGTCGACGCGGCCGTCGAAGAACATCAGGTCGAGCTCATCGACTTGCGGCTGATCGGTCTCCTCCTCGAAGAGCCTGATGTCGCAGCCGGGGTGCTCGTCTCGAAGCCCGCGTACGACCAGCGGCAGGATCGTGTTGGACACGCTCTGGAAGGTGCCGATGTCGACCCGGCCGTCGCCGGCCTTGAACCGGTCGACGGCTGCGGCCATCGCCTGGGCCTTCTCCAGGAGATCGCGCCCGTGTGCCAGCACCACCGTGCCGAGTGGGGTGATCCGCACCGGTTTCGGCCCGCCCGGCCGATCGAACACGGCACCTCCGACGGCTTTCTCCAACGCCGCGATCTGCTGACTCACCGTCGACTGGGTGTATCCAAGCCGCGCGCCGGCCCGCCCGAACGAGCCCTCATCGGCAACAGCGACCATCGTGGTGAGATGCCTTAGTTCGACGTCCGACATGAGCCTACGATAGGCGATAACATCGCCTACCACGATCAACTTGATCGAAAACTATCGCTTTTCCCGATGTACCGCCAGCCCCTAGCGTCGCATCCATGACCGAACAACTTTCGAACGGCGACAAGCTGCAGTCGGCGCTCTGGCTGCCCATCTTCGACGAGCTCGCCGACCCGGTGGTGGTCGCACGTCTGGCCGCCGAGGCGGAGGAGGCCGGCTGGCACGGCGTGTTCGTATGGGACCACGTGCGCTGGCGGGAGCCGGTCCAGCAGGTGGCCGATCCGTGGATCACGCTGGCCGCGATCGCCACCGCCACCGAACGCCTGCGGTTCGGCCCCATGGTCACACCCCTCGCCCGCCGCAGGCCGGCCAAAGTCGCCAGGGAGACCGCGACGCTGGACCGGCTCAGCGGCGGCCGCCTCACGCTCGGCGTGGGTCTCGGCAGCAATCGCTTCGCCGACGAGTTGTCCGCGACCGGCGAGGAACTCGACGATCGGCGGCGGGCGCAGATGCTCGACGAGTCGCTGGAGATTCTCGCCGCGGCGTGGTCGGGTATGCCGGTGCACCATCACCGCCCGCACTACACCGTCGACGGCATCTCCTTCCTTCCCACACCGGTTCAGCGCCCGGGCGTGCCAGTGTGGGCCGCAGGACTTCCCGGGAGCGTCAAACCGTTGCGGCGCGCCGCCCGGCACGACGGATTCTTCCCGGTCAATCTCGAACACCCGGACCAGCTCGCCGACGTCGTCAGCACCATCACTGGTCTCCGCGAGCGAAAGATGACCCGGTACGACATCGCCGCCCCTCTCCCACCCGGCGCGGATCCGGCGCCCTACGCCAAGGCGGGCGCCACGTGGTGGCTGGCGGAGTTCGCGCCGGAATCAGTGACGCTGGACCAGGTTCGAGGCGTTCTCCGCGACGGCCCGATCTGATGGCCGACATGTTTGACTACGACGCGGAACTGCGCCTGCACAACGAACGCTTCCGCGCCGCTGCGCGCGTCGGCTCTCGTGACCGTGTGCTCGACATCGGCTGTGGCACAGGCCAGTCCACGCGCGAGGCCGCTCGCACCGCCGTCCATGGAAGCGCGCTAGGTGTCGACGTCTCCGCCCCGATGCTCGAACGGGCCCGTCAGGTCAGCGACGAACAGGGCCTGACCAACATCACCTACCAGCAGGCGGACGCGCAGGTTCACCGCTTTCCCCCAACGAGTTTCGACCTCTGTATCAGCAGGTTCGGAACGATGTTCTTCGCCGACCTGGTCGCCGCGTTCACCAATATCGGGCGCGCTCTGCGCCCCGAGGCGCGCCTGGTGATGCTGGTCTGGCATGAGCGCGACCGCAACGAGTGGGCCACCGCAATCCGCGAGACCCTCACTGCCGCTGCAGCCCCAACCAGCGGTCCGAACGCGTTCTCACTCGCCGACCCGACCGCCACGGAAGGCATCCTGACCGCGGCTGGCTTCGCGGACGTCAGCTTCACCGACGTGCACGAGCCCGTCTACTACGGGCCGGACGGCGCCGCCGCCTTCGATGCCGTGCTCCACCAACTGAAATTCAAAGACCTGCTTGCCGACCTCGACGCCGAGGAGGCCGAGCAAGCGCGTACGCGGCTACGCGCCACCCTCGACGCCCACACCACCGACGGCGGCGTGTATTTCGACTCGCGCGCCTGGATTGTCACAGCTCGCCGCGTCCTGAATTAGAACTGCCACCACGGATCGAAGGTCGACGGCGCAGACGGGTCCACCCGCTGTCCGGGTCGTGGCACCACGACATTGACGCCCGCCGGATCGGCGGCGGCGAGGAGCCGTTCGACCGGCTCCGACCACGGGTGCGGCGCGAGCCGGAATGTCGCCCAGTGAATCGGTACCAGCAAGCCCGAGTCGGCCTCGGCGACATCGAGGTGAGCCCGGATCGCGTCTTCGGGGTTCATGTGGATGTCCGGCCACGCTGGGTGATACGCCCCGATCGGCAGCAGCGTGAGGTCGAAAGGTCCATGCTCCGCGCCGATTTCGGCGAAGCTCTTGGTGTAGCCGGTGTCGCCGCCGAAGAACGCGCGATGCCGCGGACCGGCGATCACCCACGACGCCCACAGCGTGGTGTTGCGGGAGAACAACCGGCCGGAGAAGTGCCGGGCCGGGGTGCAGACCAACGTCAGCTCGCCGACCTGGCTGCTCTCGTGCCAGTCGAGCTCGACGATGCGGCTCTGCGGTATCCCCCACTTGCGCAGGTGCGCGCCGACCCCGAGCGGGACGAAGAACGGCGCTCGCTGGGTTCTGGCCAGGCCGGTGATCGTCTCCATTTCGAGGTGGTCGTAGTGGTCGTGGCTGATCAGTACCGCGTCGACGGCGGGCAGTGCCTCGAGCGGAACGGGCACCTCGTGCATGCGCTGCGGGCCGACCGTGTGCGACGGCGAGACCCGTCGACTCCACACCGGGTCGGCGAGAACGCGATAGCCGTCGATCTCAACCAGCGCGGTGGAGTGTCCGTACCAGCACACCGACAGTCGCGCCGGGGCGGCGTCCGTTGGTGCGGAGGCCGCCAGCGGAATCGGTCCCTGCGGCCTGGTGGCGTCACGTAACCCGACGAGTTCGCGGACCAGCAGCCATTGCTGTTCGCGGTCCAGACTGACCGTCGCGGCCGGATCGATGTTGACGAACACCCCGTCCTGATAGTTCGGGGAGCGCTGCGCCACGGCCCGGATCTCGGCGGGCGAAGCGCCAAGCGCCGCGGGTGCACCGCGCAGCCCGCGCAGCAGCCAGCCGCCGGCCAGCAGTGAGGCCGTGCCGAAGCCGAGGCGCAGCGCTGCTCGGACCATCGTCAGGCTCCTTGAAACTTCGGTGGACGCTTTTCGATGCGCGCCACCTGTGCCTCGATGACGTCTTGACTGCTCCAGGCCTTGTCAAACAATTCCTGGTGCTCGGGCCATGGCTCTTCGTAGGCGCCGTCGTCGTTGAGCACCCGTTTCGCGTGCTGCATGGCGAGCGGGGCGTAACCCGCGAGCTCTGCGGCCCATGCTTGTGCGTCGGCCAGTGTTCCAATACGGTTCGCCATTCCGGTTTGCAGCGCGACGTCGGCGGTTAGCCGTTCCGCGGCAAGCAGCATTCCTCTGGCCCGGCCGGCACCAACCAGCGACGTCAACCGGCGAATGCTCCAATTATCCAGCGCCAGACCATATTTCGCGACGGGGAACTGGAAATACGCCTCGGGCGCGACGACCCGCAGATCGCAGATCATCGAGAGGATGACGCCGGCGCCGATCGCGGGTCCGTTGATCGCACCGATGACCGGGACGGGCGCTTTGTCGATGGCCAGATTCAATGCCTTGGCCTTGTCGGGCAGTTCGTCGGCCACCCCTTGGGCGTCGGACAGGTCCGCGCCCGCGCTGAACACCGAACCCTGGCCTGTCAGGACGATCGCGCGGACGTCCTCGGCCGCGGCCTTCTCGACCGCCTCACGCAGGCTGTCGACGAGCTCGCCGTTCAGCGCGTTGCGTCGCTCGACGCGCTGCATCTCAAGGGTGGTCACGTGGCCGTCGCGGGTCACACCAATCATGGCGACCACACTATTAAAGCGTGTCGAACAACTCGACTGAGTGTTCGTCACCGCCCTTCTCGGGCGTTCGTCGGTTCAGGCCGCGGGTGCGGTGTGAACGTCGGTTCCCACGTCATCCGGGCTGGTTTCACCAACACGAGGGTGTTGGTCAGCGCCGTCCCGTCGGCGGGCATTGGTGGCCCGGCCTGCTGCTTGGGGGTCCGGGGATCGATGGGGGTCGTGATGGGTCTGGCCCCAACGGGCCAGATTGGTCGCGGCGTTGGTGTCTCTGTCGGCGATATGCCCGCATCCACAGGTGAACACCCGATCCGCCAGCGTCATCTCACTGTTGAGGGCCCCGCATTGGGGGCACAGGCGGGTCGAGGGATACCAGCGGTCGGCTTCGACGAGCTGACCGCCGCGCCACGCCTGCTTGTAGGTGAGCAGTCGGGCGAACTGCGACCAGGCGGCATCAGAAATGGCGTGGGCCAGGCGGTGATTGGCCAGCATTCCCGTCACGTTGAGGTTCTCGATGACGAGCCGGTCGTGGGTCTTGACCAGCTCGCCCGATACCTGGTGCAGGAAATGGCGGCGCACATTTGCCACACGGTGATGATGCCGCCCCAGCCGGGTAGCGGCTTCCTTACGGTGCTGTGATCCTTTCTTCTTGCGCGACAACGACTTGGCCAACCGTCGCTGCCGTTTGAGTCCGGCGGCCAGCGCTTTGGGCGCATCGCTGATGCGGGCGACCTCAGTGCCGTCGACGGTGGCGGCAACCATAAACACCGACAGCCCCCGATCCACCCCCACCCAGCCGTCGTCATCATTGGGGCGGTGCTGACTGTTGGCGTGTAGCTCGGCGGCCTGGACATTCAGCGCCAGCCACCACCGGTCACCGTGATGGCTGATGGTGGCGAACAGGATTTTCGCCCGGTCCTTGGCGAGCATGCGCCGCAACCGGCGGGTGTCGTCACGCACCCTGATCACCCCGATGCCAGGCAGCGTGACCGACCGGGGCCGGTCGTTATCCCCGAATCGGATCGCGGCGGGTTTGCCCTTGGGGTGCTTGTTGCGCAGCCGAAACGACGCAATAGCCTCGGTCTTCTTCTTGAAACGGGGGAACCCAACCCGGCGGCCTTTGCGCTTGCCCGATCGGGAATCCGACCACGCGGTCAAACCTCTACCGAGGTCGACAGCGGCTTCCTCGAACACCTGCTGACACACCTGGCGCCGCCACGACAGCCCGGTCACCATGATGTCGGCCACGCCGTGGGCATCGACAGTGAAGACCCGGCCGGCGGCCTCGGTTTTCTTCCACGCATTGAACGTGTTGATCAGATCAAAACCCGTCCACGGCACCTGGGCGCCGGGATCGGTCGTGCGGTGGGTGAGCGCGGTTTTCACGATCCGCAGGCACTGGTTGAACGCGAACCGGGCCGCTCCGGCATGCCGGGCCAACACCTCGTATTGCTCGACCGTCGGGTCGAGGCAGAACCGGAATGTGGTATGCCGAGCCATCGGACGATCAGCGTCGCACACGACACCGACAACACGCTGACCAGCCACTACGTGTCGGATTCCTCGACCACCATCGACGGGGCCAAGAAGGTCGACGGCATCAAGCGCCACGTGCTCGTTGACAGCGTCGGTGTGCTGATCGCCGCGGTCGTCACCGTGGACGTCGTGTCCGGGCCGAAACCGGCTGCGGTTTCATCGTTCAACCCCGCCGCTGAGTCGTCGAACGCACCAACAGCCGGATCAACCACTGCCGCCGCATAGACCGGCACTTCGAAGTAACGCCCGCCGCGCACGCAGGCTTCGTCTACCTCAGCCAAAACGCCCTACTACTCACGAGACTCAACCGCAGCCAGTTGTTCGACACCCTATTAGGGTCTTCCTGTGAGCCGGATCGGCGCCCTGGCGCTGCGCGACGCTGTGCTGGACGACGGATCGTTTATTAGCTGGGACGCGCCCCCTCTGCCGGTTGCGGCTGATGAGGCGTACCTCCGCGATTTGGCTGCGGCGCGCACCGCAACCGGCCTCGACGAATCCGTGCTGACCGGCGAAGGCACGGTGTTCGGCCGGCGAGTCGCGATGGTGGCCTGCGAGTTCGATTTCCTGGCCGGCTCGATCGGGGTGGCCGCCGCCGAGCGGATCACCGCCGCCGTTGCGCGGGCCACGGCCGACGGGCTGCCGCTGCTGGCGTCGCCGAGTTCCGGAGGCACCCGCATGCAGGAGGGCACCGTCGCATTCCTGCAGATGGTCAAGATCGCCGCGGCCGTCGAGCTGCACAAACGAGCACACCTGCCGTACCTGGTCTACCTGCGGCATCCCACGACCGGCGGGGTGTTCGCCTCCTGGGGATCGCTTGGCCACGTCACCGCCGCCGAGCCGGGTGCACTCGTGGGATTTCTCGGCCCTCGGGTCTACGAACACCTCTACGGCGAGCCGTTCCCCGCGGGCATTCAGACCGCCGAGAATCTGCAACGCCACGGCGTCATCGACGGCGTGGTTCCACTCGACGCGCTGCGCTCGACGATTGATCGCACCTTGAAGGTGGTCGCCGATCCGCCGGGACCGCCACCACCGCCGCCACAGGAAGAGCCGTTGCCAGATGTGCCGGCCTGGGCGTCGGTCGAGGCGTCGCGTCGTCCCGATCGGCCCGGTGTCGGATATCTGCTGCGGCACGGTACGACGGAGCGGGTGCTGCTCTCCGGCACCGGCCGCGGTGAGGCCGCCACCACGGTGCTGGCGCTGGCCCGCTTCGGTGGTCAGCCGGCCGTGGTGCTGGGCCAGCAGCGCGTCGTCGGAGGGATGGTGGGTCCGGCGGCGTTGCGGGAAGCTCGTCGCGGGATGGCATTGGCGGCGGGGCTTCGGCTGCCCCTTGTGCTGGTGATCGACACCGCCGGGCCGGCGCTGACCGCCGAGGCCGAGCAGGGTGGCCTGGCAGGTGAGATCGCCCGCTGCCTGGCCGAGCTCGTCACGCTGGACACCCCGACGGTCTCGGTTCTGCTCGGTCAGGGCAGCGGCGGACCGGCGCTGGCGATGGTGCCCGCCGACCGCGTGCTGGCTGCGCTGCACGGGTGGCTGGCCCCGCTGCCACCGGAAGGCGCAAGCGCCATCGTGTTTCGCGACGTTCACCATGCCCCGGAACTCGCTGCGGCGCAAGGCATTCGGTCGGCTGACCTGTTGCGTAACGGCATCGTCGATGCGATAGTGCCAGAACGTCCGGACGCGGCCGACGAGCCGATGGAGTTCACCCAGCGACTGTCGGCCACCATCGCAAACGAACTGCACGGGCTGGGTTCGGTTCCCGACGACCAGCGGCTGGCCGCCCGGCTCATGCGCTACCGGCGGATCGGCCTGTGAGCCCGACGCTGCTATTCGTCCACAGTCCCGTGGTCGGGCCGACGACATGGTCGGCTACCGCTGATGTGCTGTGCGGCAAGGGTTTTCGCTGCCTGGTACCCGACCTCACGGGCGTCACGACGTCCGGTCCGCCGTACTACGCGAAGCTGGCAAGGGCGGCCACCGAAGCCGTCGATGACGATTCGCTCGTTCTGATCGGGCACAGTGCCGCCGGGCCCCTGCTTTCCGTGATCGCCGACGCGGTCAGCAGCCGAACGGTCGCGGCCGTCTTCGTCGACGCGCACCTTCCTCATCCCGGACGGAGCTGGTTCGAAGTGGCTCCTGTTCCGCTGCGCGAGCAATTGCTCGACATCGCCGACGCTGGGCGGCTACCACCGTGGAACGAATGGTTCCCGGCCAATGCGCTCGACGAGTTGGTCCCCGACGCGAACATCCGGCGCCAATTCCTCACCGAGGTCCCGCGACTGCCGCTGGCCTACTTCTTGGAGCGCGCGCCTCTTACCCGTAGCTGGGACACGCTGCGGTGCGCGTACTTGCGATTCAGCGCGCCCTACGACGGCACGGCCGACGAAGCCGAGCGGCTCGGCTGGTGGGTGGCCCGCCGAAATTGGGACCACCTGCGCATGCTCACCGCGCCGGACGCGGTCGCGGACCTCATCGCATCAGCGGTTTCCGCACTGCACGCCAGCTGATGGCATTCTGGCCTTGTGGCGCCTCTCTTTGAGTTCGCGGGCCACTTCTGGTGGCTGATCTTCCCTTTCATGGGCGCGATCGGCGGTGCCGTCCGGGCGGTGGCTGTGGCCAATGAGCGGCGTGCCCAGCGCCGACTCGAGCGGTATCGCATCAAGCAGCAGACCAAGGTCGCGCTCGCTGAGGCGTCGGGCCGGGCCCGCAACAACGAGGCGGCGTACCGGCGGGAGATGACCAAGGTGCTCGAGCGCCACGATCGCACCGATGCGCGCTGGCTCGACTACGAGATCGACATCGCCAAGCTGCTCGACTTTCCGCTGATGACCGATATGCGGGACCCGCTGACCATCGCCTTTCACAAGGCCAGGAGCCACGCGGACTGGCTACGGCCGGACAACGTCGACGACATCCTCGGCGACCGCAATGCCCAACTCGAATATCGCGACGCCGTCGGCGAATACGTCGCCGCGTTCGACATCGCCGAGGCCGAGGCCGTTCGGCGGCGCCGCAGCGACTTCTCGGCCGAGGCGCAGGAGCGTCTGGCACGGGCACAGCACCTGTTGCGCCTGGCGTCGAACGACGGGGCCACACCGCAGGAACGTCAGAACGCGTACGCGCGGGCGCAGAAGGAACTCGACGGGCTGATCGTGTTGCCCGCCGCGACGCGGGCCAGCATCGAGCGAAAGGTCGCCGGCGAGATCGAGGCCTAGCGGGTGACTATCCGCCCATCTCGGAGACGGCGGAGTCGAGAATCGCCGCCTGCTCGGCGAGTTCATGCGCCGACGGTTCGGTGCCGCCCAGTCGTCTGATCAGGTCGTCACGGGAGATCACTTCAAGTGCCCCTCGATACTGCTCGGAGGCAAGCTGTCCCGCGCCGATGACCGCCGTGCGGCCTTCCACCAAGACCAGCACAGCATTGGGCGCCTCGGTCTCCAGCAGTTCACGAACGTCGCCGGTCGAGATCGTCATGGCAGTTCTATACCCGCTACGCGGTGGCCAACGCAGCCAACATCGCCGCGCATGTGATCAGGTCCAGCGGCAGCCGCAACAGGCTGCGACGGGTCCATCGGACCGCGGCGGCCTCGTCGACCCTCGCGGGGTCCGCCTTCTCGAACGCCAGTGCCTTGGGAACGAAGTCGACCAGCGACCACACCCGCATCACGGTGTGGCTGACGAGCGCAACCAGCAGCGCAAGCCGCACATCGGCATCGCTCCACGCCGCGATCAGCGAAACAATGAGCAGCGCCTCGAACGCGATATGAGCCGGTATCCAGAACCGGGCGCGTGAGACGCCGCCGTTGCGGGACTGGATGATGCCGGGTCGCTTGGGCCAGAACGGGTCGATCACGAGGTATTCGTAGAGGCCACCGCCGAGCGTGACGCAGGCCGCGAGTGTGGTGATGGCGATCAGGACGAGCGTCGGAGTCCACATCGCCGCCAATTATTCCGGTGCCTCCAGATAGCGCTGAACGGTCGGGCCGAGCCAACCCACGATCTCGTCGTGCGACATCTCGACAACTGGTGGTAGCCGCAGCACATAGCGGCACAACGCCAGACCGAGGACCTGCGTCGCGATCAGGCCCGCCCGGCGCTGCGGCTCAGCGGGATTCACTTTCGCGAGCACCGGCAGCAGCTGCGCAGAGAAGATCTCCCGCATCCGTTGCGCCGCTTCGGTATTCGTGGCACCGGATCGCAGCAGGACGATCAGCGCCTCGTCGCGTTCCCATCGGTTCACGAAGTGTGAAACGAGGCGGGCACCGAGCTGATCCCGGCCGACATCGAACATGTCCGGGATCGCCAGATCGAAGTCGGCCGCAGCGGCGAACAGTTGGTCCTTGTTGCCGAAGTACCGCATCACCATCGACGGATCAATGTTCGCGTCCGCGGCGATCGCGCGGATGGTGGCCCGTTCATAGCCCGATGCGGCGAATCGCTCCCGCGCCGCGGCCAGGATCACCGCCTTGGTTTCGACCGAGGATCTACGCATGCCAACAAGTGTATGCCAACACGCGTTGACATTGCGACTGCCGACGCGCATAGTCAATGCCAACAAGCGTTGGCATTGACAGAAGGAGACGCCATGTATGACACCGATGTCCTCGTCGTAGGAGCAGGCCCCACCGGCTTGACGCTGGCTGTGTCGCTGGTCAACCGCGGTATCGCCACCACGGTTGTCGATGGGCAGGTCGCCGGAGCGAACACGTCGCGGGCGGCGGTCGTCAATGCCCGCACCCTCGAGGTGCTCGAAGACCTCGACGTGGCGCGCCGGCTGGTGAAGGAGGGCATGCAGGCGCCGCGGTTCACCATTCGCGACGGGAAGCGCACGCTCATCCCTGTCGACTTCAGCGTGCTGCCGACCGCCTACCCGTACTCGCTGATGGTTCCGCAGTCGACCACCGAACGGCTGCTGCTCGATCGGCTGACCGAGCTGGGTGGGACGGTGATCCGGCCGAAGATCTTGACCACGCTCAGCCAGGACAGCGACGGTGTGACCGCGGTCTTCGACGACGGCGATGTCATCCGGGCCCGCTATGCGGTCGGCGCCGACGGCATCCGCAGCACCGTGCGTGAGCACGCCGCGATCGGCTTCGAGGGTGGTGAATACGACGAGTCGTTCACACTCGCCGATGTGCGGCTGGCCGGCGATGCGCCCGTCGACGAGGTAATCCTGTTCTGGGCCAAGGCCGGTCTGACCGTCGTGGCCCCGCTGCCGGGCGACATCCACCGCATCGTCGCGCCCGTGACCGACGCTCCAGAGGTGCCGACGGCGGCGTTCATTCAGCAGATACTCGACACCCGCGGAGCGGCCGCGATGGTCGTCACGGACGTCGTGTGGGGCTCGCGCTTCCGGATCCACCATCGAGTGGCCGACACGTATCGCGCGGGGCGGCTGCTACTGGCCGGCGACGCCGCGCACGTGCACAGCCCGGCCGGTGGGCAGGGCATGAACCTGGGCATTCAGGACGCCGTCGCGCTGGCTGACGCGCTCGGCGCTGTTCTCGCCGGCGCTTCCGACACCGTGCTCGACGATTACAGCGCGACGCGGCGACCCATCGCCCGTGACGTCGTGGCGATGACCGATCGGCTGACCCGGTTGGCCACAATGCCGCGGGCCGTGCGCACTGTCCGCAACTTCGCTATCGGGCTGGCTGGCCGGGTTCCTGCGGTGCGACGCGCCCTGGCTCGGCGACTCAGCGGACTGATTTATCGCTGAGACTTATTAGGCTGGCCTCGCACCGACCACGCTTGACCCCAACGGAGTCGATTTGAGCGCTGCCACCTCGTCACCCCGCGAGAACGTCGTCGTACTGGTGGCTGCCCATGGCGCGTTGACTTCGGCGGTCGCGGATGCGTCGCGACTCATGAACGCTCATGGACACGGCAAGTACGGCGCACACCTTGACCACCACCGCGCCGAACTCAACGTGGCCATCGGCGAATTGGCGCTCTGGCTCGAGAGTTTCGGAGTGTGGACCGACGTCGACGTGGGGCGCGGGCTGCATTCGTCGGCTGGTGGGGAGCCGCCTTCGCACATCTCACTGCCGGAAGGGCTACTCGAAGCGCGCGAGATCCTCAAGGCGCGGCGCGGAAACCTCCTCACGGTTCTGGCTGGCGCACGGTCTGCCCTCAACCGCGCGGGGCTGCCCGCAGACGAACTCACCGCCTACCGCCGGATCGTTCGGCTGTGGGCCGGTGAGGCGATCGACGTGGTTGCCGGGGTCCATCGGCTTGCCCTGGCGGATCGGTACATCCGAGGGTTGGGTCGGTTACACGCCGAACGCGACGATGCCCTGCGCCGCGAAGGAGCGCAGCTGTTGCGTCAGTGGATGCGCGAACTGGAAGAGGTTGACCGCGAAGGCGAGTTGGACCTGGCCGAATCCTGCGGTTACGGCGACCTCGTCGAGTGGTACCGCACCGAAGTGGGCTGACGACGGGTGCGGAACCACAGCACCCCGGCGGCCAGCCCTACCTCGGCCAACGAAAGCCCCGTCGCCAGGGCCATGATCGTCGACTGCTGCTGCGCGGTCGCCGCACCCGCCACGTGGTGATGCACGGGTGCCGGCAGATGAAGCGCGATCATCGCGAGGTTCATCAGCGCGACGACGCACCAGGTCCGCAGCGTTCCGCGCAGCCATAGGTCGCGAGCGCAGTACAGACACCCGACGACCATCACGACCATGAGCACGGCCATCGCCGGGTTCGCCGCGTGAGTCAGCATGAAGGCGTGCAGCGCCGCCGAGGATGCTGCGAGTACCGCGCACGCCCGTCTCCCCAGGGTTGCGGGCGTGGCGACGGCGAACATGGCTCGATCCTCGTGGTAGCGGGGTGGACATCAATATTGACCAGCCCACCCGTTGAAACTCATCGCGGTTGGTCGATTAATCCTCGCAGCAGACGCCGACATCGGCAGCGGCAACGTTAAGGGCATCGAACCGCCGAAACTGTATTCCAGCAGGGGTCTACTCGAACTTTCTCTGCTGGAATACCGTTTCGGCACCTTCACGTGGGACGCCAACCGCGCGAGACCATCGCATCCCACGCCTGCCTGACAAGGTCCGTGTCGCTGTCCTCTTTGATGGCCCGCACGACATGCCAACCCAGGCGCGCGAGCGTCGGCCAGACACGCTGATCCTTGACGTATTGCGCTCTGCTGGTCCGATGTTGCTCGCCGTCGTACTCCGCACCGACCATGAAGTCCTCCCACCCCATGTCGAGGAACCGCACGAACTGGCCCCGCTCGTCGTAGACAGGGATCTGCGTTGTGGGTTTTGGGAGACCGGCGTCGATGAACAACAACCGCAGGCGCGTCTCCTGCGGCGAGGCAGCCCCACCGTCGACAAGTAGCAATGCGGCTTTGAGTTGCGCGACGCCACGCGCGCCCTTGTAGCGCTTCGCAAGCAACATGACGTCCTCAATGGAAAACGGCCTTGCGCGCATGAGGGCGTCGAGGCGCGCAATCGCCCTGTCGCGCTTGAGATACCTACCGAGATCGAAGGCGGTGCGAGCGGGAGTCGCCACTCGAAGCTCGCCAACGCAAGTCAGTTCGTCGACGTCGATCCGCTCGTTGCGGACCACGATGCCCTTCGGCGGCCGCGTGCAGTTCCACAAGAGTTCAATCGGGACGTCGTCATCCACCCATTCCGCACCATGCAAAGCCGACGCCGCGACGCCCGTGACGATGCCGTTGCGTTTCGACCACAACCAAGCACCAACGGTCCTGTCTCGAAGTGACGGATCGCGTCCCCTCGGAACATGCACGTTCGGATAGATCCGCCGATACCACCGCTGAAGTTCGTGTCGAGTCACGACGCCATCGGCGACCGCCTCACCGCCGACAAATACCTCCCCCATGACCGCATACTGGCCGCCA
>NZ_DASSCY010000281.1:0-9477 GCF_035697385.1 Mycobacterium sp. | reverse complement strand
CACGAGGATCTTGCAGTGCTCGGCGGGCGTGGCCAGCTCGTCGAACGCCTGCGCAACGCCGTCGAGTCCGACCTGTCCGGTGATCAGCGGCCCGACGTCGATCTCGCCTTCGGCGATGGCGCGCAGCGACTCCGCGAACTCCGCAGGGTCGTACGCGAGCACGAATTGCACATTGATTTCCTTGGCGGTGCCGAAGAACGGCATCACCGTGTCGGGCTCCATGCACACGCCCGCGACGACCAGCCGGCTTCCGGTGGGCGCCCGCCGGAACACATCGTTGATGATCCCCGGGACGCCGACGGCCTCGAACACGACCGCGGGTTTCACGGATTCGAACGGCGAACCTTGGGCTGGATCGACGGTGACGTGTGCGCCCATCGTTTCGGCGAGCTCGCGGCGCTTCGACGAAAAGTCCGCCGCCACAATGTGTTCGACCCCGCGGTGGCGCAGCGCGGCGATGATCGCGAGCCCGATGGGTCCACAGCCGAGCACCAAGGACACCTCGCCTTGAGCGATACCCGATTTGTTGACCGCGTGCAAGCCAACCGCCATGGGCTCGGTGAGGGCGGCGTGACGCGGATCCAGCCCGTTCGGCACCGTCAGCAACAGGGGTGCCGACAACAACATCCGCTCGGCGTAACCGCCAACCGTGGTGTTGGAGGAGAAAATCGGTTCGAAACCGGTGGAGGACAACAACAC
Source organism: Mycobacterium sp. (assembly GCF_035697385.1). Taxonomy (GTDB): domain Bacteria; phylum Actinomycetota; class Actinomycetes; order Mycobacteriales; family Mycobacteriaceae; genus Mycobacterium. The sequence goes on along the minus strand of NZ_DASSCY010000281.1, from coordinate 8,778 downwards.
CGGCAACGACGTAACCACCGTGCCGGGCTTGGGCGCGTCCGTGTCCGGCCCGGCTTCGAGCACCTCTGCACTGAACTCGTGACCCATGAAGACGTCGCCGGACAGATCGACCTGTTGACCGCCGCTCGAGTCGCCCTGCATCTGTAGGCCGAGTTCGAGCATCGTGTCGCCGTGCTTGGCGAAATGCAGGTCGGAGCCGCAGATCCCGCACGCGGTCACCTGAACCAGCACCTGGCCGGATTCGGGAACCGGCTCGGGCACGTCGTCGCGCAACACCATCTGGCGGTCGCGCAGTACCACCGCCCGCATCAGGTCTGATCCCGTTCTTTGATCTCGTCGGTGTGTTCCGAAATCGCCTTGACGATCGCCTCTCCCGCGCGGCCGAGCAGTTGGTCGCGCATGCCCTTGGCCCAGTCGTGCGACGCCCGCGGCGCTGTCAGCTGTCCCTTGAAGTGCGGCATCACCTCGCGGGCGAACAGTTCGTAGGAGTGGTAGGTCGCGGCAGGCGACGCCCAGTCGTGGCCCAGCAGCAGCAATGTTCCGAAGCCACCGGACGTTTCGAGAAGGTCCTGGATGTATGCGACCGCGTCGCCTGGCGTGCCGATGCAGGAGTTGCCTTTACCCGCATACTCGGCGACGAACTCGCGCGGCGTCTGAGTCCCCACAGTGCCGTCGCTGGGATTCGACAGCGGCACAAAGCCAGCCGCGCCGAAGTAGTTCGCGAAGTCCTGCAGTCCGTAGACACAGTCGTCGATCGCCTGATCGCGGGTGTCGGCCAGATGCATGATGGACAGCACCCGCCAATCCTTGCGGTCCGGTTCGTCGCGGCCCGACTTCTCGGCCTGGTCCATGACGACCTGCCAGGTGTTCTCCAGCGCGGCGTAACCGCCGGGCACCGACATCGACAGTGAAAGCAGAGACGTACCAAGCGCGCCAGCGAGCCTGGGCCCGGACGGGGAAATCATTGCCGCCGTGGATATTTCGGGGTATGGCCAGGTGTATGGACGGATGTGCAGCTGCGCATCCCGCAGCGTGAACCAGTCGGAGTGTCTGCTGATCCGCTCGTCGGGCGCCGCGCGGAACAACGCGAGGATGGCCTCGAGCGACTCCTGCATCATCCGTCGTTGCTCGACCGGGTCGATGCCCATCATGTAGGCGTCCGACGGCAGTGCGCCCGGCCCGGTGCCGAACATCACCCTGCCGCGCGTCAAGTGGTCGAGCAGTACCCACCTGTCGGCGACCATCAGCGGATGGTGATACGGCAGCGACACCACGCCGGTGCCAAGCCGGATGTGCTTGGTCCGCTCGGCGGCCGCCGCGATGAACACCTCGGGGCACGCGATGAGCTCATAGCCGCCGGAGTGATGCTCGCCGAACCAAGCCTCGTCGAAGCCCAGCCGGTCCAGCGCCACTGTCCGTTCGAGGTCGTATTCCAGTGCGACGGTTGGCGATTGGCCGACCGGGTGAAACGGCGTGATGAACACCCCGAAGTTGAGCGGACGCCCCATCACAGCTCCAATCCAGACAGGAAGTCGAGCAGCACCTCATTGACTTCACCGGGCCGCTCCTGCTGGATCCAGTGACCGGCACCGTCGATCATCACCTCGCGGTAGTCGCCAGTGGCGACCTCGCGGGCGTGGTCGCGAGGCGTGAACATCAGCACCGGGTCCGCGGTGCCCGCGATGAACAGTGATGGCACAGTGATGGTCGACGCCGGAAATTTGGCGGATAGCTCCCAGTTGCGGTCGAAATTGCGATACCAGTTCAGCGGCCCGGTGAAACCGGTCCTGGTGAACACGTCGATGTAGTGGTGGAGTTCGTCCTGGCTGATCCACTCCGGCAGGGCGTCAACTTCAGGGAGTCGCTCGACGTAACCCCGTGGGCCAGGGGCAAACATCGCTATCTGGTCGGCCTCGTTCGAGGGCAACCGGGCACCGAACACCCGCCGCATCGTTGTCGCGGTATCGCGCGACAAATCGGCGTCGGCTACCCCGGGCTCCTGGAAATACAGGATGTAGAAGAAGTTGTCACTGAACCGTCGCCGCCAGATCTGGGTCGGTGAAACCGGCGGGCGTGGCACGGGCGGCCCACTCAACCCGGCGACGCCGGCGATGCGGTCTGGGTGTGCCAGCGGCGCATTCCACGCCACCACGGAGCCCCAATCATGGCCGACGAGCGCCGCACGTTCGGCACCGACGTCATCGAGCAGGCCGACGAGGTCGGCGGACAGTTCGACGACGTTGTAGGCGTCGACCTCTTCGGGCTTGGAAGATCCGCCGTACCCGCGCTGATCGGGCGCCAGCACGTGATAGCCGGCGTCGGCAAGCGCGGGAATCTGATGTCGCCACGAATAGGCCAGCTCGGGGAAGCCGTGGGCCAGCACGACGACCGGCGACCCGCGATCACCGGCCTCGATGACTCGAAGTTGGACCCCATTCGTCTCGACTAGCCGCTCGGTCGATGTGAGCACGGTCTCACCCAAGCACAGGCCAGTGCGGCCGTGAAGGGCCCTCCGGCAGGCCGTCGGACCACATCCTCGGTTCCCTCCGGCAAGCCGTCGGACTACATCCTCGGTTCCCTCCGGCAGGCCGTCGGGAACTGCGGACCGTTGGTCTAGCGGTAGCCTGAACTATCCCAGCTGCGCGTATTGGAAGGACACCGGCCGCAGGCGGCCAATACAGATGAAGCCGACGAAGGCCTGAATACTCATGAACCGGAAAAATGTGATCCGCACGCTCACCGCGATTGCCGTGGTGTTGCTGCTGGGCTGGTCGTTCTTCTATTTCAGCGACGACACCCGTGGATATAAGCCCGTCGACACCTCTGTGGCAATGGCCCAGATCAACAGCGACAACGTCAAGAGCGCACAGATCGACGACCGCGAGCAGCAGCTGCGGCTTGAGCTGAAGAACGCCAGCGACGGCACCGAGAACAGCGACAAGATCATTACCAAATACCCCACCGGATATGGGGTGACGCTGTTCGATGCGCTCAACGCCAAGGGCGCAAAAACTAACACCGTCGTGAATCAGGGCAGCATGCTCGGCTCGCTGCTCATCTATCTGCTGCCGCTGCTGTTGCTCGTCGGCCTGTTCGTGATGTTCTCCCGCATGCAGAGCGGTGGCCGGATGGGCTTCGGCTTCGGCAAGTCGCGCGCCAAGCAGCTGTCCAAGGACATGCCCAAGACCACGTTCGCTGACGTGGCAGGCGTCGACGAGGCGGTCGAGGAACTCTACGAGATCAAGGACTTCCTGCAGAACCCGTCGCGGTATCAGGCGCTCGGCGCCAAGATCCCCAAGGGCGTGCTGCTCTACGGCCCGCCAGGCACCGGCAAGACGCTGCTTGCCCGCGCCGTCGCAGGTGAGGCCGGTGTGCCGTTCTTCACGATCTCCGGCTCGGACTTCGTGGAGATGTTCGTCGGCGTCGGCGCTTCCCGGGTGCGCGACCTGTTCGAGCAGGCCAAGCAGAACAGCCCGTGCATCATCTTCGTCGACGAGATCGACGCGGTCGGCCGCCAGCGCGGCGCAGGCCTCGGCGGCGGCCACGACGAGCGCGAGCAGACGCTCAACCAGCTGCTTGTGGAGATGGACGGCTTCGGCGAGCGCCAGGGCGTCATTCTGATCGCGGCCACCAACCGGCCGGACATCCTCGACCCGGCCCTGCTGCGGCCCGGCCGCTTCGACCGCCAGATCCCGGTATCCAACCCGGACCTGGCCGGCCGTCGCGCGGTGTTCAGGGTGCACTCGCAGGGCAAGCCGATCGCCGACGACGCGGACCTCGACGGGCTGGCCAAGCGCACCGTCGGCATGTCCGGCGCTGATCTGGCCAACGTGATCAACGAGGCCGCGCTGCTCACCGCGCGGGAAAACGGCACGGTCATCACCGGCCCCGCGCTCGAGGAGGCCGTCGACCGGGTCGTCGGCGGTCCGCGACGCAAGAGCCGCATCATCAGCGAGCACGAGAAGAAGATCACGGCCTACCACGAGGGCGGGCACACGCTGGCGGCATGGGCGATGCCCGACATCGACCCGATTTACAAGGTCACGATCCTGGCCCGTGGGCGCACCGGCGGGCACGCGATGTCTGTGCCTGAGGACGACAAGGGCCTGATGACCCGCTCGGAGATGATCGCCAGGCTGGTGTTCGCGATGGGCGGACGCGCCGCGGAGGAGCTGGTCTTCCGCGAGCCGACCACCGGCGCGGTGTCCGACATCGAGCAGGCCACCAAGATCGCCCGCGCGATGGTCACCGAGTACGGCATGAGTGCCAAGCTCGGCGCCGTCCGCTATGGCACCGAGCACGGCGACCCGTTCCTAGGCCGCACCATGGGTACCCAGGCCGACTACAGCCACGAGGTCGCGCAGATCATCGATGACGAGGTGCGCAAGCTCATCGAAGCCGCGCACACCGAGGCGTGGGAGATTCTCACTGAATACCGCGACGTGCTCGACACGCTCGCCGGTGAGCTCTTGGAGAAGGAAACCCTGCACCGCGCCGAGCTGCAGGCCATCTTCGGCGACGTGAAGAAGCGGCCGCGACTGACCATGTTCGACGACTTCGGTGGTCGCGTCCCTTCCGACAAGCCGCCGATTAAGACGCCAGGCGAGCTGGCGATCGAACGCGGCGAGCCATGGCCCAAGCCGGTCCCCGAGCCTGCGTTCAAGGCCGCGATCGCGCAGGCCGCAAAGGCCGCAGAAGGCTCGCATCAGAACGGCACCAACGGCGCAGGCGCCAACGGAGGCCCCGCCATCGGGCCGACCCAGCCCGATTACGGCGCCCCCGCCGGTTGGCACGCCCCGGGGTGGCCGCCACACCCGCAGCAGCAGCAGCCGGCGCAGCCGCATCCGCAGCAGGGGTATTGGTACCCCCCGTCGAACTGGCAGAACCCCAATGTCGCCGCCGGAGCGGCTCCGCCGCCCTACCCGCCGTATCAGCCCTATCCTCAGCCCGGGCAACCCGCACCACAGGGGAACCCACCCACGCCCAACCAGGGCGGGGATCAAGGCCAGGACAGTGATCGGTCTGGCGGCCGGTCTAATCCGCCGGCGCACGGCTGATCACGAAAAGAGGCTTCGATGACGCGGTCGCACAACAACTCGGCCACGTTCACCACCCCGGCGTTCGACCAACCGCGTGCCGAGGCGGCGGTCCGCGAGCTGTTGATCGCGATCGGGGAGGATCCCGACCGGCACGGCCTCGAGGACACGCCGGCTCGGGTGGCGCGCGCGTACAAGGAGATGTTCGCCGGGCTCTATACCGACCCGGACACCGTGCTGAACACCACCTTTGACGAACAGCACGACGAACTGGTGCTGGTCAAGCAGATCCCGCTGTACTCCACCTGCGAACACCACCTTGTCGCGTTTCACGGTGTCGCGCACGTCGGCTACATCCCAGGCAAAGATGGCCGGGTCACCGGGCTGTCGAAGATCGCCCGGCTGGTCGATCTGTACGCCAAGCGCCCGCAGGTACAGGAACGGCTGACCGCTCAGATCGCCGATGCGCTGATGCGCAAGCTGGATCCGCGCGGCGTGATCGTGGTGGTCGAGGCCGAGCACCTGTGCATGTCGATGCGCGGCGTGCGCAAGCCCGGTGCGACCACCACCACGTCGGCGGTGCGCGGACAGTTCAAGTGCGATGCGTCATCGCGGGCCGAGGCGCTGGATCTCATTCTGCGCAGGTGAGCACGACACGCGTGCAGGTCATGGGAGTCGTGAACGTCACCGACGACTCCTTCTCCGACGGGGGACTGTTCCTCGACCGTGATCGCGCCATCGAGCATGGCGTCGCACTGGCCGCCGATGGCGCCGCGATCGTCGACGTCGGCGGTGAGTCAACCCGCCCCGGCGCCACCCGCATCGAACCGCGCGTGGAAACCGCGCGGGTGCTGCCGGTGGTGAAAGCACTTGCCGGGCAAGGTATTACAGTCAGCATCGACACGATGCATGCCGAGGTGGCGAAGGCGGCGCTGGAAAACGGCGCGCACATCGTCAACGACGTTTCCGGCGGGCGGGCCGATCCCAATATGGCGGGCGTGCTCGCCGACGCAAAAGTGCCTTGGGTGCTGATGCATTGGCGATCGGTCGGCGCGGCCAGGCCGCATGACGTGCCGGCGTACGGGGACGTGGTTGCCGAGGTTCGAGACGAACTGCTGGCGAGTGTCGACGCCGCAGTGGCCGCAGGTGTCGAACCGGCCAAACTGATCATCGATCCGGGGCTGGGTTTCGCCAAGACGGCAGAACACAATTGGGCGTTGCTGCGCGCATTGCCGGAGCTCGTCGGCACCGGAATCCCGGTCCTGGTCGGCGCGTCCCGCAAGCGCTTCCTCGGCACGCTACTGGCGGGTCCCAACGGGGAACCGCGGCCGCCGAGTGGGCGTGAGACGGCCACCGCGGTGGTCTCCGCGCTTGCCGGCCTGCACGGCGCGTGGGGTGTGCGGGTGCACGACGTGCGGGCGACCGTGGATGCGCTCAAGGTGGTTGAGGCCTGGCGTGGCTGACCGAATCGAGTTGAGGGGCTTGACCGTTCGCGGTCACCACGGCGTGTTCGAGCATGAGCGCCGCGATGGGCAGGACTTCGTTGTCGACATCACAGTCTGGATCGACCTCGATAAGGCGGCGGCCACCGACGACCTGGCCGACACGCTGGACTACGGCGTGCTCGCACAACGGGCCGCCGACATCGTGGCAGGCCCGCCGCACAAGCTCATCGAGACGGTCGCGGCCGCGATCGCCGACGATGTAATGGCCGACGACCGGGCGCACGCTGTCGAAGTCGTCGTGCACAAGCCCTCGGCGCCGATCCCATTGCAGTTCGCCGATGTTGCAGTGGTGGCGCGGCGTTCGAGGCGCGGCGGACGGAATGGTGGGGCATGAGCCGAGTGGTGCTGTCCATCGGGTCGAATCTGGGCGACCGGTTGGCGCGGCTGCAATCGGTGGTCGACGGCCTCGGTGGCGCGGTGCGCGCGGTGTCACCGGTTTACGAGACGGCCGCGTGGGGCGGCGTCGAGCAGGGCCCGTTCCTCAACGCCGTGTTGATCGCCGATGACCCCGCCCTCGACTGCCATGGCTGGCTGCGCCGCGCGCATGAGCTGGAGAACGCGGCCCACCGGGTGCGCGCCGAGCGCTGGGGTCCGCGCACGCTCGACGTGGATCTCGTCGTCTGTCACGACGGTGATCGTGAGGTCACCGAAAGCGACGAGGTGCTGACGCTGCCGCATCCGCTGGCCCATCTGCGGGCGTTCGTGCTGACTCCGTGGTTGGCCGTCGACCCTGACGCCACGCTCACGGTCGCGGGGGAGCAGCGGTCGCTGGCCCGCCTGCTGGCCGAGATCGACCCCGCCGAGCGTGACGGGGTTCGGCTGACTGGGCTGATCCTTTCGGTTGACCAGGACGCCTGATGGGACCGACCCGCAAGCGTGACCTGACGGCCGCGACGGTGCTCGCCGCCGCGGCGGGCTATCTGCTGGTGGTTCTGCTGTACAGATGGTTTCCGCCGATCACACTCTGGACCGGCGTGTCACTGCTGGCCGTGGCGATCGCCGAAGCGGGCTGGGCGTTCTACGTGCGGGCGAAGATCAACGACGGCGAGATCGGCGACGGGCCGGATTGGCTGCACCCGCTGGCCGTGGCCAGATCCGTGGTGATCGCCAAGGCGTCGGCGTGGGTCGGCGCTCTGGTACTGGGTTGGTGGGTCGGGGTGGTGCTTTACCTTTTGCCACGGCGCAGCACCATGAGGGTGGCAGGCGAGGACACCGCGGGCGCGGTCGTGGCGGCGGTGTGCGCGCTCGCACTGGTCGTCGCGGCACTGTGGCTTCAGCATTGCTGCAAGTCGCCGGATGAGCCGCCCGAAAACGCCAACGGAGCGACGGAGTAACTGGCACCCGCGGCCCAGCAGCCGAATCGCCGAAGAGGTCGACACGCGAGGTGACCTGTGGCGGGTACAGTCGGCCCATGACCGATCTGACCCGCAGCTCCAGGGGTCGACGGGCCAGCCGGAGGCCGGGTTGGCTGCTGCTGACGGTGTTGCTGGTGCTCGCCATCGTGGCGAGTTCTGCACTGGTTTTCACCAACCGCGTGGAGTTGCTCAAGCTGGCGGTCATCCTCGCTTTGTGGGCCGCGGTGGTGGCTGCATTCGTGTCGGTCATCTATCGGCGGCAAAGCGATGTGGACCAGGCAAAGGTGCGGGATCTGAAGCTGGTCTACGACCTGCAGTTGGAGCGCGAGATCTCGGCGCGTCGCGAATACGAGCTGTCGGTGGAGACGCACCTGCGCCGTGAGCTGTCCTCGGAGCTTCGCGCGCAGGCCGCCGACGAGGTGGCGGGTCTGCGGGCCGAATTGGCCGCGCTGCGCGCCAGCCTGGAGATCCTCTTCGACGCCGACCTCTCTGACCGGCCCGCTATCGAGACCGATCGGCCCCGCACCTACGGCGATTGGCCAACCGAAATTCAGCCCAAGGCCCGCGTCACTGCTAGCCGCATTGACACCCACGACCGCGACGAGGACCCCCGCACCGAGGAAAGCCCGATCATCGACGTGCCCGAGGAACCTCATCCTCCGGAGTACGAATGGACGCCACCGGCCTACGGCGGTTCACACCGCAGGCCCTCGGAAACGGAGCCGGCGGGCCGGCGACATCTGGCGCCGGAGCCGCCGCCGGCCTGGTCGCCGCCGCCGACCCCACCCCCTGCTCCGCAGCAGCAGCCAACGCCCGAGCGCCAATCCCCCTGGGAGCCACCGCAACAACAAGAGCCGCCGCAACAACAGGAGCCACCCAAGC
>NZ_DASSCY010000280.1:0-5125 GCF_035697385.1 Mycobacterium sp. | reverse complement strand
CAGCAGTCGTCCAAAACCACGTCCCTGCGAACGGGTGTCAACGGCGACAGTCTCCAGCAGAACGTGGTCTCTGTGGTCCTCGGTCACCATCGCTCCGACGAGCGCGTCACGCTCCTGGAGCACCCAGACCCGTGAATTCTGCAGAGCAGCGGCATAGTCGGCCGTCATGGGGGCAGGCGGCCTGCCGATCCGAACGATGTACTTCGCGTACGCATCGGCGATCAGTCGCTGAATAGCAGCCAGGTCGGCAGCCGTGGCACGCCGCATCGACACGCCGTCCATGGGGTCAGCCTATGCATCGGGCGACCAAAGTTGCGCCGCCTGACAGACTGGTCCCGTGCGCTCCACACCGCAGTGCTGGCTCACCGATATGGATGGCGTCCTCGTCCGCGAAGAACATGCCCTGCCGGGCGCCGCGGAGTTCCTCGCGCGCTTGGTCGAACTGAAGCGGCCGTTCCTGGTGTTGACGAACAACTCGATCTTCACGCCACGTGACCTGTCGGCCCGGCTCCTGCGATCCGGTCTATCCGTGCCAGAGTCCTCGATCTGGACGTCAGCGCTGGCCACCGCCACGTTCCTGGGCGACCAGCTGCCCGGCGGTTCGGCCTACGTGATCGGGGAGGCCGGCCTGACCACCGCGTTGCACGAAGTCGGATACACGCTCACCGACACAGAACCCGACTTCGTCGTGCTCGGCGAGACCAGGACGTATTCCTTCACCGCGATCACCAAGGCGATCCGGCTGATTCTGGGCGGTGCCCGCTTCATCGCCACCAACCCGGACGTGACGGGGCCGTCGGCAGAAGGACCGATGCCGGCGACCGGGTCGGTCGCGGCCATGATCACCAAGGCCACCGGCCGCGAACCCTACTTCGTCGGCAAGCCGAACCCGATGATGTTCCGCAGCGCCCTGAACAGAATCGAAGCGCATTCCGAGAACACCGTGATGGTGGGCGACCGGATGGACACCGACGTCGTCGCCGGCATCGAAGCGGGCCTGGAAACCATCCTGGTGCTGACGGGGTCGACGAGCGTCGAGGAGGTCGAGCGGTACCCGTTTCGGCCCAGCCGCGTGCTGCCGTCGATCGCCGACGCCATCGAACTCGTTTGATCGACGTTGACCTGATGCCGCGGGTCCACGCCTCGCTGCGTGCGATGAAGGACGCAGGAACACCTCCGCCCAGGTGCCACAAGGGACCGATACGCAGCGCGATAGCCAACGCGGCCCGCTGGCTGCTCGACAACGATCTCGCCGGGAAAGTGCGGCCGTGGGACCTGCCGGAGCTACAGCGCCGTGCGGCGGCGCTAGGCGAGGTGTCCTCGGCACGGGCCGTCTCCGTCGACGAGAACGTACTGGTCGCCGAGCTGTTGCCCGGCGGCGACCGGATCCTGCTCCGCGGCGTTGAAGACGAATGGCGGCTCGTGCGCTTCGCCGACGGCTCCGACGTAACGCTTCGACCCGAGACGACCCGCCCCGTCGAACTGCAGGGTTCGGCGCCGGAATCGGTGCTCACCGCGCTCGGCCTCGTCAAGCCCGACGGCGTCGAGCTCGAGGTGGCATCGGAGGATCTTGGGCAGGGCGAGACCAAGACCGTCTACCGCTACCAATGGACCGAAGGCGGACGATCCATCCTCGCCGAAGAGGTCAAGACGGAGATTTTCGACGGCGCCACACCCTATTCGACCTATGTTCGGGGGGTGATCATCGACGGCGACGGCGGCGTCCTGTTGACCGGCAGGGGCGACAGCGCCCTGGTCATCGAGGGGTGAACGCGATGGCCGAACCCATCGACGACTACTTCACCGCCTCCATCTCCGCGATGGCCGCCAGCTCACCGAGCGAGCCACCGGTGCGGGACTGGTTGTCGCTGTTCGACGCCCAGCTCGGCAGCCGACATCTCGATCTCGCCGCCCGCTGGCTGCGGTCACAAGGCAAGGGCTACTACACCATCGGCTCGTCCGGGCACGAGGGCAACGCCGCAGTCGCCGCCGCGCTGCGGCCCACCGATCCGGCGCTGCTGCATTACCGGTCCGGCGGCTTCTTTCTGGCCCGCGCCGCCCAGGTCGGCGGCGGTGATCCGCTGCGCGATGTGCTGCTCGGGCTGGTGGCCGCCACCGATGAGCCGATCGCCGGTGGGCGGCACAAGGTGTTCGGTCGCAAAGACCTGAACATCATTCCGCAGACTTCGACCATCGCCTCGCATCTTCCGCGGGCGGTGGGTGTTGCGTTTTCCATCGCTCGCGCGAAGAAGCTTGGCGTCGCCTGCGCATGGCCCGACGACGCCGTTACGGTGTGCAGTTTTGGTGACGCGTCGGTGAACCACTCCACAGCGGTCGGCGCGATCAACACCGCGCTGCACTCGGCATATCAGGGCGTTCCGATGCCGTTGCTGTTCGTCTGCGAGGACAACGGAATCGGCATCAGCGTCAAGACCCCGCGAGGCTGGATCGCGCAGACGTACGGAAACCGCGACGGACTGCGGTATTTCGAGGCAGACGGCTCGGATCTGGCCGCGACGTTCGATGCCGCGGCCGCCGCGGCCTCCTGGGTACGAAGCCATCGCCGGCCGGCGTTCCTGCATCTGCGGATGGTCCGTTTGATGGGTCATGCCGGTTCCGACTACGAGCCCGCCTATCGCCGGCCTGCCGAGATCGCCGCCGACTTCGACAGGGATCCGGTGCTGTGCACGGCGAAGCTGTTGATCGCCGAGGGAGTGCTGACGCCTGCAGAGGTGCTGGCGCGCTATGAGGCCAAGCGCACCAACGTCATTGAGATTGCCGCCGAGGTCTCCGACCGTGCCCAACTCAAGAGCGCCGACGAGGTGACGACGCCTTTGCGGAGCGCCATCGACGACGCGGTTGGCGTCGCTGCGCCCGCCGGCTCCGAGCACAATGGGCTATTGACGGTCGCTCTCGCGATAAACCATGCCCTGCAAGACATTCTGGACCGCTACCCGGAAGCGATGATTTTCGGCGAGGACGTCGCCCGCAAGGGAGGCGTCTACGGTGTCACCCGTGGCTTGCTTGGCAATGCCGGCTCGGCGCGGGTGTTCGACACGCTGCTCGACGAGCAGTCAATCCTCGGCCTCGCGTTGGGAGCGGGGATCTCGGGACTGCTACCGATACCCGAAATCCAGTACCTGGCATATCTTCACAATGCCGCCGACCAGATCCGTGGTGAAGGCGCGACCCTTCAGTTCTTCTCCGACCGCCAGTACCGGAATCCGATGGTGGTCCGGGTGGCCGGCTACGGATACCAGAAGGGATTCGGCGGCCATTTCCACAACGACAACTCCATCGCCGCGATCCGCGACATTCCCGGAATTGTGATCGCCTCTCCTGCACGACCCGACGACGCCGCTGCGATGCTGCGCGTGTGTGCCGCCGCAGCGAAGGCGGCCGGCGTTGTCTGCATCTTCCTCGAGCCCATCGCGCTGTACCACACCCGCGATCTGTTTGACGACGGCGACGAGGGCTGGCTCGCCACCTATCCGGCCGACGGTGTTCCGATCGGTCGCGCGCGCACCTACGGCGACGGGGCCGACCTGACGATCCTCACGTTCGGCAACGGACTGCGCATGAGCCTGCGGGTGGCGCGCAGACTGGAGGACCTCGACATCCATGCCCGCGTCGTCGACCTGAGATGGCTCGCGCCGCTGCCGGTCGAGGACATGATTCGTGAGGCCGGCGCGACGGGACGCGTGCTGATCGTCGACGAGACCCGCGCGACAGGGGGTGTCGGCGAAGGCGTGCTCGCCGCACTGCTCGACGGCGGCTACACCGGCGTGCTGCAGCGCGTTGCGAGCAGGGACAGCTTCATCCCGTTGGGCGACGCAGCGCTGGAGGTATTGCTGTCGGAGGACACCGTAGAGGCCGCAGCGATCAAACTCGCACGTGGCGGCGCTTGATAGCTTGAGCGAATGACCGCCCCACCCGATCCCGCCCGCCCGCTGGCCGGAGTGAAAATCGTCGAGATCTCCAGCTTTGTCGCCGTGCCTCTGGCCGGGATGACGCTGGCTCAGCTCGGCGCGGAGGTGATCCGGATCGATCCCATCGGTGGCGCGGCCGACTATCACCGGTGGCCGGTCACCGACGAGGGCGAAAGCATCTACTGGGCGGGGCTGAACAAAGGTAAGCGGTCCGTGGCGGCCGACCTGCGCTCGGCGGAAGGTCAAGACCTGGTGCAGCGCCTCATCGCCGACAGCGGCGTCCTGGTGACGAATGTGGCTGGGCGGCAATGGCATTCGTATGACTCTCTGACGCGGCTGCGGCCCGACCTGATTCATGTCGAGGTGTCCGGCCGCGCCGACGGCGGAACGGGCGTCGACTACACGGTCAACGCCGCCATCGGATTTCCCATGGTGACCGGTCCCTCCGAGCTTGCCGCCCCGGTCAACCACGTCCTGCCTGCATGGGACGTCGCGTGCGGTATCTACGCGGCACTTGCCGTCGTCACCGCCCTGCGGCACCGCGACGTCACCGGGCAAGGTCAGCGGATCAGTATTCCGCTCGAGAACGTGGCGCTGGCAACGGCAGGCAATCTCAGCTTCTTCACCGAGGCCATGATCAACGGCACCACGCGAGAACGTACAGGCAATTCGGTGTATGGCACCTACGGCCAAGACTTCACAAGCAGCGACGGGGTGTCCTTCATGGTCGTCGCACTGACCGGTCGGCACTTCCGCGACCTGACCGAACTCACCGGGACGACGAAAGCCGTTGCCGCGCTGGCCGACTCGTTGGGCGCTGACTTCACCGACGAGGGGGAGCGGTACCGGCACCGCGAAGCGCTCACGGGCCTTTTCGCCGAGTGGTTCACCGCGCACACAGCCGAGGAGATCACCGCCGCACTGGGGGCCACCTCGGTGCTCTGGGACCGGTACCGCAGCTTCGCCGAGGTGGTCAGCGAGGACAAAGTCACGGCGAACCCGATGTTCACCCCGCTGAGTCAGGCCCGGATCGGAGAATATCTGGCGCCTGGGCTCCCCATCTCGATCGACGGCGCCTACCCACCGGCGGTGCCCGCGCCCGCGCTCGGCGACGACACCGCGGCAGTCCTGAACGAGTGGCTCGGAATGGACGCCGACGACGTCGACCGCCTCATCCAATCGGGCACTGTGGCAAC
>NZ_DASSCY010000279.1:0-2401 GCF_035697385.1 Mycobacterium sp. | reverse complement strand
GGCGACGACGATGGCTTCTTCGGCGGGTTGATCGACTACATCGACTACGTCGCGGACGCGCTCCAGATAACGTGGCCACGACGAAGCCCGAACCTTCGTCGGCTACATCGTGGACACCCAATTCCGGGCTCCAGATGCGTGCCGGTAGGCGGCACTCATAACGCGAGCACCGAACGTCGGCCCGAGCGCGGCTGCGTCCCGTGCAGATCGGCGCATCTGTCCTCCGTCGGCGAACGGGCGGCGGCGCACCGAACGACCGCTCGGGCGCATGAGGCGACGAACCGATGCATGAAAGTGCGCGCGACTCCCCATCCGTTTGCGGTCCGGCTCCTCGTCAAAGCGGCCCGCGAAGCCGAGGCTCGGAGGCCGACGGGTGGCGCGCTTTGAGCGCTGCTGTGGCGAGACCGAGGCACGGTTGCCGCTCAATGACAAGATCCACGGTCGCCGGGGGTGCCCTGCGCGCCGCTCCAGGTGGGGAGCCCGCCCCGCGACCCACCACTGTTCCTGTCCGGTAGACCGTTTTGCGAGCCCTTCATGAACCTCGGCAGCGACCATGCCAGACCACCACGCCGGGAACCCGGAACAACACGCAGCGCAACAGTGATGGCCACTCGGTCGCGTTCGTGCTGCTCGTACTTGACCTGGGCTCCAGACGGCGGCGCCGGGTTTTGTTCGTCAGCCGCGTCGTTCGGTGTCGAGCTGCTCGTCTTCTTGGCGCTGGTTGACGGCGTCGGTGCGATCACGTCGGCTGTTGGCGGCGGTGTAACCGAGGCCGAGTGCGATGACGATGATGGCAACGACCCACAGGGCGTGAACGGCGAAGCCGATCAACCCGAGAATCAGTGCGGCGCTCAGGACGACCAGCATCACTTGGCTGAGGCTTGTCCGCTGGCCGAGCAGGAGCGAGATCCGTTGGGTCAGCCGGCGCCCTTCGGGTGTCTGGCGGGTGCCGCGTGTCGACTGGGTGGGCGTTGCTGGGAGTGTTCCTTGAGGTGAGTCATCGCCGTTCAGGTGGTTCCCCATGCTGTGGGCGGTTCCGGTAGTTCCAGGAGCTACCTCCGGCGATCCCGGTGCTGACATGACGGTTCCTCTCGTTCACGCTGGCCGGGTCAGTATTTGATGGCATCTTTCGTGTTTGCGCCGGCCTGCTTGGTGTTGCCGTTGGCCCTGGTTGACTGGTTGTTCCCGCTAGCTCGGTGGCCCTTCCCGGTGGTCCGTGTCGGCGTGTGCGGTCTCCTCCTGCCGCGCTTGGGCGAGGTCGTCGCGGTCCCGGTTGGCCGCGGCCGTCTCGCGACGGGATTGTTTGAGCTCGCTGCGGGCTGTGCGGCCGCGACGCGCGGTCCGCCGGGCACCGGCCAGCAGCAGGCCCAACCCGAACAGGCCCACCGCCCCGACCACGATGCCGTAGAGGAACAGCAGGCCGGTGGAGCCGGTGACGTGGTAGCCGAACACGGCGAACTGGTCGGTCAGCGTGTGTGCGCTACCCCCATTGGTCAGCACACCCGCCACCCCGACCACCACGGCAGCGACGAGGATCACCAACCCGATCAGAACGATCATGGCGACTCCGGTAGCCCTACGTAGTGGAGGTAGCTCCAGTCAACGCCGTCGCCGAACCCATGTCGATGCCGAACCCGTCAACTCCTGCCCGGCGGTCGGGGCTATTGCCTAGGGGAGCGGCCGAGCTGGTATTCCCATCCCTGCTGCCACGCGAAGTCTTCGGTCGTCAGCCACTCAAGCGCCACGCGGTTCAGGTGGTGATCGAGCGCCCAGCGAGTCGCGACGTGGCCGATGACCAGAACACGTGAGCCTTCCCATCGGATGGGCAGGTCCTCAAGGAAGCGCGCGACGCGGGCGGTGGCTTGACGCCAACTTTCGCCTCCGGGGTAGGGGTGATCGACGTAGCGACGCCGATCTCGGACATGCACTTCGGCTGCACTGCCGTTGCGCTCGCCGTAGTCACATTCGCGCAGGCGCCAGTCCAGCAGTATCGGAATCGGGCAATGCGCGAACGCCACCTCGGCTGTCCCACGGGCGCGACGCAGGTCGGAGCTGAACACGGCGGCGATGCCGCTCTCCCGCCACCGGCTTCCCAGCTCAAGGGCCAGCTCACGACCCCGCTCCGAAAGCCGGCTGTGGTTCCATCCCGAGGCCACTCCACGCTCGTTGTCCTCACTGATGGAGTGCGTCTCGAAGAAGATTGTGATCGCCACGCAACGACCTTACGGAGCAACTCCTCGGGCGGCTCGGACCCGGCGTTTGGGGTCGCCCTGGCGCAGCGCCGGGGGTGTCGTTCTGGGTCGCCCCGGCGCGGCGGCGAGGCCTCGGCGGGCCGCCCATCGCGGCGTGCCGCAGTCGATGCATAACGCCGATTATGGTCGGGGGATCGGCCGTAGCGGTC
>NZ_DASSCY010000278.1:0-3343 GCF_035697385.1 Mycobacterium sp. | reverse complement strand
GATCCCGGCACGTCGCTGAACCCCCTGCTCACGCTGGAACGACAGATCACGGAATCGCTTGAGACACACCGCAACATGACCCGGCGGCAGGCGACCACGCGCGTCATCGAGTTACTCGAAGCGGTGGGCTTGCCCGACCCGCCGACGCGACTGCACGCCTACCCGCACCAGCTGTCGGGCGGCCAGCGGCAGCGAGTGATGATCGCGATCGCGCTGGCATGCGATCCCGAGCTGCTGATCGCCGACGAGCCGACCACTTCCCTTGACGTGACGACGCAGGCGCAGATCATCGAGCTGGTGCGTGATCTGCAGCGGGATTTCGGTACCGCGGTGGTGTGGGTGAGCCACGACCTCGGCGTCATCGGCCAGGTCGCCGACGATGTGACGGTGCTGTCACAGGGCGAAGCCGTCGAACAGGCGCCCATCCTGGACGTGTTCGACAGGCCGGAGCATTCATACACGCGCCAGCTTCTGCAGGCGCGGCCATTGCTGGGAGATTCCATCCCAGCGCCCGCCGCCGATGACAGCCCGGTGCTGCTGCAAGTCGACGGACTCGACGTGCGGTTTCCGGTGACGACGCCAGTCGGCAGATCGAGCGTGCATGCGGTGAAAAACCTGTCGTTTCAGATCCGGCGAGCCACAACGCTGGGCCTGGTCGGCGAATCGGGCTCGGGAAAGTCGACCGTCGCGGCGGCGCTGACCGGACTGGTCAAACCGAACGCCGGTACGGCGGCACTGGACGGGGCCGACGTGTTCGGTGTGCGCGGAGCCGCCGAGAAGGCGCTGCGCAGGAAAGTCGGCCTGGTGTTCCAGGATCCGTTCTCGTCGCTCAATTCCCGTATGCGGGTTGGTGTCTCGATCGGCGAGCCGCTGGTTGTGCACCGCCTCGCGAAGGGCAGGCGGGCGCGTGAGACGCGGGTAGCGGAGCTACTCGAACTCGTCGGACTGCCTGCATCGTTCGCTTCGCGCTACCCCCATGAGCTTTCGGGCGGGCAGCGCCAGCGGGTGAGCATCGCGCGGGCGCTAGCGGCAGAACCGGACCTGTTGATTCTCGATGAGTCGACTGCGTCGCTGGATGTTTCGGTACAGGCGCGGGTATTGGACCTCCTCGCCGAACTGCAGCGCGACCTTCGTCTGACCTATCTGTTCATCGCCCACGACCTGGCAGTCATCCAGCGGATTAGCCACGACGTGCTGGTGATGCGTGACGGTGAGGCGGTGGAGTACCGCCCTGCCGCGGAGCTGTTCGCCGCACCCGAACACCCGTACACGCAGGCGCTGTTGGCAGCTGTCCCTCCGGCACGCCCACGCGCCGCGGCGTGAGCCGTAGGCGCGCCATGAGAAAGTCTTGCCATGAGTCAGCTCAGCGACAAGGTCGCATTGGTCACGGGTGCATCGTCGGGATTGGGCGCGGCGGTTGCGCAGCTCTTCGCGGATCGGGGGGCGTCGGTATTCGGCATAGCACGCGACGCCGAGCGGATGGCCTCGGTGTTCGAGGCGGTGCCGGGCGGCAAGTACGCGTCGGTGGACATCACCACTGCGGCGGCGTGCCGGGATGCCGTCGCGCAGTGTGTCGCCGAGTTCGGCCGGCTCGACATTCTGGTCAATGTGGCGGGCTTCCACCAGATGCGCCACACGACGACGATGACCGATGAAGAGTGGGACCGCGACCTCGCGGTGAATCTCAACGGGCCGTTCTATCTGTGTCGCGCCGCATTGCCGCACCTTCTCGAAAGTGCCGGCAACATCGTCAACGTCACCTCCATCGCGGGCGTGGAGGGTGAGGTCTACTCGGCGGGGTACTGCGCGGCCAAGCACGGACTGGTTGGGCTGACGCGCGCGCTGGCGGTCGAGTACACCAAGGAGAGGATCCGCGTGAACGCCCTCTGCCCCGGCGGAATGGCGACGCCGCAGGCGACGGAGTTCAGCGCACCGGACAACGCGGACTGGGATCTGATCATGCGCATCGCCTCCCCGCGCGGGTTCATGGAGGCCGCCGACGTCGCCAAGGCGATCGCATTTCTCGCCAGTGACGACGCCGCGGCGATCCACGGAGCGGTGTACCGCGTCGACAACGGCAAGGGCGCGGATTGATGCCTCTTACAGCCCGAACTGGTCCTCGATAACGCCGAGCCAGATCTGCGCCGCGTCGATGGCCACCTTCTCACTGATGAAGGCGTGCTGGGTTCCGGTGTACATATCGCGGAATGCACGTTCGAGGCGAGTGCCCTCGCGGATCGCGCTCGTGCCTGCGACCAAGTGGGCCCATTCGGCGCAGCTTCGCGCCACGTCGGTGGCGTAGACAGCGGCGGCGCGCATGTCGGCCCGCAAGGCTGGGGTGAGCTCGTTGCCTGCGGCGACCGCATTCTCGGCGGTCGTGAACGCGTCGAGCACCAGAAGACGCGCGGCGCGCCAGCCAGATACGTGGTGCGCGAGTCCTTTCTGGAACGTCGGGCGGCTGGCCAACGACGCCATGTCACTCATCCGGAACTTCGTCGCGGCGAGTTCCTGGACATCGTCGAGCATGCTCTTGGCGACCCCGAGTGCCCAGGATGCGTGACCGGCAGCGGTCACGGGCATCAGCCCCATGCGGGTGGCCGGTGAAGTACCCCGGCGGGGCTGGCGGGCGAAGAGCGGAAAGGTCCGTTGATGGGGCACGAACACATCGTCGGCGCTGTAGTCATACGAGCCAGTCCCCTTGAGCCCCTGGACATGCCAGCCATCGTTGAACGAGATGTCGTCGCGCGGAATCACCGCCACCTGCATATCGGGGACTCCTTCGCTGATCCAACGCATCTCGCCGTTGTCCATTGGCAGGAATCCCGCAGCGATGTATTGCGAATGACCAATGCCTGAGCCGAAACTCCACGATCCGCTCAGCCGGTAGCCGCCGTCCACCACCGACCCCTGTCCGTTGGGGAAGAATTGGCCACCCATCGTGACGTGGTTGTCGTGCGCAGTGAAGACCTCCGCGAAACCTTCGTCGGACAGATACGCCGCGGCCGCGAACGACGACGGAAGGTTGGCGATTCCGATCCAGCCGAAAGAGCCGTCTTGCCAAGCCATTTCGATCCACGTCTCAATCATCTGGGCGAACGATGGTTCAACGCCGCCGGCCGGGACAGGATTGAAGGCCGACATCAGTCCGGTAGCCCACATTTCGTCGACAATCGAGCCGGTGAGGGTGCGGATCCGCTCGGATTCGGCGGCCTCGGCCCGCACGAGGTCCCGCATTCCGAAGGCCAGCGCGACGACCTGATCGCCCGCTTCGACTGTCGACGTCATTGCCGTTCTCCTGTCACCGATTTCGCTACGCCCGCCTCACTTGGGGAAGCCGAAGAGC
>NZ_DASSCY010000277.1:0-41914 GCF_035697385.1 Mycobacterium sp. | reverse complement strand
TCTTCCAACTGGTCTCGCATGGCGTGCTCCTTCGATCGAGACTCCGCAGAAAGTATTGACACTTGCGTCATACCCCGCTGCCAACTGCGTAAACCTCATGCTCCGCGCGTATTCAGCAAACCTTTTCGAAACGAAGAAGGGGACCCCGCCGGGGTCCCCTTAGCTTCGCGAATCGGGATGATCAGCCCTCGATGAAGCCCTCGAGCTGCGTGCGTGCCACGTCGTCGGGCAGCTGCTTGGGCGGGCTCTTCATCAGGTACGCCGACGCGGCCACCACCGGGCCGCCGACACCGCGGTCCTTGGCGATCTTCGCCGCGCGCACCGCATCGATGATGACGCCGGCCGAGTTGGGCGAGTCCCACACCTCGAGCTTGTACTCCAGGTTCAGCGGCACGTCACCGAAAGCGCGGCCTTCCAGGCGCACGTAGGCCCACTTGCGGTCGTCGAGCCAGCCGACGTGATCGGACGGACCGATGTGCACGTCCTTGGTGTTGAACTCACGCTGCAGGTTTGAGGTGACGGCCTGGGTCTTCGAGATCTTCTTGCTCTCCAGCCGCGAACGCTCGAGCATGTTGAGGAAGTCCATGTTGCCGCCGACATTGAGCTGCATCGTGCGGTCGAGCTGCACGCCGCGATCCTCGAACAGCTTGGCCATCACGCGGTGGGTGATGGTCGCGCCGACCTGGCTCTTGATGTCGTCGCCGACGATCGGCACGCCGGCGTCCTCGAACTTCTTGGCCCACACCGGATCTGAGGCGATGAACACCGGCAGTGCGTTGACGAATGCCACACCGGCGTCGATCGCGCACTGCGCGTAGAACTTGTCGGCCTCTTCGGAGCCCACCGGCAGGTAGGACACCATCACGTCGACGTTCGCGTCCTTGAGCACCTTGACCACGTCGACGGCCTCGGTGTCGGACACCTCGATGGTCTCGGCGTAGTACTTGCCGATGCCGTCGAGGGTCGGGCCGCGCTGCACCGTGACGTTGGTGGGCGGCACGTCGGCGATCTTGATGGTGTTGTTCTCTGAGGCGAAGATGGCCTCGGAGAGGTCGAAGCCGACCTTCTTGGCGTCCACGTCGAACGCGGCGACGAACTTCACGTCGCGGACGTGGTACCGGCCGAGCTTGACGTGCATCAGACCGGGAACGGTCACATTCTCGTCGGCGTCGTGGTAATACTGCACGCCCTGCACCAGCGAGGACGCGCAGTTGCCCACGCCGACGATGGCGACCCGAATTTCGGTGTTCTCAGTCATGACGACGTTCTCCCTCTCCTACTAATTCAGTAGTGCTCAAACTGCTTAAGACTCAGCGTGTCCCTGCGCCGTTCGTTCCGCGGCTATCAACTCGTTGAGCCACTTGACTTCGCGCTCGCTGGATTCCAACCCGAGCTGGTGGAGCTGGCGGGTGTAGCGATCGAGCGAATTGCTGGCCCGCGCCACTGCTTCACGCAGGCCTTCACGGCGTTCCTCCACCTGACGACGGCGACCCTCCAGAATGCGCATCCTGGCCTCGGCCGGCGTGCGGTTGAAAAACGCGAGGTGAACGCCGAACCCGTCGTCGGAATAGTTCTGAGGACCGGTGTCGGCCACGAGCTCGGTGAACCGTTGCTTGCCTGCCTCAGAGAGCCGGTACACACGGCGCGCGCGGCGCATCTTCGGCGTGCCATCCGGCGCCGCGTCCTCGACGATCAGCCCGTCGGCCTGCATGCGCCGCAGCGCCGGGTACAGCGAACCGTAGGAAAAGGCGCGGAACGCCCCCAACAGTCCGGTCAGGCGTTTACGCAGCTCGTAGCCGTGCATCGGAGATTCGAGCAGAAGACCCAGGATGGCGAGCTCCAACACCGAACCACCTCCTTTGCTTGGCCGCTACGACACTTCGACACCTCGCAAAAGTGTATCGCGCCGATATATGCGGCGCTATAGCGGTGCCGCCTCAATCCGTGGCAATGCAGCCCGCTAGTCGCCGGCGTAGTCGATGTTCTTGATCGTGCCGTCGGCAGCGAAGGTAACCGAACCGTCGCCGAACTCGCTGGATACGTTTGCTCGCAGCGTCAGCTCGCCAGGGGTTTGTGGTTCACGCGTCGGGTCGACGGTGAGGTAGGTGCTGTCCCTATCCACGTCCGCCTCCTCGATCCCGGCGATCTTCGGGGCTCCGCGCAGGGTCGCGACGGCGGTCTTGACGTCGAAGGCGCCGAGGTCTACCAGCAGCTCGCTGTCGCTTTTGGCCGACGTCGACGGGTCGTCGAAACCGCCGCGATAGGTGTAGCGGAGTACGCGCCGCTCATCCTCGGGATCGGGGCGAGCCACGACGGCATATTCGGGATAGACGACCAGTGAGTAGCCCATCGTGTCACCGAAGCGTTGGCGCATTTGTTCCAGCAGCCCTTCCAGCCCTCCCAACGACTGCAGCTGGCGTGGTGCTGTGACGACCCGGGCTTCGATGCCGTCGGACTTGGCGCCCGGGTCAGTTTCGAAGCTCAACGGCGAGCTGGTGTTGCCGTACAGACCCCAGCCGATGCCCATGCCGAGCAGCACCAGCACGGCCGCGGTCGCGAGGCGAATGCCCCAGCCCCCAGTCCCACCTGCCCGCGACGGCTTCTTCAGATCGGGCAGCTGAACTGGTGCGTTGGAGTTCTGCAGGTCCGACACCAGCGACTGCAAGTCGCCGAGCGTCGTGGCGGTGGTGGCCGCTTTGACCCGCTCACCGTGCTCCGTCATCGACAGCTGGCCTTCGCTCAGCGCGTTGTCGAGAATCCTGCACGTGTCGTTGCGGTCGCTGTCCTTGGCCCGCGTTCCTGCTGTCTGCCTCGTCGCCACGCAGAGATCGTAAGAGTTAGGTCGCCATCACCGCAGACCAGATACCCACCGCGGGCATGTGGCGGCGTAGTCGAGCCTCGGTGGTCGCATGGCCGACGTACTCTGGTCATCGTGCGATTGCAGCGACAGGTGGTGGACTATGCGCTCCGGCGCCGGTCCCTGCTGGCCGAGGTCTATTCGGGCCGCACCGGTGTCTCGGAGGTCTGTGACGCCAATCCCTACCTGCTGCGAGCAGCGAAGTTTCATGGGAAGCCCAGTTCGGTGATGTGCCCGATCTGCCGCAAGGAACAGCTCACCTTGGTGTCGTGGGTATTCGGTGACCATCTAGGCGCCGTGTCAGGATCGGCGCGCACTGCCGAGGAGTTGGTCTTGCTCGCGTCCCGTTATGACGAGTTTTCCGTACACGTGGTGGAGGTATGCCGCACCTGCAGCTGGAATCACCTGGTGAAGTCGTATGTGCTTGGCGCGGTCCGGCCTCCAAAGGCTCCGCGTCGCACGCGGACGGCGCGCGATGGCGCGCGCACGGCCAGTGAATAGCGAAGGGCGCCACGACCGGTCAGCCAGTGATGTCCGCAGGGGACCCGCGGCTGATGGTGTTGGACAGCGCCCGCAACCACGCTCCGATGGTCCTGCGGGATCCGACGGTGGCCGCCACCGCCCACCTGCGCCCGATGGTCCGCGCCACCGCCCCGGCGCTCCTCCCGATGACCGGTTGACCGCCGTCATACCTGTTGTCCGCAATGCGCCGCCTGCGCACTTGCGAGACCCGATCGACGTCGTCAAGGCCGCGCTCGACGGCACACCCGCCCCGAAGCAGCCGCCCCCTCCGCCCCCGCGCCAGCCGCCGGGTGGTGGCGGACCGCCTGGCGGGCCACCCCCGCCTCGGCGGAGCTTGAGCCAGCAGATCAACTGGAAGTTGGTTCGCCGCGGGCTTTATGTGGCGGTCGCCGTATTGATTGTGCTGCCGCTTGTCACGTTCGGGATGGCGTACATGATCGTCGATGTGCCCAAGCCGGGCGACATCCGGACCAGCCAGGTTTCGACGATTTTGGCCAGCGACGGTAGTGAGCTGGCGAAAATCGTTCCGCCCGAAGGTAATCGCGTCGACGTCAACATCGAGCAGATACCCGTGCATGTGCGCGACGCGGTGATGGCCGCCGAAGACCGTGACTTCTACTCCAACCCCGGGTTCTCGTTCACCGGATTCGCCCGCGCGATCAAGAACAATCTGTTCGGCGGCGACCTGCAGGGTGGCTCCACGATCACCCAGCAGTACGTCAAAAACGCGTTGGTGGGTTCGGAACGCTCCGGCGTCGGCGGCCTGATCCGCAAGGCCAAGGAGCTGGTGATCTCCACCAAGATGTCCGGTGAATGGTCCAAAGACCAAGTGCTGCAGTCCTATCTGAACATCATCTACTTCGGGCGCGGTTCGTACGGCATCGCAGCCGCATCCAGGGCCTACTTCGACAAACCGGTCGAACAGCTCACCGTCGCCGACGGGGCTCTGCTGGCCGCGCTGATCCAACGGCCGTCCGGCCTTGATCCGGCCGTCAACCCCGAAGGCGCGTCGGAGCGATGGAACTGGGTTCTCGACGGGATGGTCGAGATCGGCGCGCTGTCCCCTGCCGACCGTGCGGCGCAAGTGTTTCCGCCGACGGTGCCGCCGGACCTGGCGAGCTCGCAGAACCAGACCACCGGCCCCAACGGCCTGATCGAGCGGCAGGTCACCAAGGAGTTGCTCGAGCTGTTCGACATCGATGAGCAGACGCTGAACACCGAGGGCCTGCAGGTCACCACCACCATCGACCCCAAGGCGCAGAAGGCCGCAGAGGAAGCCGCAGCGGAATATCTCGAGGGCCAGGATCCTGACATGCGCACCGCAGTGGTGTCGATCGATCCACGCACCGGAGGGGTCAAGGCGTACTACGGCGGCACCGACGCCAACGGGTTCGACTTCGCGCAGGCGGGTCTGCAGACCGGGTCGTCGTTCAAGGTGTTCGCGTTGGTGGCCGCGCTGCAGCAGGGCATCGGGCTGGGCTACAACATCGACAGCTCGCCGCTGACGCTCAACGGCATCACCATCAACAACGTCGAGGGCGGCGGCTGCGGCACCTGCAACATCGCCGAGGCGCTGAAACGATCGCTGAACACCAGCTACTACCGGCTGATGCTGAAGCTGAACAACGGGCCGGCCGACGTCGCAGAAGCGGCCCACCAGGCCGGCATCGCCGAGAGCATCCCCGGCGTGGAACACACGCTGTCCGAGGACGGCAAGGGCGGTCCGCCCAACAATGGAATTGTGTTGGGCCAGTATCAGACTCGCGTGCTGGACATGGCGTCGGCGTATGCGACCATCGCGGCCTCGGGGGTGTACCACAAACCCCATTTCGTGCAGAAGGTGGTCAACGCCCAAGGTGAGGTGCTGTTCGACGCCAGCGGTCAGGACAACACCGGCGAGCAGCGGATCGATAAGAAGGTCGCGGACAACGTGACCTCGGCCATGCAACCCATTGCGGCATATTCCAACGGCCACAACCTCGCAGGGGGCCGTCCGTCGGCAGCCAAGACTGGCACCGTGCAGTTGGGCGATACGGGCGCCAACCGTGACGCGTGGATGGTCGGATTCACACCGTCGCTGTCGACGGCCGTCTGGGTGGGCACCACCGAAGGTACGAAGCCGCTTGAGAACAAGTGGGGTTCGCCGATTTACGGATCGGGTGTGCCGTCGGACATCTGGAAGGCGACGATGGACGGCGCGCTGGAGGACACCGAGAACGAGTCCTTCCCGAAGCCGGAGGAGATCGGCGGCTACGCGGGTGTGCCGCAGGCTCCGCCACCGCCGCCGTCCCCCACGACGCCACCGCCGCCGTCGGAGACTGTGATTCAGCCGACTATTGAAGTGGCGCCTGGCATTACGATTCCGATCGGCCCGCCGACAACCGTGCCGCTCGCACCGCCGCCGCCAGCCGGAACCCCACCGGGACCGGTTGTTCCCGGGGCTCAGGTGCCGGCCCCGCCGCCGCCCCCGTGACCGAATCCGCGGTGAGTGACGAAGGGGCGGCACCGCAGCGGTCGATGGTGTCGCCGGAGCCCCTAGCATCGGTTGAATCGCCGGCTCCGCCGGCAGAAGACCGGCGCAGCCTCGATGACCGCGACATGCCCAGCCGCACAGACACCATCGGTGCCGCCCTGTCGGAGACCATCGGCGGGCCTGTCGGCCGGCACGCGCTCATCGGCAGGCAGCGATTTCTGACGCCGCTGCGGGTGATGCTGATCATCGCGTTGGTGTTCCTCGCGCTCGGCTACTCCACCAAAGCCGCGTGCCTGCAGACGACCGGCACCGGCACCGCCGATCAACGCGTCGGCAACTGGCAGAACCAGCGCGCCTATTACGAGCTGTGCTACTCCGACACCGTTCCGCTGTACACGGCAGAACTGTTGAACCTCGGCAAGTTTCCGTACAAGTCGAGCTGGGTCGAAACCGACAGCACCGGCAAGCCGCGCATCCAATACGACGGCAACACCGCCGTGCGATACATGGAATACCCGGTGCTGACGGGCATTTACCAGTATCTGTCGATGGCGCTGGCCAAGACGTACACCGCGCTGACCAAGCTGGCATCGGTGCCGATTGTCGCCGAGGTGGTGATGTTCTTCAACATCGCTGCGTTCGGCCTGGCGCTGGCGTGGCTGGCGACGGTGTGGGCCACCGCCCGGCTCGCAGGGCCGCGACGGATCTGGGACGCGGCGATGGTGGCGGCGTCGCCGATCCTGATCTTTCAGGTCTTCACGAATTTCGATGCGCTGGCAACGGCCTTCGCGACCGGTGCGCTGCTGGCCTGGGCGCGACGAAAACCGATGCTGGCCGGCGCGCTGATCGGGCTGGGCGTCGCGGCCAAGCTCTATCCGCTGTTATTGCTACTGCCGCTGGCCGTCTTGGCGGTGCGTGTCGGCCGCCTCCGCGAGGTAGGCAGAACCGCGGTGGCGGCAGTGCTGGTCTGGGTGGTGGTCAACCTGCCGATCATGGTGTTGTTCCCCAGAGGGTGGTCGGAATTCTTCCGGCTCAACACACGTCGCGGTGACGACATGGACTCGATCTACAACGTGGTGAAGTCGTTCACCGGGTGGCGTGGTTTCGACACCGACCTGGGGTTCTGGCAGCCTCCGACGGTGCTCAACACCGTGTCGGCGGTGCTGTTCGTATCGTGTTGCATCGCAATCGCTTACATCGCGCTGACGGCGAATCAGCGGCCGAGGCTTGCGCAGGTGGCGTTCCTGGTGGTCGCCGCGTTCCTGTTGACGAACAAGGTGTGGAGCCCGCAGTTCTCGCTGTGGCTGGTGCCGCTTGCGGTGCTTGCGCTGCCGCATCGCCGGATCTTGTTGGCGTGGATGACCATTGACGCACTGGTGTGGGTGCCGCGAATGATGTACCTGTACGGGGAGGAGAACCGCGGGCTGCCCGAGCAGTGGTTCACCGCGACGGTTCTGCTGCGGGACGTCGCGGT
Source organism: Mycobacterium sp. (assembly GCF_035697385.1). Taxonomy (GTDB): domain Bacteria; phylum Actinomycetota; class Actinomycetes; order Mycobacteriales; family Mycobacteriaceae; genus Mycobacterium. The sequence goes on along the minus strand of NZ_DASSCY010000277.1, from coordinate 34,588 downwards.
TGTTGCGTTGTGCGCGTTGGTGATCCGACAGGTCTACCGGCCCGAGCTGGATTTGGTCCGGGACCGTGGCCGCTTCGACGACCCGGCGGGAGGGGTGTTCAACCGGGCTCCCGACGCGCCGCCGGGGTGGCTGCCCGACTGGCTGCGTCCGCAGGCGGACCGCACACGCGTAACGCCGGCGCCCGATCAGTCCACTAACTCGGAGGACGAACCGGATTTGGCGCGGAGCACATAAGGAGGTACACCGATGTTGGTGGCGATTCCCCTGTTCGAGCGGTTCACCGCGTTGGACGCGATCGGTCCCTATGAAGTGCTGCAACGTGTTCCGTCGATCGATGTGGTGTTCGTCGGGCATCAACTAGGCGAAGTCCGCAGCGACAACGGGATGCTCGGCGTGATGGTCGACAAGTCCTTCGCCGAGGTCACCAGGCCGGATGTCGTGGTGTTCCCGGGTGGCATCGGCACGCGTGTGCTCCTCAACGACGACGAGGTGCGAGATTGGGTGCGCGAGGCGCACAACCACACGACGTACACCACGTCGGTGTGCACCGGCAGCCTGGTGCTGGCCGCCGCGGGACTGCTGACGGGCCTGACGGCTACAACCCACTGGCGCGCAGTGGAACTGTTGAATTCGCTCGGCGCGCGGTACGTGCCGCAGCGGGTGGTCGAGCACGCACCGGAGCGCCTCATCACCGCAGCGGGGGTGTCCAGCGGCATCGACATGGCGCTGCGGCTGGTCGAGTTACTGGTCAGCCGCGAAGCGGCGCAGGCCAGTCAGCTGATGATCGAGTACGATCCTGAGCCGCCTTTCGACTCCGGCGACCTGGCCAAGGCCTCCGACGAGGTGCGCGAACTCGCTACGGAGTTCTACCTGGACCGGTCCTAGCGCGATTTCGCAGCTCAAGCCTCTGTCCTGTAGCCTGGGCCGGTTGCCGACGCAGGTAACCCTCCTGCCGCGGATCGTCCGTGGCCGCTCTAGACCAGAGGAGGTGGTGTGGTTCTCATGCGTCCATACGAAATCATGGTCATTCTCGACCCCACTCTCGACGAACGCACGGTAGCTCCGTCGCTCGAGACGTTTCTCAACGTTGTCCGCAAGGACGGCGGCAGTGTCGACAAGGTCGACATCTGGGGCCGTCGCCGGCTGGCATACGAGATCGCCAAGCACGCCGAGGGCATCTACGCCGTCGTCGATGTGAAGGCCGAGCCCGCGACGGTGTCCGAGCTCGATCGTCAGCTCAACCTGAACGAGTCCGTGCTGCGGACCAAGGTGCTGCGGACCGATAAGCACTAGTCCGAACGGCTGTCGGGTGTCACGAGCCTTGCGTAGGCTCGCGCCCAACAAGCTGCCCACCCCAGGAGGAACTCGTGGCTGGTGACACCACCATCACCGTTGTCGGAAACCTGACTGCCGACCCGGAACTGCGGTTCACCCCGTCCGGTGCGGCCGTCGCCAACTTCACCGTCGCATCGACGCCGCGCATCTATGACCGTCAAAGCGGGGAATGGAAGGACGGCGAGGCGCTGTTCTTGCGGTGCAACATCTGGCGCGAGGCCGCCGAGAACGTGGCCGAGAGCCTCACTCGCGGCTCGCGGGTGATCGTGCAGGGCCGGCTCAAGCAGCGGTCGTTCGAAACCCGTGAGGGCGAGAAGCGCACGGTCTTCGAGGTCGAGGTCGACGAGATCGGCCCGTCCTTGCGCTACGCGACGGCCAAGGTCAACAAGGCCAGCCGCAGCGGCGGCGGTGGCGGCGGATTCGGCGGCGGTGGCGGTGGCTCCCGCGCCAGTGGCGGTGGCACGGAGCCGCCCAAGGGTGACGATCCCTGGGGCAGCGCTCCTGCGTCGGGCTCGTTTTCCGGCAGCGACGACGAACCGCCCTTCTGACCAACTTTTAATTACCAGAAAGAGATAGACACATGGCCAAGGCCACCAAGCGCCGCCCGGCGCCCGAGAAGCCGATCAAGACCCGCAAGTGCGTGTTCTGCTCCAAGAAGGGGAAGAACCAGACGATCGACTACAAGGACACGCAGCTGCTGCGCACCTACATCAGCGAGCGCGGCAAGATCCGCGCGCGCCGCGTGACCGGTAACTGCGTGCAGCACCAGCGCGACATCGCGATCGCGGTCAAGAACGCCCGCGAGGTTGCCCTGCTGCCCTTCAGCGCGTCGACGCGATAAGCATCCGCACGCAAAAAGAGAGACGTTTAGAGATGAAACTGATTCTTACCGCAGAGGTGGACCACCTCGGTTCATCCGGCGACATCGTCGAGGTGAAGGACGGCTACGGGCGCAACTTCCTGCTGCCCCGCGGACTGGCCATCGTCGCGTCACGCGGCGCAGAGCGGCAGGCCGAGGAGATCAAACGGGCGCGCGAGATCAAGAGCGTCCAGGGCCTTGAGCACGCCAAGGAGCTGAAGACCGCCATCGAGGGTCTCGGCTCGGTCGAGCTGGCCGTTAAGGCTGCCGGCGACACCGGCAAGTTGTTCGGATCGGTGACGGCGGCCGACGTTGTCGCGGCGATCAAGAAGGCCGGCGGACCGAATCTGGACAAGCGGACCGTCCAGCTGCCCAAGTCGCACATCAAGTCGGTCGGCACTCACCCGATCGCCGTGCGGCTGCACCCCGAGGTGGATGCCTCGGTCGCACTGAGCGTCGTCGCCGGGCAATAACACCAACGTCAATCGACCGGGTGGAGACCTTGATAAGTCTTCACCCGGTCGTTGCTGTACCCGCTGGCGAACATTTCGAATTAATTAGTCTGCAGCGAAGCTAACCGGCTGTTAACCTGGTCGGCCCCTCGGCGAAACACAACACGCCCGAGGTCGCAACCTGGGCCGACACGCCGAGGCAATTACCATCCCCAGACCTTCACTGGCTTTATGGTGCGGCTATCTGCGCGGATACACCAAACAAAGTTGGTTATGCACAAGTTCTCCCCAGCGACTCAACATGGCTGTCCAGAGATATGCACACCCCATCCCCAGGTTCATTAACAGGGCCGTTTTGCAGCCCTGCCAGCAACGTCTAGCGTTGGCCGTCGCTAGGCAGTTCCGGCGCCAATGATGTAGTGGCTGTCAGACGTCTGGCATACAGTCGCGGTAAGCGTTGATCGAATGTACGTTCGATAACAACCAGGAGGGGGTGAGACGCTCCGTGGCTGTCGTGGATGACCTTGGCCATTCGGGTATGGACGTCCCGCCACCCAGTGAGGACTTCGGCCGCCAACCCCCGCAAGACAACGCGGCGGAGATGTCCGTCCTGGGCGGCATGCTGCTGAGCAAGGACGCCATCGCCGACGTGCTGGAGCGGCTACGGCCCGGCGACTTCTACCGTCCCGCGCACCAAAACGTCTACGACGCGATCCTCGACCTCTACGGGCGTGGTGAGCCGGCCGACGCGGTGACTGTTGCCGCGGAGTTGGACCGCCGCGGACTACTGCGCCGGATCGGCGGCGCGCCGTATCTGCACACGCTGATCTCGACGGTGCCCACCGCCGCGAACGCGGGGTTCTATGCGGGCATCGTGGCGGAGAAGGCGCTGCTGCGGCGGCTGGTCGAGGCCGGCACCCGAGTCGTGCAGTACGGCTATGCGGGCGCTGAGGGTGCTGACGTCACGGAGATCGTGGACCGGGCGCAGGCCGAGATTTACGACGTCACCGAGGGACGCACGTCGGAAGATTTCGTGCCGCTCGAGGACCTGCTGCAGCCGACGATGGACGAGATCGATGCGATCGCCTCCAATGGCGGCCTAGCCCGCGGTGTGCCAACCGGTTTCACTGATCTTGACGAGGTAACCAACGGCTTGCACCCGGGCCAGATGATCGTCATCGCGGCTCGACCCGGTATGGGCAAGGCACTGAAGCTGGATACGCCCCTCCCGACTCCCACGGGGTGGACCACGATGGGCGAAGTGGCCGTTGGAGATTGGTTAATCGGCGCAGATGGCCAGCCGACCCAGGTGGTCGCCGCGACAGAGGTGATGCTCGGTCGACCTTGCTACGAGGTCGAGTTCTCCGACGGCACAGTCATTGTGGCCGACGAACAGCACCAGTGGTTGACAGAAACCCGGGCGTCTCGGAAGTCCGCACAGGCCGCTGCGATCGGGTACAACCGCTGCAAGAACCAGCGCACGTTCGCATCAGTTCGAACGACCCGGGAAATCGCCGAGACGCTGCGGTGTCCTACCGCCGATCGACGGCTGAACCACTCCGTCGTCAATGCCGCACCTATCCAGGCAGCGGAGCGTGAACTGCTGGTCCCGCCTTACACACTTGGCGCCTGGCTCGGTGACGGCACGACCGCGGCAGCACAGATAACGGCCGCGGATTTGGATGTAATCATGCGCATCGAGGCAGAAGGTATCGCCGCGCACCCGTCAGCCACGGCGAAGTATCGATACCAACTGCGCCTTCCGGATGCGCCACCAATCGCTGAGCGCGAATGTGTGGTCTGCGGGAAATTGTTTGTCCCGCACACCAGTCAGGTGCGGACGTGCGGTCGTTCGTGCGGTGGACGCGCGCGATTCGTTTCGGAGCCGGTGGCTTCCCCGACATGCTCGCGTTGCGGGGGACCATCTTGTGGACTGAGGCTCTGCCAAGGCTGCCGCCATAGCTTTGGCACCTTCCAGGGTCGGCTACGCACCATCGGTGTACTCGGACGAAAGCACATACCTGCCGAGTATCTGCGCGCCTCTGAGCAACAACGGCGGGCGTTGTTGGCCGGACTCCTCGACACCGACGGCACGGTGACAGCGGGAGGCGCGGTGCAGTTCTCGGTCACCGACCGCCGCCTCGCGAGCGATGTCCAGGAGCTGGTTGTAAGTCTCGGATACCGTTGCCAGGTCGCCACCAAGCGAGTGAAGGGTCGCAGTGAGGAGACGTCGGTTGCTTACACGCTCAATTTCTCGACTGAAGACGAGGTATTTGGGCTGCATCGAAAAGCACTGCTACACAAGGAGCGTCGTGCTGCATGTGGCACAGCGCGGTCGGGCTCGAGATTCATCGTCGATGTAAGGCCCGTCGAGAGCGTTCCAGTTCGTTGCGTACAGGTCGACAACGATGACCATATGTACTTGGCCGGTCGCGCAATGGTGCCAACCCACAACTCCACGCTTGGCTTAGATTTCTTGCGGTCCTGTTCAATCAAGAATCGCATGTCGAGCGTCATCTTCAGCCTGGAGATGAGCAAGACCGAGATCGTGATGCGACTCCTTTCAGCCGAGGCGCGAATCAAGTTGGCCGATATGCGGTCGGGCCGGATGAGTGACGATGACTGGACCCGGCTCGCGCGGCGGATGAGCGAAATCAGTGAAGCGCCTTTGTATATCGACGATTCGCCGAACCTGATGATGATGGAGATTCGGGCCAAGGCGCGTCGACTCAAGCAAAAGGCCAACCTGAGCCTGATCGTCATCGACTATCTGCAGCTGATGACATCCGGCAAGAAGGTCGAGTCGCGGCAGCAGGAAGTGTCCGAATTCTCCAGGCAGCTCAAGCTTTTGGCGAAGGAACTGGAAGTTCCCGTCGTGGCGATGAGCCAGCTGAACCGTGGCCCGGAACAGCGCACCGACAAAAAGCCAATGCTGTCTGACCTACGTGAGTCGGGCGCGATCGAACAGGATGCGGACATGGTCATCCTGCTGCACCGGCCTGACGCGTTCGAGCGAGACGATCCGCGCGGTGGCGAGGCGGATCTCATTTTGGCCAAGCATCGCAACGGCCCAACCAAGACCATCACCGTCGCGCATCAGTTGCACCTGTCGCGGTTCACCAACATGGCCAAGGCGTAATGGTCGTTGTTGCTGTTGCGGCGCCTTATCTATTCGCCCCGAAGGTGCCAAAAGGCCTTCCGCCATTTCAATGACACTGCTGCAAACCGGGGGGCGGTCGGCGTCCGCCACGCAGGCCAACAAACTGACAGGCGCGGCCAATGGTACTTGGACGCGAATATCGACCAGCCCCAGCGGTATTGACGCCGACGAGCGCGACGTGTTGCGCCGAAAGTGCAACGGCGGTAGCTCGGGAGCCTGGGTCATGCATTCGACGGTTGCAGGCGCATGCGGGCGTCAACACTCGAGGCAGCACGAGCAGCAATGCATGGTGGACGCTGGTGCGGGGGACGAGATCGACCTGAGGACGTGTGGTGACTGCGTTCGATGCACGCTGGCAATGAGTATGGGGCCGAACGTGATACCCCAGCCGGCCGTCTGGACCCTCGTCGCCCGCCCGCCTTCGGTCGTGTTCTTCGCTGCCCTCCTCACTGCAGAGTGCCGCAGGACGCCCGATCGATCGGCGCGACGAACTCTGGTCCGTGCGATGTAGCGCGCCGCATCCAAAACTGCCGCAATGAACAGAATCTGAATGAATCCGAACACCACCACCGGCCAGGCCGTGCCGGCCGCGATGCCAAGTGCGGTCGCCGTCCTCAGCCCCGAGCGGTCGCGCATCAGGCAGCCGCCGAACACAACACAACCGTGGACCGCCGCGCCCACCAGGTAGGCGATGACGATCGTGTCCCCTATTGCGGGCATGCCGACGCGCTGGCGTCGGAAGGGCCTATGCGACCCGCCCCTTGGCGCGTCGCAGCCGTCGGCCGCAGGTCTGGCCCGTCGGGGCCGTGCGCACGTCCAGCAACCATTGAAACTCCTTGTCCACCCCGGTAGCGGTGTTCAGCTCATGCAGGTAATGGCATGAAACGCGGTCGCACGTGGCAAGTCCGGCGTTGCAACGTGGACCGTCGCTGGCGACTCGGTAACTTACCGATGAGTCAGTTAATATTTACTAGATCGACAACAGGTCGTCAAGCGGTTCGCACATTTGGGTATGTAGGGATTCATTCCGGAGCACTCATCGCCCCGCGCACGTAGGCGACGACCCCCTGAACTTCAAATTTAAAGCGGTCGCGAGACGTGAAGAAACCGCGGGTCGCCAGCACAGTCGAGTATCCGTCACCGCCGAGAACCGGCCGCTCTACTGGGCTCGAAGCCCGGTGACTGCGAATCTCTCGACTTTGGCGACGTGCCCACCGGTCCACACCACTAACGTGAGCGCACCTGGTTGTGGCGGCGAAGTGCTGAACGTAGCCGACCACGGCCGGGACTCGCCGCCGGCCGGAACGCAACAGTAATCCCCGAGCACGTCCTCCTGGGTGCTTTGGCGGACCTGCAGGTGCAGGCTCTCGTCCACGCCGGTGATGGTGCCGCCGGCCTCGATCAGCGTTCCGGCGGTGCTGCCGTATCGGGGTGTGGAGAGGGTGAGCGCGTCGTCGAGGCTGCCAACCACTTCCCACGGAGCGTTCGGGGCGGTGCCGAAGCGGGCCAGGTGGATCGTTGCGGCGGTGGTGGACTCGCCGCTGGGCGATGCGTAGCCGACGCCGACCCAGGCTTCGGCGACGTGCTCGGTGACGGTGGTGGTGCGGTCGATCTCGGCGAAGCCCAAATAGTCCTGGGCGAACAACAGCGCCGTGGTGTCCGGGTCCGCATGCCAAGGCGCGGCCCCTGCGGCGGCGTCGTCCCGGAGCCAGCGGTCCGCCTCGTCTTGGGAAGCGAACGGCCACAACGGTTGGTAGGTGAAGCCGCCAGGTGTCGGGGCGGTCGTGGTGTCGACGGGATCGGCCAGCGCCGGGGGTGCCAACAGTCCACCACCGGTGGTGAGTGTTGTGCCGAGTATCAGCGCGCTCAAAACGGTTGTGATGCGTGTGGTCGCCATTTCTCCATGGTGCCCCCGGGAAAGTCCGTCGGGATGTCGAGAACGTTCTAACGGCAACGTCCCAGCGCCTGGGCTTGCGCTGATCGCAGTTGTCGGCGACAAGCGGCGCCCTGGGACCCCGCGCGCAACATCGCCGGAGTCTGCGGGCTGAGGTGATTTCCGTGGAGGAGCTATGCCGCGTTCCCGCGACGTGTGACCCGATCATGAAACGACACCGAACTGCCCGACCAAACCGCGCTAACCCGGCCAGCCCGTCTCCAGTGGGACCTGTCCGTCGGTCAAATGGCGCTTCAATATCTTTCCCGTCGCGGTGCGCGGCAGCTCATTGACGAACGTGACGTCGCGTGGAATCGAGAAGCGACTCAGGCGGTTCCGGACGTAGCCCTTGACCATCTCTTCGTCCAGCGATGTCCCTACGGCGCGGACGACGAACGCGGCGAGGCGTTGACCGAATTCCGGATCGGGAACGCCGACCACTGCGACCTCGGCGACCTGTGGCAAGAGGGCGATAGCTTCTTCGACAGGCCGCGGAAACACGTTCTCTCCGCCGGAGATGATCATCTCGTCGTCGCGGCCGGCGACGAAGAGCCGCCCGCTGGCGTCGAGATACCCGAGATCGCCGGTGTCCATCAGCTGATCTTCGATGGCTGGTGATGCCGCATTGGTATAGCCGTCGAACAGCATGTCGTTGCCGACGAAGATGCGACCGACGGCGCCTATCGGCACGGGGTGGCCTTTCTGATCGAGTATGGCGACACGAGTACCGAGGGGTGGTCGACCTGCGGTCGTCGGGGCGAGGCGCAGATCGGTGGGATCGGCGATCGTCGCCCACGACACCTCGGTGGAGCCGTAGAAGTTGTAGAGAATGTCGCCGAAGGTGTCCATGAACTTGGTGACGGATGCACCGGGAATCGGAGACCCACTGCTGGCGACCACCTTCAGCGACGACGTGTCGTATCGGTTGACCACGGCGGCGGGCAACTCGAGAATGCGCTGCAACATCACCGGAACTACGACCAGAACGGTACAGCGGTGCAGCGCAATGGTTTTCAGACATTCTTCGGCGTCGAAACGTTCCATGAGCACCACCGTCGCGAGTATCGGAGTGCTCACCTGCAGCGCGGCCAGGCCCCAGGCGTGAAACAGCGGCGCGGACAGCAACATCACTTCGTCGCGACGCAGCGGCATCCGCGACAACATCGCGGCGATCGCGCCGAAGCCAGGTGGTGTGGGTCGGCGTGCGCCCTTGGGCGTGCCGGTGGTACCCGACGTGAGAACGACCAGCTTGCCGGGTCGTTTAGGTGGCGCCACCTGTCTCGCACCGGTGCCGGCGGACATCAACTCATCGACCGAACGCCGCTGCGGCACCATCGAATTGGGGTGTGTCGAAATTCGCGTGATCTCCGCGGGAACGTAGCGCACCTGCGGGTCGAAGTCGTCGTCGACGAATATTGCGTCGACCGCGTGGCGTTTGACGATCTGTTCGATGACTGAGGCTGCCAGGCCCGTGTTGAGCAACACCAGGTCTGCACCCAACTTGCTCGCAGCCACCATGCACTCGACCATCGCGGAATGATTGCGTGCGAGGACCGCGAACTTGCTGTCTTTGGTGAAGCCACCTGCGGCGAGGCCCGACGCCAGGCATGTCGTGCGCTCGGCCATGTCCGCGAAGGTCAACGTCCCGTACCGATCGACCGAAGCTATGTTGTGCGGAGACCGCGCGGCTGCCGCCCCAAGACCGCCCGCGAGCGTGAATCCCCACTTGGCGAGGGAATTGAGCTGTCGAAAACCACGATCGGGCCGGGACGCGCGCACAACACCGCTGACGATCATGGTCTTCACGACGCTGAGTTGCAGAGAATGCCCGTCGCCCATATTGGCCAGCAGTGACGACTGCTTGCCTTCGAGATAGTCCGAGATTCGCAGCAAGCCTTCCCGGACCCAGTTCTGGACGGCGCTGTCACTGGCCTTCGCGATGTCGGGGTGGAGCAGGCCGATAGCGAAGATCCGCAACGCGATTCGAGTGCCGCCCGTTTCGGGGGTCAGACGAATCGACACGAAACAACGACTCACCTGCGTTGCGTCGAGCCGCATCTCCATGCGCGCCTCACGGATCGTCTGCCGCATCTCGTGAACGACGACGGCGCCGCGGGGGGTGGACAGGCGGGCCTCGAACTGTCGCGCTTTGCCGGAAACCTGCTCGCACGACCCGAGTCCACGGAAGAATCGCGGGTACCAGTCGGGTGCCTGCAGGATGCCCCAGATATCCACACATGAGTGATCCAGCGTCACGCCGAAAGCGATCACGTCACTTACCACGTTGGTCCTGCCAGGTTGTTCGTAGGCCAACTGAGAGAACACATTGTGGTTCATCCGGCCTCGATGCGGACCTGTTTCGTCGACTGGACCGCTGGGGCAAGTTGACATTGACGCAACATCAACTTGCATGCTGGTTCCGAGGTGCTCGGTGAGCAGCCTAGATTGACAGGCCTTCTTGGCTCGCCGAGGCCTTGCCAAAGTAGCCAGGCGTGTCTCGTCAATCTTCGCTGCATCTCGACTACGTGTGTGCACCTATTAGTCGTCGACCGAGCAGCGCCATCTAGGAGTCTGGCCTGGAGCTCGCGCTATGCGAACGTGGATATATGACATACGCCGAGCCGCTTTAGGGCCCTTGCACGAACTCTAGGGTTGCCTGAGCGAGGTCGGAGAGGGAACTGGTCGCGATCGAAGTCGGCGTCGTCGACGATGCCTGGCGGAGGGTCGTGCATAAAGGTGAAATGACCTGCCTTCGGCACGACGTGGACGTTGACGGCCGGCTCGGGCACCCGACGGATCTCGACCTCGCCCTCTGACGGCAGCGGCCCGCCGGCGAACCGGACCCGGGCACCTCAACCTCAAGCAGGGCCGCCGAACAAGCTACGACGCAGAAAGCGCGAAATCTGAAGACATGCCATGGAACTGAGACTCAACCTAAATGACATTCCGTGAGACACCAGCGAACGCGCCGGTCAAACAAGATCGAAATGTCACGCGATCTAAGACCCTACAACTAGCCTTCTCGATGGTCGCGGGGGCGCGGCGGGCGGCGATCACGTTGACGGCCGAGTAGACATTGTCGATGCCAGTTCCTAACCTGTCCGAGACACATGTTGCGGGGGGCCTGCAACGAAGGATCGTGACAATCCGAATGAGTCGGGTCCGCCACTCTCTTCGGCGAACGGTGTGCGGATTCGCGGCCGGGGTCCTGGTGCTAGTCATCTCGACAGCGGGCGACGTCAACGCGGACCCGGCGGCCGACGCGCTGACCAGACTCGATGTGTTGTCCCAACAGGCGTTGCAGACTCGTGAAGCCGTCACCGCCGCACAACGTGAAGCGGACGACAGACTGGCTGCCCAGACCGCGGCCGAAAACCGACATCGCGCCGACCTGGTAGCCCTCGACGCCGCGAACTCCCAGCTCGCCTCCAATCAAGCCGCAGCCAACAAGGTCGCGGCGATGACGTATGTAAGTGGACGCACCGGTCAGATGGCGGCGGTGCTGACCGCAGGCTCTCCGCAACAGCTGATCGACCAGCTGTCCCTGCAGCGGATAGTCATCGCTGAGACGGCCAGTCAGATGAAGGCCTTTCAAGCAGCGCGTGAGCGTGCGGCAGCCGCCGCGAGGGCGTCAGAGACATCGGCCGCTGACGCCCGCGGCGCCGCGGAGCGGTCTGCTGCGGTGCGCGCAGACCTGCAGGCGAAACTGAGTGAACTGCTGCGTCAGATCGCCGCCGCGGAGGCCCAGTACGCAGCGTTGACACCCGCTCAGCAGGCGGTCGTCGATAACGCAACCGCGCCGCCGCCGGCGCAGAGTGTGCCCGCTCCGGCAGACCCGCTGCTCAACGCGATGCCCGGCCCACCTCCCGCCGCCGCTGTCCCTCCCCCCGCGGCTGCCGTGGATATCCCGGAGGCGTTGCCCGTCGGCGTCGCGTATGAGGCCGGACTTCAGCCCAACACCATCGTGGCTGCCCGCGCCGTCAGCCAAAGGTTCCCCCAGATTGCCGACATCGACGGTGTCCGGCCGGACTCGAAGCCGTGGCATCCGAACGGCCTTGCGATCGACATCATGATTCCCAATCCCGAAAGCCCCGAGGGCATCGCGCTCGGAGACGAGATTCTCGCGTTCGCGATGGCCAATGCGGCCCGATTCGGTCTACAGGATGTGATCTGGCGCGGCACGTACTACACGCCGAGCGGTCCGGCAGGATCGGGTTACGGCCATTACGACCACGTGCACATCACCACGACACCACGCCGGTAACCGACCAATCGGCAAGCCCCGCGACACGCCCGAGCCTTGTCAAAGTAGCCGGGCGTGTCCTGTCAATGTTCGTCTCATCTGTACAAGTCGGCAGCCGCGGCGAGGCGCTCTGACCATGCGCTAACGCCGCCCTGGCGGCCGTCGATACAGAGGCATGACTCCGTTTTCTACGGCCGGCGCGCTCGCCATCGCGCTGACTGCGCCCTGGTTGTGGGCGGCAACGGCCCATGCCGAAGCCTTCGCGCAACTCGGTCAGGTTCCGGTCGTGGCATCCCCGACGTGTGCCGGTAGCGTCAGCGCCGAAGCCCAGGTGACACCGGTGCAGGTCAACGACCGTGTCGAGGACGGTGTCCGCGTTGCGATCCACTACGACGCCGGCATCTACGACGGATCGTGCGCGCTTACCGTGACCGCCGGTTGGGCGAATCTCGACACTGGCGCCTCTGGAAGCAGTGACATCACCGCGGTATCGACGATTGACGGGCACTACGGTTTCGTCGGTTATGCCAACACCACATTCGAATCGGGTAGCGGCACGGTGATCGTCACGCTTAGTTCGCACCCGGGTGCCGAACTGTGGGTCACGGCGTGAGGCGGGTGTCGGCTTTCCCGAGGCTCGTGGCCTACTGTGGTGACGGGCCAGAAGTGTTCTCTTACAAGTAATTTCGCTCATGAGCCCGTATTAGGGCCGATCAGTTGCTGGCGGCAGCGGGTAACATCAACAAGCTCGCGCGACACGCCTAGGATCTTGTCAAGAGAAGCTATGCGAGTCACGTCAACAGTTCAGCGTTAAACGCAGAGACGGAAGACGGCGGTGGTGACCGGAGCGGAATGAAATCGGCTGAGCTGTGAAATCGGTGGCGCCGCAATTGAACTACCAAGACCATCACTGCTGCGCATCAGCTGGATCTGTCGAAGTGCACGAACATGGCGAAGGCGTGATCAACGTTTTTCATTTCGGATGTCGCATTCTCCATTCACGTGTTGTGCGGATGTCGCATATGACATGAAAGTGAGACTGCGACACAGGTCGCTGTGTGCTGGCCCGGGCCGTCGACCTCGTCCTGCTCGACATGTACCGACCTGACGGCGGCGCGGCCAGTCTTCCGAAGGGCCTGGCCCCGACGGCTACACGAGGCGGCGATGGCCCAGCTGCGGGAGCCCCGGTGCGGGGGACGCTGACTCGGTCACTCCTCCTCGCTGAAGACGGCCTCGCGCTTACGTCGTACGGACGGGAGGATCGCGATGACCAGCGCGACCAGGGCGAGGAAGAGCAACACAGCCGAGATTGGCCGCGTCACGAACACGCTCGGGTCGCCCCGGGAGATGATCATCGCCCGCCGCAGGTTCTCCTCGAGCAACGGGGCGAGGACGAAGCCGAACAGCAGGGGCACGGGCTCGCATCCCCAGCGGATGAGCCAATAGCCGAGAACGCCGATGATCGCGATCACGTAAACGTCCCAGGGGTTCAGGCCGAGGGAGAAGCAGCCGATGGTGGCGAACGCGATAATCGCCGGGAACAGCACCTCGTAGGGCACCGAAATCATCCGCACCCAGATGCCGATGAGCGGGAGGTTGAGCAGCACCAGCAGCAGGTTGCCCACCCAGAACGACGCGATCAGGCCCCAGAACAGCTCCGGCTCGTCGTTGATGACATTGGGTCCGGGCGTGATCCCCTGGATGATGAACGCGCCGACGAGCAGCGCCATCACCGGGTGCGCCGGCAGGCCCAACGTGAGCAGCGGGATGAAGGAGGTCTGCGCCGCGGCGTTGTTCGCGGACTCGGGCGAGGCAACGCCCTCGATCGCACCTCGTCCGAACTTCTCGGGGTGCTTCGACACACGCTTTTCCACGGAGTACGACGTGAACGCCGCCAGGACGTGTCCGCCGCCGGGCAGGACGCCGAGCGCGGAGCCCAGCGCAGTGCCGCGAAGCACCGGCATCCGGATCCTGCGGAAGTCGTCGCGGCTGAGCCACAGCCCCTTCACCTTTTTGGTCACCGCGCTCACGGTCTGCCGGCGCTCCAGGTTGCGGATGATCTCGGCCAGGCCGAACAGGCCGACCGCGATCGAGACGAAGTCGAGGCCCCCGTACAGCTCGCGGATGCCGAAGGTGAACCGGGGGACTCCGGTGGAGAAGAGGTCCTGGCCGACGGTGCCGAGCAGCAGCCCCAGCACGATCATCGCCAGCGCCTTCACCGCCGAGCCGCTGGCGAGCGCGATGGAGATGACCAGACCTAGGACGACGAGAGAGAAGTAGTCTGCCGGGCCGAACTCGAGCGCCACGGAGGCCATCGGCGGAGCGAACAGCGCGACGATCGCGGTCGCGACGGTCCCGGCGAAGAAGGAGCCCAGCGCCGCAGTGGCGAGCGCCGGTCCGGCTCTGCCCTGTCGCGCCATCTGATGCCCGTCCAGCGCGGTGACCGCGGCCGACGACTCGCCAGGGAGGTTGATGAGGATCGCGGTGGTCGAGCCGCCGTACTGTGCGCCGTAGTAGATGCCGGCGAGCATGATCAGCGACGCGATCGGGTCGAAGCCGAAGGTGATCGGGAGCAGCAGCGCGACGGTGGCGGTCGGCCCGATGCCCGGGAGCACGCCCACCATGGTGCCGAGCGTGACGCCGAGCAGACAGATCAGGATGTTGCTCGGCTGAAGCGCCGTCTCGAGCCCCAGGACCAGTCCGGAGAGATCCACGACTCAGCCGCCCAGCCAGTCGCCGAACAGCGGCAGGCGCAGCTGCAGCAACCCGACGAAGATGCCGAGGCTGAGTACCGTCAGGCCGCCCGAGATTGCCAGCGCCTTGAGCGGACCATTGCGGTGGCCTGCCAGCGCGGCGACGAAGGTCGTCACGAACAGCGTCGGCGCGAGCCCGAGCCCCTCGACGGTGGCGCCGAAGAACACGATCGCGGCGACCACCATGCCTCCGCGCACCCAGGGCACCGGTCCGCGCTCGTCCTCTTCCTCGCGGACGTGCGGGTCACCGCCGCGGAAGGCCTGCACTGCAATGACCGCGCCAAGGACGGTGAGGATGCCGCCGAGCACGACCGGTACGTAGCCCGGGCCCATCTTCAGCGCCGACCCCATCTCGTACGAGCTGCCCCCGAGGGCGAAGGCGAGGCCGAGCGCGATGAAGGTGCCGCCGGCCAGCAGGTCAGGGACGGCGGGCCGGCTCCCCGGCTTCTCCGCCGCCGCCGGGTCCTCGCTCATCCGCCCTTGACCCCGGCGGCGTCGATGATCGGCGTCCACAGCTCGATCTGCTCCTGGAGCTTGACCGTGTGGGCGTCCGGGGTCGCCTGGTCCTTGGCCACCGGCGTGGTGCCGAGGTCGGCCATCTTGTCGATGACGGCCGGGTCCGCGAGAGCCACCTGCAGGGCCTCGGTGAGCTTCCCGACGACCTCGTCGGGAGTTTCGGCCGGCGCGTAGAGCCCGTGCCAGACGCCGACCTTGACGTCCGGAAGACCCGCTTCGGCCGTGGTCGGCAGGTCCGGAAGCGCCTCGACCCGCTCCGGGGTGGTCACCGCATAGCCCTTGATCTCACCGGACTGGATCTGCCCCGCGGTGTTGGTCGTCTGGTCGCACATGAAGTCGACCTGGCCACCGACCAGATCGGTGAGCGCCGGCCCGGTGCCGTCATACGGGACCTCGGTCAGGTCGACGCCCATCGCCTGCTCGATCAGCAGCCCGCACAGCTGGGAGGCGGCTCCCACCCCGGCGTTGGCGAGGGAGACTTTGTCGTTGTTGGCCTTGACGTAGGTGACCAGCTCCTGCAGCGTCTGCGGTTCGAAGTCCTTGCGGGCGACGATCGTCATCGGTACGTCGGTGATCAGCCCGATCGTCTTGAAATCCGTGAGCGGCTCGTAGGGCAGGTCGGGGTAGAGCGCGGGCGCGGTCGACATGCCGATGTGGTGGATGAGCACCTCGTAGCCGTCGGCCTTGGCGTCGGCGACCTGCCCGGCGGCGACAGTGCCACCGGCGCCCTCGACATTCTTGACCACGATCTGCTGGCCGAGCTTTTCGCTCATGGGCTCCGCGATCAGCCGGGTGACGGTGTCGGTCGGACCACCGGCCGAGAAGGGCACCACGAGGGTGATCTCCTTCTCCGGGTACGCCGCGGGTTCGGAGTCTCGCGCGCCGCAGGCGGCGAGGTTGATGACGGCCAGGACGGCAACCCCGGCGAGTGCCCAGCGTGACGTGCGGAGGCGCGACCCCCCGCTTCGATCTGAACTGGCGACAGACGTGGTCATGGCAGCTCCTTCGTCGGATACGAGGCCGGATCGGAATGAGACCTAGGTCACACTCTTGCCTGGGTCGATCTTATGCACCTTGTGTGCACGGCGCCCTCCCCTTGCAGCGTCAGCACACGAGCCCTGCCGGATCGAGTGAGTCGCCCGCAGGTTGTCGGTGCACGCTGCCGAAACCTACGGTCGTTGCATTCCTTCTGGGCATGGGCGAGGAGAACGCCACCAGATACGCCCGATTACAGCGTCTCACCACGCGATACGGGCACGCCCGATCGTCGAGGTCAGGAGTTTGCCGCAGAATGCGGTCGGCCTTGTCCCAAAGCCCTTCCAAGGACTCAATGAGCAGGTCGTTGTCTCTGGCGCGGTATACCGCGGCGTGGAAGTCGCGATGCGCAACCAGTTGTCCAATCGCTGGATGTGTAGGAAGGGGCTCGAGAACGGCGTGCGTGGTGCGGATGGCCTGGATGTCCAAGGTCGAGGAGACGTGGGACTTTCCGCATCCGCTGGGGCCAACGGCGGCCGGACCCGAAACCTTCTCGACGGTGGCTGTGAGACAACGATTTTCGAGGCTGCGACCACATACCGGGAAGCCCAGGTTCCGACGGTGGTTGTGGCGAGCCGCGACTACGGTGGCGGGTCCTCGCCTACCTGGCGGCCAAAGGTACTGCGCTGCTTAGTGTCCGGGCCGTCATCGCGCAATCCTTCGAGCGGATCCACCGCCTGGATACCTCTCCGAGGGGAGAGCCAGAATAGGATCCCTGGCGTGGAGACGGCGAATGCGGACTGTACGCGCTGGCGGCGAGGGTTGCGGGTGCTGGTGAACACCGTCGAGCGGTCGGCGGCGATACCAAGCGTCATGGTCGAACCCCGCCCAAGGCCGTGGCGGCGGTGCCAGGAGGCGGCGTTCGGATTCTTCCTCGGCGTAGCCGCCATCGTCGTGGCGAGTGGCTTGGTGGCATGTTCGCCGGATTCTGCGCCCACTTCACGAACGGCGGACGTGCCGTTGCAGACGGGAAAACAGACCACGCTTCCGTTCGACGCGATGGGTATTTCGGCGATAGGCGTCGACGCGAAAAACGTCCTCTATCTGGCCGGTGCGGGCGGGATTTCGACGTTGGCGCCAGGTGCAGCCAAGCCGAACCCGTTGAAGCTCAGCGGTTATCCCACCGTGGCGACCTTGGCGGCAGCGCCGGACGGCACGCTGTACTTCGTCACCCTCGACGGTGTCGTCAAGACCCTCACACCCGGATCCACCACTCCGCAACCGCTGCCCTTCGACAAGCTCAAACAATTCAGCCAGATCGCAGTGGCGCAGGACGGCACGGTCTACCTCGGCGACGACCAGCACAAGCTGTTGAAGCTCGCGCCCGGTGCGACGGCCCCGACTGAGCTTGCTGTCGACGGTGTCAACGGGCCGGGACACATGGTGATCGACGCCGAAGACAACCTGTTCGTATCCATGATGGGAAAGACCGTCAAGATCGCGAAGAACGGGACGACTGCCGAGCCGGTTGCTGGAGTGACCGACCACGTGGGCGGCCTGGCGGTCGACGCCGCGGGCAATCTGTATGCCACCGACGTGAAGGCGAACACCGTGTCCCGGATGTCTGCAGGCGGCGGCGACTGGGCCCAGCTACCGTTCAGCGGCCTCCAGCGCCCGTCCGACATCACCGTCGACGGCGACGGCAACGTCTACGTCATCAACCAAGGACGCCAGATCGTCAAACTCGCCGCCAAGTAGTTCGCAAACTGCAGTGCCGCGAAGCGGGATTGACGTGAGTTTTGCCGCCATTCGGACTACCTACGGGCCCATACGATTAACGGATGCCAGAGGAATCCCCCTCGATCGAACCGCGGCCAGGGCGTGCGCGCAGGGTCTCGATCAGCCTCTGCGTCGGTGCAGCGATCGCAGCAGCCGTCGCAGCGATCATCGGACCCATAGTCATGTGGGGTGTCCGGTCGTCGAGTGACTACATGTCGCGTTCCCTGACCGGAATGGGCGTTGTCGCCATCGTAATTGGGGTTTGTGTTGTTCTCACGCTGGTGGGAAGCACGCTGCTGAGGCGATACCAGGCTGTGAGGCGTTTGGGCGTACTCGCCGCGTTCGTCGCCGTGGGGCTGGGCGTATGGAGTTCTTGGAACGGAATCGGCCTGTACAGATCTCGTGGCGCGCTGCCGTTTGTGGATTCCACGGGGGCCACGGTTATCGCGGTCGCCGCGTCGCTTGCCGCCATCGCGGCGGTGGTGTTGGGCGTAGGCGCGGCCGCCTTCGCACACTCTGTCAGCCATCGAATAGTGTTGTGCGGCTTTCTCGTCGTGGTTCTAGTCCTCCCGCTACTGACCTATCGGACCGTCCAGAACTACCGCGCGGGCGTCTGGCATCCCGAACTCACTGCGGCCGCTACTGCGCCGGCGGCAGTTCCCGACGCGATCGGGCCCGTCCGTTACCGGATCCCTCTCGGCGCAAATGAATACTCCACCGATATCTACGCCGCCGGCAACGGTTTCCTCGTCGACACCCGACGAGGATTGACCGCTTATGAAGGCCCAACCGGGGCCAAACGTTGGCACGTCAACGATTACGGGACCAGCGGACGGCTGCTGGTGGTGCGCCGTGACCGCGACGACACCGCAGGGATCGTCGTCCTGTTCCTCTACTACGGGTTGATCGCACTCGACGGCAGCTCGGGCGAAGTGTTGTGGCGCCGCCAATACAACGACGGCGGCGAGGTGACCGCAGCGACCGGATCCGTCGACGCGCTTGGCATGGCCGTGTTTACGGCGGATTCCGCGGGTGAGGGTCCCGATCGCTCGCGCACGCGCTTCTATTCATTCGATCCGGCGACCGGTCAACTGCGCTGGAGCCGACCTATCTCGTGCAGCAATCCAACCCTCACTCCAGGGACTGCCGGCCAGTTCGGGTTCGACTGCGGAAAGCCGTCGATCATGGATGCCCACAGCGGGGACACAATCGATGTGCCCGGCGAATACACCCCCCGGGCGGGCACGGACGCGTACGTAATCGCAACGCCGCTGCCACATAGTGATCCGGCACCGACGGATGTGACCCGCGTGATGGATCCAGCCGGAAAGGTGATCGATGAGGTCCCTGGCACCTACCCGGCATCCGAGCCTCACGACGGTGTTCTTCTTGTTTACGGTGGCGGCGACACTTGGGTGTTGCGCGACTACCGCAACCATCGGTCGACGCCGGTACCAATTCGCATCCCTGCCGGTAGTGCGCTGGCGGATGTTGAGACAATCTGGCTCAAGAACAGACTGGTCGTCACCAACCCCTACGACCCCCAGCACCGCTTTGAGCTCGTGGACTTGACTCGACCTACTGCCGAGCCGACTACCGCCGAATCGCCCTGCCCGCGTGGACAATCCCCGCGGGGCGTCCAAGCTGTCGCGGGTGCCATTGTCGTGCAGTGCCGTTCCGCCGATGTGGTCGGGCTGGTGCCCGAAGACCCTTGATGGCCGCCTCTGACCGGGTTACAGACAATGGCATTGTGCGGAGGGCGACCTTTCGGCACAGTCCCCGATTACGGTTGGCTAGATACCGTGATGATTGAGCAGGTGTCGGGAGCCGTTCATGGACATCGCTGAATATGATCAGCTGCCCTCTCGGCGTGTTGCAACCGATGGCGGCGAGATGTTCTCGATCGACGTCGGCGGCGGCCCAGCCGTGCCTTTCTCACGTAAGGCGGAGTTTGTCGGCGCGTGCTGGCGACCCGCGCTTCCCAGGCAGCAAGTCACCAGCGCGATATTCTGCGCACGTGCGGCTTAGCCGAGCGGAACGCGAGAGGGTTTTCGCGGCGGTGGCGGACGAGCGGCGGTCGATCGCCACCTTGATCGACGGCCTCAACACCGACCAGTTGGCCACGGAAAGTCTATGCGCTGGGTGGGATATCAAAACTGTTGCCGCGCACCTTGTTAGCGATTTCGCCGACGGATTCTGGGGCTTTATGGCCAGCGGCATTCGTCACGGCGGCATCGATCGGGGAATCGACGCACTGGCCCGTCGCCGGGCGCGAGCCTCAGCCGCCGAGATCGCCGAGACGTTACGTTGTCGAGCTGATCATAGGCTCAGCCCGCCGGTGACCGGCCCGTTGTCGGGCCTCACCGACGTTCTAGTACACGGTGCAGATATGCGCATACCCTTGGGACTTCCGCATCGGCCGGATCCACAGCATGTCGCTCGGGTGCTCGACTTCCTGACCAGTCCAACGCAACTTGGCTTCCTCCCGCGCCGACGCCTGCGCGGTATCGCTCTACACGACGAGGACACCGCGCGAACTTGGGGCGACGGCGCATCGATCCGCGGACCAGGCTTTGAGGTGATGTTGGCGGTGTGCGGACGCACCGTCGCGCTTGACCGACTCCACGGCGCAGGGGTGTCCGTGCTGCAGTCCCGGCTCACCTGATCGCGCCACAAATCTTGTGAGCCCGATGAAGTTGACCTAAATCATTGTTGAGGTCCTACGGTCATGACTCATGAATATCACTGACTCACAACTCACCTCAGAAACTTCCAGTCGTGCACGCACCGCGGATCTGGGGCTGCTGCTCGTCCGCGTCGTCTTCGGTGGACTTCTGGCCGCCGCGGGTCTGCAGAAGCTCTTCGGCTGGTTCGGTGGGCCAGGCCTGACCGAAACCGGCGCGGCCTTCCAACAGATCGGCTACAGCCCAGGCGTTTTCTTTGCCGCCGTAGCCGGTCTGCTCGAGGCCGTCGGCGGACTGCTGCTATTGCTGGGGTTGTTCACCACATTGGCCAGTTCGATCGTCATCGGCGTGATGATCAACGCCGTCAGCGCCACGTGGTCCGGCGGGCTCTTCGGCCAAGCTGGTTACCAGCTCCCGCTGCTCTACGCGACTGCAGGAGCGCTCATCGCCTGCACAGGCGCGGGCGTACTGGCACTGGATCATGGCCGTACGTGGCAGCGCGAAGGTGCAGCATGGGCCGCGGCCAGCATCGTGACAGGCATTGCGGCCGCCATCGCAGTCCTGCTGCTCAAAGCGGTGCTATAGCGCCCGAGCCGGTGCGCGCGTGACTCCGCTGTCCTGACCGCGAATTGAGCCCAGTGGGTAACGATTCGAAACCTGTTGTGTTGCAGGACGACACGAATGCGGCGTCAATTCGGCCACGGCCACTATGGTCACGTCGTGCACCGGCGAACCGCGCTCAAGATCCCGCTGTACCTGGCAGCAGCCGCGGCGCTGACCAAGTTGCCCCTCGTCTCTGCTGAGGCGGCCCGATGGTCGGCCGACCGCGCCAACGCCTGGTATGCAGCGCAGGGCTGGCTGCTCGGCGCCAACTATGTCACCTCGACCGCCGTGAATCAGATCGAAATGTTCCAGGGTGGCACCTATGACCCGCGCCGCATCGACGCCGAACTTCGCCTGGCACAGCAAATCGGATTCAACACCGTGCGGGTTTTCCTCCACGATCAACTGTGGGCCACAGACCAAGTGGGATTCAGCCGCCGGCTTGCGCAGTTCGTCGGTATCGCGGCGAGTCACAACATCAAGCCGCTCTTCGTGCTTTTCGACTCGTGCTGGGATCCGTTGCCCAGGACGGGCCGTCAGCGGGCGCCGATAGCCGGAGTGCACAACTCCGGTTGGGTGCAGAGCCCCGGGGCCCATCGGCTGCAGGATCCGGCCTATACCCGCGTGTTGCAGAGCTATGTCACCGGAGTGGTGGGCCTGTTCCACAACGACCCTCGCGTCCTCGGTTGGGACGTGTGGAATGAGCCGGACAATCCCGCGCGCGATTACCGCAAGGTTGAACACGAGGACAAGCAGAAACTCGTCGCCGCGTTCCTTCCCCACGTGTTCCAATGGGTACGCGCCGTTAACCCGGTGCAGCCGTTGACCAGTGGAGTTTGGCAAGGGCACTGGAAAGAACCCGCGCGGCGCAGCGCAGTCTGCAGCCTGCAGCTCGAGCACTCAGATGTCATCAGCTTTCATAGCTACGGGGATCCAGCCGAGTTCGAGGCCCGCATCGACGAGCTCACTCCGCACGGACGACCGATTCTCTGCACCGAGTACCTTGCGCGCAACTTGGGCAGCACTGTGGAAGGCATCCTGCCGGTTGCCAAGAGACGCAACGTCGCCGCCTACAACTGGGGCTTCATCGCTGGAAGGACGCAGACGTATCTGCCATGGGATTCCTGGAAACGGCCCTACGCCTCTCCTCCCGAAACGTGGTTCAGCGATCTGCTGTATCCCGACGGACGCCCCCATGACGACAACGAGATACGCGTGATCCGACAACTCGCTGGAACAGGTCGCCCCACCTGAGGCTGGTTTGACAAATTGGCAAGTTCCCTTGCCGAATGAGTTGGTCGGCCGCAGCATGGAGGCATGGAACAAGATCGAGCAGCCGTCATCGATGGTGTGCAAGCAACGCAGTACGAAGCTGTCGCTGAGCCCTTGACGCGGCAGTGCATCCCGTCGGCGTTCGCGATGGTGGGCGGGATCAGGCCCGGCATGAGTGTTGTCGATATAGCCTCGGGCCCAGGCGGTTTGAGCGTCGCGGCCGCCGAGGCGGGCGCGCAAGTACTTGCCACCGACATGTCCGAAGCCATGGTGGAAAGGGCCGCTCAGCGTCTGCAGCCGTATCCAAACTGCACTGCCCGGGTGATGGACGCTCAGGAGCTTCGACTCCAGGACGGCTCCTTTGACGCGGCATTTTCGCTGTTTGGCGTCGTGAACGTTCCAGACTGGCGCCGGGCTGTCCGCGAGCTGGCCCGCGTCACCCGCACCGGTGGCTACGGCTGCATCAGTACATGGCGTGATCCTTTTACTGTGGGACCGCTTGGCTTTCTCGCCGAGGCGTTGCGCATGACGTTCCCCGATGCGCCCGCGCTTCCCCGACCCGAGGGCGTCACCGCGCTCCGGTCACCTGAAGCGTTTCGGGCGGAGATGGCAGCCGCCCGATTCAACGACGTCGACATCCGAACGGTCGAAGTCGTCTGGTCGGCACCGTCCGTCGACGCGTTCCTCGACGAGTGCGGTCCGCTGTACGAACGGATGCCAACCTACGCCGAGCTCTCCCAAGCTGACCGCGACCGACTGCTCCCAGCGCTGCGCAACGTCGCCGAGAAGGCCTGCACTGAAGACGGATTACGAGTAGTCGCAACAGCTTTGGTCGGCGCCGGCCGACTCTGAAAGTTACACCATGCCGCGCTTGTTGACCACTGCAAACGCCGGTGTTGTGTCCGGGGACGACGCGGCACGCCGGTTTCGCGTCAGCGCTATCGCGGGCAGCGCGGCGAGCACGAAGAGCACCCCGGCCATGAGGACGTAGAGGTGGACGCCGGTCGCCGTGCTCACCGGGGCGCCATCTGCGAAGACGCCAGGGACTTGGGTGGCCTTGAGCACTTCACCTCCGGCGACATTGACGGCGACCGATCCGAGGGCGAGCACGACCGACACCAGGCCGGCGATCGTGCCCTGCCGTTCGGGCGCTTCGAGGTCGGTCGCCAGGTTGTAGCCGGAGGCGCCGATGGCTCCCGCCGCCATACCGAGCATGGTTCCGCAAGCAATCGCCAGCGGTAGCACTGATACGCCCGCCAGCATCGCGAAGGTCGCCACTATCCCGACCGCGATGCCGCCGAGCAGCGGCAGTGCGGGACCGAACCTCCCGGCGATCCATCCGGCGCAGACACCGCCGATGACGATGCCGAGATTGGGTGCGGCGAGCAAAACCGCGACCGCCTCTCCATTGCCCAGCCCGTAGCCGAGACTCAGGTCGGGGGGCACCTGGGCGGTAATGCCCGTCAGTTGCAGCATGCTCCGGAACGAGCCTGCTGCCAGTACCAAAGCCAGCAGTGTCAGCAGGATTGGGCGACTGAGGGCCCGGATGTCGATGATGGGTTCGTTGACACGCAGCGCGAGCGATGCCCAACCCGCCAACGCGGCGACACCGGCCGCCAGTAGCGCGATCATGCCCCCGGACATCCATCCGAGGTCTCTCCCGAGGCTGATGTAGGCGAGCACCGCGCCGAGGCCGCCGCCGAGCAGGAGCGCCCCGCCCACGTCGATCCGGCCGGGGCTGCGGACCGGCGACTCCGGGATGAAGGAACGCACGCAGAGCGCCGCCGCCGCGGCGAGCAGCGCCGCCGCGATGAACACGCTTCGGTAACCGAACGCATCAATGATCGGCTTCATCAGGAACGGCTCGATGATTCCGACGATCGATGAGCCCGACGTCAGCAGCCCGACCACGGCCATCGCCACCCGCGGGGTGCAGATCTGGCGTGCGAGGGCGACGGTGATGAAGACCGCCGCGAAGGCGGCGCCCTGGAGGAAGCGCCCCGCCAGGAAGATCCAGACGTTGGGCGCGACGAGGCAAACCAGCGCTCCCGCGCACGCGAGCAGCAGCGCGGCGATGAGTATCCGACGCTTGCCGAAGATGTCGGAACTCTTCGCAAGCAGCGGTGACCAGATGGCCCCCGCAAGCATCGCGCTTGCATTGAGCCACGCGGCCTGATCGGTGTCGAATTGATCCAGCAACTGGGGCAGGACCATCATCGGCGAGCCGATGACGACATCGGCCAGGACGTTGGCGAGAATCAGGACGGCCACCCAGATGACGAGTCGTCTACTCCACCGGTGCTCCTGGACGACGGGCGCGGGCGCGCCTGGCGTGTCGTTCACGTCGTGGCCGCGGGTACCGAGTTCGATTGCGCTGGCGAGCCCGGCGACACCGGCTCCGGAAATGAGGACATGCAAGGTGCGTGCTCCAGGTCTGATTAAAGCGACAAATTGTCGCTTTAACGAAGGCTAATCATGATTGGCTTGCACCGCAACGGTCGACATGACGACAATCGGCACCCGGGCGGAGGACACGAGGTGAGCACGGGGATGGCCGACGGCACCGCGAACCGGCCGTCGGCACGACGTCCCGGGGGTCGCAACGCGCTGGTGCGCGCGAAGATCCTCGGCGCGACGGCCGAGCTAGTCGCGCGCGACGGCATCGCGGGATTCCGCTACGAGGACGTCGCCGAGCGCGCCGGCGTGCACAGGACCAGCGTCTACCGCAACTGGCCCGACCGCGAGGAGCTGGTCGCAGAGGCGCTGCTGCAGTATGCCGAGGACCTCGCGTCCATCGCCGACACCGGCGACCTGCACCGTGACCTGGTGGACTACCTGATGGCCATCGCCCGTGGTCTCGACACGCCTTTCGGCCAGGCTCTCGAACTGGCCCTCCAGCCCACCCACGAGAACCCCGTCGTCCGGCAGACGGTGGCCAGGATCCTCGAGCAGCGCGGGGTCGCCATGCGGCAGCGGGTGAACCTCGCCGCTGACCGGGGCGAGCTGCCACCGGTCGACAGCGCTTTCCTCGGCGAGATGATCTCCGGACCGGTGCGCCTCATCGTCAACCGCGGTACGCGACCGTTTACCCGCACGGACGCCGAGCGTATCGTCGACGTGGTGCTCGCTGGCATCCGAGCCACGGCGCCGCACCCCTGAGCCCAGACCACCACTATGTGGCCAATTAGCCTGTGACCGAATGTGATTCGTGCTTGCTAGTGATATGTGCCGCTGATCGCCGCTACTTGAATGCGTATCTCCAGATTGCAGAACCAACCTAACCTTTGCTCATCACTTACTGATCACCCGCACGATGGCCAGTTACCGACGCGCGCCACCTTACGGATCAAAGACTCGGCTGAACAAATGTTAGGTTATACGCGGCCAGTTGAAGTCCCGCGCGTACCCGCTCCGCTGATGTTCACGCTGTGCTTCGACATGCGCTCGACCGCCGGACCGGTGACCGTTTAGGAGGGCCTTAGTTGTGGGCCAATTCATCATGCTCGGAACTCTGTTCGGACTGATCGTCGTGATCTACGGCGTGGTGCTCTACTTCGATCCCGAAGCGCGAAGCCGCCCAAACGACGAACGCGAACAGTGAACACCGAGTTGACGCCGCTGCTGACTGGGGCTGTGTTCTTTGGCTGGGGCGGCGGCATACTGTTCACCGCGGCCGGCATCTATCTGAGTGTTCGCCACCGCCGACTTCACCCGCTACTGCTCCTGTGCATCTGTGCGATCTCGTTCTCATGGATCGAAGCGCCCTATGACTGGGCGATGTACGCGCAGTTTCCGCCCGCGCTACCGCGCATGCCCTCGTGGTGGCCGTTGAACATGACGTGGGGTGGTCTGCCATCGTCGGTACCCGTGGGCTACATCTCGTATTTCGTGCTGCCCGCGGTGGTCGGTGCGGCACTGGGTCGGTGGGTGAGTAAACGCTTTGACTTGCGAAGGCCCACAACGCTGCTGACCGTTGGCCTTGTCGTCGGCTTCTGCTGGGCCCTGTTTTTCAACGCGGTCATCGGCGCACAACTCGGCGTCTTCTACTACGCCTACGTGATTCCCGGGCTCGCGATCTTCGAGGGAACCAAGAACCAGTACCCGATTTATGACGCCATCGCGATGGGCGTGCAAATGATGGTCTTCACATACCTTCTGGGCAGGACCGACTCGCAAGGGCGAAACGTCATCGAGATGTTGGCCGACAAGGTATCGAAGACCCGTGCGCAATCGGCAATCGTGTCCATCGCGTCAGTCATCGTTATCGGAAACCTGCTCTATAGCGCTGTTTTCGCGCCCCACCTGGCAACGAAACTGGGCGGGTATGTGACCTCCGGGCCGTCTGAGCAACTGTTTCCCGGTGCGCCGAACCAACCCAGATAGGGAGTGCTGTGACTGTGGACCCGGCCGCGGACCTGTACTACGACCCGTTCGATTTCAGCATCGACGATGATCCGTACCCGGTGTGGCAGCGGATGCGCTCACAAGCGCCGCTGTACTTCAACGACAAGTACAACTTCTATGCGCTGAGCCGCTACGACGACGTCGCGCACGCATTGCCGGACTGGCAGACGTATCGGTCGGGGCGGGGCACAACAGCCGACATCCTGTTCAGCGGGATCGAAGTCCCGCCAGGAATCCTGCTGTTCGAGGACCCGCCGCTACACGATCTGCACCGGCGGCTGTTGTCGCGGGTGTTCACGCCGCGCCGGATGCTGGCCGTCGAAGACCTGGTGCGTGGGTTTTGTTCGCGCGCACTCGATCCCCTTCAAGACGCCGACGGGTTCGACTTTGTGGTCGACCTCGGAGCCATAATGCCGATGCGCACAATCGGATACCTGTTGGGAATCCCCGAGGAAGCCCAGCAGCAGATCCGCGATCTCAACGACAAGAGCATCACGGTGGGCTCACCGGACGCAGGCGCCGCTGATATCAGCCCGACGATCTTCCAGGATGCGATCGCGCTGTTCGCCGAGTACATCGAGTGGCGGGCGACCCATCCATCCGACGACCTGATGACAGAGCTGCTCAGCGCCGAGGTCGAAGAGCAGGACGGAACGCGACGTCAACTCGACCGCACCGAGGTCCTCGCATACACCGCGATGATTGCCGGGGCCGGTAACGAAACCACTGCTCGGTTGATCGGATTCATGGGCCAGCTCCTCGGTGAGCACCCCGAGGAACGACACGAACTCGCCGCGAATCCATCGCTGATTCCATCGGCGGTGGAGGAAACCCTGCGATACGAGCCGCCATCACCGGTGCAGGCGCGATACGTGGCCCGCGATGTCGAACATTACGGGCACACCGTCAGCGAGGGTTCATACATGTTGTTGCTCAACGGTTCAGCCAACCGCGATGAAACAAAGTTCACCGACCCGAACCGATACGACATTCACCGCCAGGGCGGACATCTGAGCTTCGGGCAGGGATTGCACTTCTGCCTCGGCTCAGCACTGGCGCGGCTCGAGGCGCGGGTGGCACTCGAAGAAGTCCTCAAGCGATGGACCGATTGGGACGTCGACTACGACAACGCGCGAAGAGCACGCACATCAAGCGTGCGTGGCTGGGCGCAGCTGCCGGTCAAGACCAAATGAATGCGTTGGTTTGATGCAACGAAAACCGTTGCGGTTGAGCATTAGTCGCACTGCGGATCAGGCGGGTCACAAGCAAGAAACGGCTTCACTCATGGTGGTGATCGCCGTCGGTGTTATGCGACGGATCGACGGCTCGCGGCGGGGCTTCGACGGGTGTCGGCGTGCTGGACGGGCGGATTGACCCGGCAATCGGGGGAGTCGCTTGCTCCGGATGAACGTGGTCGCCGTCGCCACGTCCGATAGTCGACGTGTGGTGGTCGGGTTCTGCGCCAGCCGGGGTGTGGTGGCCGTGTTGCAGGCCAGAAGCCACTCCTAACGTTGCCGCGGAGGCGACTACGGCGCCGAGCCCGACTAGCACGATCGCGTTTGCGAAGGCTGGAATCGGCGCGGGCTGTCGGCCTCGGTACCACACCCAGCCGGCTCCCATGACGACGTAAACCTCGAGCAACAGAGTGCACAGGCCGGCGGCTTGGACGAACTCAGGTTCTCCGGCGTGTGGGCCGAACGGTGCTCCCGCGGTGCGGGACACGACCCAAAGACCGGCGGCACCGACATTGCCCAGGATTCCAACGGCGAGAACTGCCGTGGTTGTCCGGGCCAGCAGCACTCGCGCCCAAATCAGTTGGAACAGAGCAACTGAGACGAAGAACAGCCCTGACGGTACCCACTCTTTCCAGTGCGTCGGTACGACGGCGAAGTGGATTACCGCGGCTCCAAGTGAAGCGATCGCGGCGAGCCGAGCAGCCAGCCCGCTGTCGGTTTTCGTCGCTGCTCTCCGTGACACTCGTCCGATGATGTCATCGCCGGTCCCAACTCCGATGATGTGAAACCACATCTCAACCTGACCGAGACTGTGCCGTCACCCTCTGCGTCGCGCGGCAATCAGCGACTAGATGGCCCAGGCGTGCCGGGGGACTGAACGAGCCGTCTGCCGACGCTGATTGGCGCTCGATGCCTTGACCCACTAATTTTCCTGAAGTGATATCCCCAGTTGTAGGCGCAGTCGCCCGGTGGATCGCCCCCTTTATGACGGCTGCGGCCGTTGTAGGCATGGGTCTTGTCAGCGCCCCGGCGCTGGTCGGTCCTGCCCCAACCGTGCGCCTGGTCGATGAGGTGAACCCATTGGCCGGAGCACCGTTCTACGTCAATCCCACGTCGGCGGCCATGCGCGCCGCGCAGAAGACCGATCCGCCGAGTCCCGAGTTGACTGCTATCGCCAACACGCCGCAGGCGTACTGGATCGTCCCAGGCTCGTCCGCGGCCACGGTCGCGAAGTACGTCGGCGACGCGCAGGCTGCGGGTGCTATTCCGGTGCTCACCCTCTACGGCATCCCACACCGCGACTGCGGCAGCTTCGCCGCGGGTGGATTCGCGACGGGCGCGGAGTATCGCCAATGGATCGACCGCATCGCTGCCGATGTGGGTCCCATGCGGGCGGCAGTCATCCTCGAACCGGATGCACTCGCCATGGCCGATTGCCTGTCGGGAGACCAGCGTCAGGAACGCTTCGACCTGATCCGCTACGCCGTCGATACGTTCACCCGCAATCCGGCCACGGCCGTCTACGTCGACGCCGGCCACCTGCGGTGGCATAGCCCCGAGGAAATGGCCGCCCGGCTCAACCAGGCTGGTGTCGACACCGCGCGGGGTTTCAGCCTCAACACGGCGAACTTCTTCACCACCGAGGATGAAATCGGTTACGGCGAAGCGATTTCGGGGCTGACGAACGGCTCGCACTACGTGATCGACACGTCGCGCAACGGCAACGGGCCAGCGCCCGACTCGCCGCTCGACTGGTGCAACCCCAGCGGCCGGGCACTCGGCGCTGCGCCCACCGCGGAAACTGCGGGCGCACACGCGGACGCCTACCTGTGGATCAAACGCCCCGGTGAATCCGACGGAACTTGCGACAAAGGTGATCCGCCGGCGGGCAACTTCGTGAATCAGTACGCCATCGACCTCGCCCGCAACGGGGGCTAGTAGTAGGGCCCCACGCGCAGAGTGCCGCCGTCGGCAGGCGAAATGCCTTGCTTGCCATATCAGCAACTTCGTTTGCAAGCGCTGACACGTGTCGAGCAGGCTGTAGCGATGACACCTTCGTCTTGTCGCGAACCCTCGGGCGATCCTTGTGTATGGGTGGCGCCTAAGGACCCTGCGGAGTGGGATGAGCGATATGCCAGCACAGCGCAAATGTTCAGCGGTAACCCCAATTTCGCGCTCGTCACCGAGGTAAACGGACTTCAACCGGGGCGAGCGCTCGATGTCGGGTGTGGTGAGGGCGCCGACGCGGTCTGGTTGGCCGGTCAGGGCTGGGCAGTGACGGCGCTGGACGTTTCACAAGTGGCGCTGCAGCGTGCTGAGCAGCGCGCCCAACAAGCAGAAGTGCAAGTGAACTGGGTGCATGCCGGCCTGGTCGAGGCGGGGCTGACACTGGCGGGGTTCGATTTGGTGTCCGCGCAGTACCCGGCTCTGCCCAGTTCTGCAGATCGTGACGCTGAGCGCGCGCTTCTGGCAGCCGTGGCGTCCGGTGGACTGCTGCTGATGGTTTACCACGCCGGGTTCGACGGTGAGGAGGCCAGAGCCCGCGGAATCGACCCCGCCGATTACGTCCTTCCGACCGACATCGTTGCTGCGCTGCTCGACGGTCACTGGCATGTCCAGATCGATACCCAGCGCGTCCGAGACGTACCTGCCGGCGCTCCCGGAGGACATCACACTCACGATGTGGTGCTGAGAGCGCGACGCTTGCCCTGACGAGATCGGATCAGCCGCGGCCGAGGCCGCCGGCGTCAGCGGAAGCGGACGTTCAACGTCGCGAGGCCGAAGATCTTGCGGCCACCGGCCTTCGCGCCGACGATGACGACACCGGTGCGGGTCGCCGGGTCCAGCGACTTGATCCGCCCGCTGAACTCGATGTCTGCGCCACCGGCGGCAGGAACAATCGCGGGCTGCGACAGCCGCACCGCATAGCGGGTGACCGCGCCGGGGTCGCCCGACCACGCGGCGCCGAAGCTGGCACCCAGACCCATGGTGAGCATTCCGTGGGCGATCACATCGGGCTGCCCCGCCAGCTTGGCGATGGCTTCGTCCCAGTGAAGCGGGTTGGCGTCGCCCGACACGCCGGCATAGTTCACCAGGTCGCCGCGGGATAGCCGCGTGTGGTGCACCGGCAGCTCGTCGCCGACATTCACGTCATCGAAGGACGCCGTACCCGGCGTGCGGGCCGTGCCGCCCTCGGCGATCCGCACGTCGCCCTCGGGGCGCACTGTTTTCTGATACGCCGTTTCGGACTCGTCGACGCCGAGCAGGTTCACGTCGTGCATCATCACGCCCTGCACCGCCGACCTGATCGCCGGATCGACATCCTCGGCGGTGATGCCGACGACGGTGGTGTGCAGGGTGTGCACCCGCTCGCCGGCGGCGTCGGTGAACGTGTTGGTGACGGTGATCAGGTCTCTGCCTGCGATCCTGCGCACCGACGACAGTTCGACGTCGGTACGGAGTTCGTCGCCGGCGACGATTGGGCGGTGTTGCTCGAAGACTTCCTCGGTCTGTAGGTACATGTCGTAACCGACGACCACCGATTCGAACATGCGCTGATTGCAGGCCATTGCCGGGGTCGACGTGAACGTCAGCGGCGCCACCAGGTCCGGGTAACCCAGCTCCGCGGCCGCGGCCAGATTCCAGTGCGCGGGGTGGTAGTCCTGCACTGCACGTGCGAACTCGCGCACCTTCTCGCGGCCCACCAGATAGGTGTCGTCCATCTGGTAGTAGTGGCCGACCCGGGATTCGAGCGCCGACGTTTCTGCTGCTGCGGTCATGAAAATCGCTCAACTTTTCTACCGGCCTGTTCGCTGAGGCCGATCGAAGCACATTAACGCGCGGGGGACTGCCGGTAGAGGCCGGCTATTCCATGCCGGAGCGGCCCGGAGTCCAAAAGGGTTTGGTGCGGATGTTGCGGCGATCCCAGCCGCGTTCAGTGACCAGCATTTTTCTCAGGGTTTGGATGGTGCGGGCTTCACCGGCGAGGTAGGCGACGCCGGGATGGTCGGGCAGCTGGAGGCCACGCAGGGCTCGAGCGAGGACGTCGGAGTTCGCGGCGGAGACGTCCCCGCGTTCTACATGGGTCAGGGGTCGGGCGAGAGGCAGGTGGTCCGTGTCAGTCGCGCCCTCGATAACCCCATGGACGTCGGCATCTGCGGGTAGCGATCGCAGCATCGCGGCGAACGCGACCGACGCGGTTTCCTCGCCGGCGAACACGTGGTAGGGCGCGTCCTGGCTTATGACGAAGTTGCCTTGGGGGCGCATGAATTGGACCTGGCCGCCGATCGTGATGGCAGCCGCCCAGCGTCTGGCGGGGGTATCGACATTCGGCTCTCCAGGTTGCTCGAGCATCGCGATGTCGAGGGTGCCGCTGTCTGAGTCTGCGTTGTAGATGGAATAGGTACGCAGGGCGTCGTGTGGATGCAGCCGCAGAGCTGATTCGATGAGCCCCGCGACCTGCAGCCGAATATGTTGACCCGGCGTCCACGTCAACCCCTGCAGTCGGGGACCGTGGAACCGGATGCGTCGCATTCTGGGTGTCAGATGCTCGATCTCGCTGACGGTTGCTGACAGGAACACGCTGTCGCGCAACGTGGTGAGGAACGGGATCGTGTCAATAATTGTCGCCACGAATTTCTCCAAGAAGTCAGTTTGTGGATTCAACGTTCGAAAGACGGGTGCCGTCCGCGAGCCGGGGGTGCCCCGAATTACGCCGTGCGAACGGATAATTCGTTGCCGCGGCTTGGTTCGAAGGGGAGAGGGATGCTGCGGTAGCCGTTGTCGGGGTTACGCACGTAGGTCAGATACTCGCTGGATTCTTCAATGGCGTTTTCTCCGATGACCAGGGCCCCTGCGTTCAGGTGGGGTTCGACAAGTTTGAGCACCGGCAGATACAGGCTCCATGCCCCATCGAGCAGGACGAGATCGACACCGTCACCGACACCCTCGCGAAGTGTTTCCAGGGCATCGCCGACGCGGATGTCGACGAGATCGTCCAGGCCCGCGGCACTCAGGTTCTCTTGTGCGCGACGGGCTTTCGTCTGCTCCAGTTCGGTGGTGATGAGTTGGCCTCCGCCGCCGTCGCGTAGGGCAACGGCGAGATGGATCGTGGAGATGCCGAATGATGTACCGAACTCCACGATGCGTTTCGCTTGGCGCGACCGCGCACAGACGTAGAGGAATCGCCCGAATTCGGGCGACACGTTCAGAAAGTTGTCGGCGAACTCGTGATAGACGCCTTTGTAGTCTGTCGCCTCCTGAGCCAGCAGTTCCGTAAGAGAATCACTGCGGTCCTGGAATGCCGCGAGCCACTGAGCCTGCAGCGGCCCGTCGGCAGCCTGCGCCTCGGCGAACAACCGCGCCAGCACGTCGGCGACCGGTGTAGAGGTGAGCGTGTCCATGCCGTTCTCCTTGAATGATTCACATGGCGGGTGTCTAAGTAAGGGTTGACTGACACCGCGATGGAGTGTGGGTGGTCGAACCCGACGAGTTTCATCGAGGCGTTCACCGCCGTGGTCGGACAGACCCCGGGAAGCTACAAAGCGGACCTGCGCTCACCCTCGCCATGGCTTTGACCCCCCAATGACTTTGACTGCTGATTCCGGAGTCGTTTGATCACGAGTTTCGGAGTCGGTGTTGTCGCGGTGAAGTCACTGACTGTGAATTCGGGAGTCACCGGTTAGGGCGCGCCGACCAGCACTGGCCGTCGGCCGGGTAGGGCAAATATGAGGTAAACGCCTCATGTGCCGGGGCGGGCGTGTCGAGCACACTACGCAATAAGCGTGCGCGGACCGGCCGCTATTTTTGGGATCGGTAGCCGAGCGGGTCGGGTCAACTTGTCTCAACGACGCCACACGGTGTGGCGCAGCACACGGAAGGACACACATGACCACTCACAAGATGGGCACCCGGTTCCTCGCAGGCGCCGTGCTCGCGGGCGGCCTTGCCCTCACCGGCGTCGCGCTGACTCCCGGCACCGCCGAAGCCAGGTGCAACATGCTGAGCATGTGCAGCCAGGTGTGGTGCCCCGGACAGCCGCTGCCCGTCGGCGAATGGGGTAGGGAACCGGACGTCAAGTGGGACATGAACGTCTGCCACACCTGGTACTACGGTCACGCCGGTCGCGCCGGTTCGACCCACGGGCAGGTCGAGGTGGGGTACCGAATCATGGAGGGCGAGCCATCGCCCGTCGGCCTCTACTGAGCTAACGTACGCAGGGTCAGCGCACCATCGTGACGCCCCGCCACCAGCCGTTGCGCCGGTAGCGACGATCCGACCGCGACGCCGCCCTGCCCCCGCCAGCCGGTGACCAGGGCGTCGACGCCGCGGATCTGCCGGTCGGTCAGGCCGCCGGCTTTTTCCTTGGTCCCTCCCCCCGATCTT
>NZ_DASSCY010000276.1:0-3153 GCF_035697385.1 Mycobacterium sp. | reverse complement strand
ACGGCGCAACACCGCCGTGAGCACCACACCGACGTTTTGTCGCGCCACGTCACCGATCGACGGGTCGAGCCGTCCGGCGCCGAGGAAGCCATGGATTGCGCTCCATCGCCGACCGCGCACGTACTTCAGCCTCGCCAAATTGTGTACAGCGTCGGCGTTTTCGGGATTCAGTCGCAGCGCCTCCCGATAGTCGCCCTCCGCCGAATCGACGTGACCGAGGGCGAGGTAGATGTCGCCTCGAAGATTCAACGTGTCGACATCTGACGGGCTCAGCCGCAGCGCCTCATTGACGACCGTCATCGCTTCATGCGGACGGTTCGTAGCCTCCAGCAGGCGCGCATAGTTGTAATGCGCCACATGGCTGTGCGGATGTGTGGTCGCCGTCCGCCACGCCATCCAGACCGCTTCCGAAATCCGGCCCTGCCCTTCGAGTGCACTGCTGTAGACGCTCATCGCGTGCTCGTTGTCCGGGACCACCGCTAGCGCGGCGTGCGCGCTGCGCGCCGCCGCCGCGTAGTCGGACTGGCCCAGCTTTGCACGCGCGTGAGCAGTCAGCAGTCGCGGGTGATGCGGGTTGGTCGCCAGCGCCGCCCGCACGACCTCCTCGGCGCGACGGTAGTTGCCTGTCGTGAAGTAGGTTTCGGCGACATGGACGACCGCGTCGGCATCAGGAGCCGTCGTCACCGAATCTTCCTGCGCCGCAGGTACCTCGCTAGCTCGTCGTAATTGCCGTCGTTGTTGGCGAACTCGACGACGTTGCGTGCGGTGTCGAACCATGGTCCCGCCGACGGCCGCACCTGGCCCAACGCCGCGTCGACGTCGGGCATCCGCACCGGCCGCACCTGACCTCTGCGCACCGAGTCGGCCATCGCGAACTGCGTTGCGGTGGCGCATACGTACGCGAGGTCCGCGCCCGAGAACCCATCGGTGCGGCCGACGATCGCCTTGAGGTTGATGCCCTCAACCGGGCGGTCCTGCAGGTGCAGCTTGACTATCGCCGCGCGCGCTTCGGCGTCTGGCAGGCCCACAAAGATCATCCGGTCGAAGCGACCCGGCCGCCGCAGCGCGGGATCGATGTCCCACGGCGCATTCGTCGCACCCAGTACGTACACACCGTCATTTGTCGAAGTCGCCGAATCCAGTTCCTCCAGCAGGGTATTGACCACTGGACGCAGTCCGGATGACCCGCTCAGCGCTGACCGGCGATGGCCCAGCGCGTCGACCTCGTCGAAGAACAGCACGCACGGCGCATTGCGGCGGGCGTTGTCGAACACGGCGCGGATGCTGCGCTCGCTCTCCCCGAACCACCGGTGCATCACGTCGGCGATACCGACGGGATAGAAGTTCGCGCCAAGCTCCCCCGACACTGCGTTGGCGACAAAGGTCTTGCCACACCCCGGCGGTCCGTACAGCAGCAGGCCCCCGCGTGCGGACACCTTGTAGGCCTTCATCAGTTCCGGGTTACGGATCGGCCCCAGCAGCGAGAGCTCGAGCTGCGTCTTGACGTCGTCCATACCGGCGATGTCGGCGAGGCGGACAGCGCTCGGCGCGACGACGTCGTAGTCCTTATCGGCGACGGTTTCGGCAGGTTCGTCGACAAATGCGGGTTTGAT
This sequence comes from Mycobacterium sp., assembly GCF_035697385.1. Lineage (GTDB taxonomy): Bacteria > Actinomycetota > Actinomycetes > Mycobacteriales > Mycobacteriaceae > Mycobacterium. The sequence goes on along the minus strand of NZ_DASSCY010000276.1, from coordinate 1,540 downwards.
GATGTCAGCCACCTGATCCTCGGCGGCCGACCAGTCGAAGGCCGCCGCCTGCTGCTGACTCGGTGTGCGAGCCGCTTTTCCAGCCAGCGCCGCCGAGCACCGTTGCAGCAGTCCCAGCGCGGTGGTGTTCGTCGCATCCTGGGCCAGCGCTGCACTGCAATGCCCGAGTGCCTCGGCATAACGCTCACGCGAGACCAGCAGTTCGGCCAGGTGTAGACGCAACGGGACGACGTCGGGGCTGCGTTCGACGGCGGCCGCCATCTCCCGGATCACCGGATCCTCCGTCAACACCCACTCCCATCGCCGCCCCGGACAATCCTAGGCGGGGCCTGCGCATGTTCCGTGCAGAGATTCGGCCGGTGCAGCGCCCTAGAACTGTCCGCAGTTGGGTGTCGTCGGTAATCCGTTGAACCGGTCGGCAATCCACTGCATGGCCCGCTCGCCGTCCACCAGCATCGGCAGCGCATGATTAACGACCAGCTTGTTCATGAACGGCGGCTCTTCGTTGGTCCAGAACTCGACGTCGGCGCCCTGTGCGCACCAGTCCCGTCCTAGTTGGTTGGCGCCGGTCCACGGCACCAGGGGGTCATACCGATTGCTCAGGATCATCACTGGCGCATTGGGTTTGTAGCGGCCGATCTTCTGCATGTCGAACAGAGTGCTGAACGGCTCCTGGTTGACCAGCTCGAAGATGTTTGAGTTGAAGTATGGCTGCAGGTGCCGAAACATGAACTTGGTGATGGTCTCGGCGATGCACTGGTCCTGAACCTTGTAGAGCATGTCCGCACCACGCGGCGTCAGCGTCCCCCGGATGGCCTCCTCGAACTCCGGATAGGTGGTGATGACCGAGTTGAGCGCATATCCGACCACCCCAACCAGCGCGCTACCGTCCGCGTACGGGAACAGCTCTTTGAGGTCGGCCGGCGGCGCACCCGCATACGTCCCCACGACATGCAGGTCCGGCGCGTACGACGGCGCCAGCTCCGCCGCCGACGCCGCCGCCCCACCACCCTGCGAATAGCCCCAAAATGCAACGGGCCCATGCGGATCCAACGACGTGTCCGGTAGTCGCATCGCGGCTCGACCGGCGTCGAGCATCGCGTTGCCCTCGGCGATCCGGTTCACATATGTGTGCAAACCCGGCGTGCCGAGGCCTTGATAATCGGTCATCACGATCGCGAACCCGCGCGCGACCATCGTCGCGACGAACAGCTCCTCGTAGTTGAAGGCAAGGTCTAGCCATGGCGACCAGTGGATCCCCTGGTTGAACTGCCGCGACGGCGCGCACTGGTCGCCCTGGCCCTGCGTGCCGGGACCGTAGACGATCAATGGCCGCGGCCCCTGGCCCGGCCAGTCGTTATAGGGCTCGAAGTAGGTGCCCGCCACGGCCATGGGGTTTCCACGAGCGTCGATGCTGCGGTACATGATTCGCGTACCCGTCGCCATGATCGCGCCCAGCTGACCCGACGGCTCGAGCACCAGCCGCGACGGCTCGGTGCGAATCAGGTCCCCAGGCTCACCGGGCGGCAACGGATCCGGC
>NZ_DASSCY010000275.1:0-24548 GCF_035697385.1 Mycobacterium sp. | reverse complement strand
GCCCTGGCCGCCGCGTCGATCGCGGCCTGGGTCTGCCGGCCGCGCAGGGTCGGCAATTGCTCACGCGGACTGACGGTCACCGGCCCTCTGCGTCCCCCTTGCGGCCATTGATCGAAACTGAATCTGATGTTAGGTTCAGTTTGCGTTCTTGGCTACAGGTTCCAAATGTTTGGGAGCTTTCACGTGATCAAGCCAAACAATCCGAATTCCGAGTTCGAGCTCGGCGGCATCAACCATGTGGCGCTGGTCTGCTCGGACATGGAGAAAACCGTCGACTTCTACAGCAATGTCCTTGGGATGCCGCTGATCAAGTCGCTGGATCTGCCGGGCGGCATGGGCCAGCACTTCTTTTTCGACGCAGGCAATGGCGACTGTGTCGCGTTCTTCTGGTTCGCCGACGCACCCGACCGAGTTCCCGGTATCTCGTCCCCGGAGGCGATTCCGGGCATCGGTGACATCACCAGCGCGGTCAGCACGATGAACCATCTGGCGTTCCACGTGCCTGCCGAGAAGTTCGACGAATACCGGCAACGGCTCAAGGACAAGGGTGTGCGGGTCGGGCCCGTGCTCAACCACGACGAGAGCGAGGCGCAGGTCTCGGCGACCGTCCATCCAGGCGTTTACGTGCGGTCCTTCTATTTTCACGATCCCGACGGAATCACACTCGAGTTCGCTTGCTGGACCAAGGAATTCACGGAGAACGACGCGCAGGCATCGCCGAAGACCGCAGCCGACCGCCGTAGGCCGGCGACGGCCAGTCACTAATCCCTGTAGAGCCTTGGGTCGGTGAGCCCGTCGAGGATCGACGCCAACTGATCGACTACCTGATCGGGACCGAGCGCTACGTCACCAGAGAGCCACGCGCTGATCATCTGGCCGACGCCGCCGACCACAAAATGCGATGCAGCCTTGACGCGGTCGTTTTCCTTGGCTCCCAAGGCGCCCGCATGCTGGAACAACAGCGATGCGAACAGCGCGGTGGATTCCGCGCGTTTGCGCACGATCACCTGGTTTGACAGCTGCGTGCTGAACAGCAGCCGGCCCACCCGCGCATCACCGGCGATGGTCGCCACGATATTGGCCATACCCGCCCGGCTCTGCTCCTGCGGCGGTGCCGAGGTCACGGCAGCCTGCGTGGTGGCGGCGATGTCGGCGATCACCCAGTCGAACACCGCGCCGACGAAATCGTCCTTGTCGGTGAAGCTTTCGTAGAAGTATCGGACGCCCAGCCCGGCCTGCCTGCAGATTGCGCGGACCGTCAGCTCGGCCCCGCCATCCGCAGGGCTGCCCAGAAGATCCAGCCCCGCACCCAACAGCTGGCCGCGGCGCTGCGCGAGCCGCTCGGCCGCTTCGATTCCGCGGTACGGACGCACTTGGGCCACGGTGTCCATCTTGACATCGCAGGCACTAGGTAGCAATATCAGGAAACACACGTTCTCACATTTGCCGATAGGGGTTTAGCCAATGACGGTCAGTGAGCTTCGGGCGGCGTCATCGCGGCGTGCCGCGGGCATCGACGACGGCCTGATGGGCGTCGCACTGCTGGCCGGGCCCGCCAACGTGATCATGCAGCTGGCACGGCCGGGCGTCGGTTACGGCGTGCTGGAGAGCCGCGTCGACAGCGGCCGGGTCGACCTCCATCCGATCAAGCGCGCCCGCACCACGTTCACGTATCTCGCCGTGGCCACACAGGGCAGCGACGAACAGAAGGACGCGTTCCGCAGGGCGGTCAACCGTGCGCACGCGCAGGTGTATTCGACAGAGGAAAGCCCGGTCAAGTACAACGCCTTCGACCGCGATCTGCAGCTGTGGGTCGGAGCCTGCCTCTACAAGGGTGCGGTCGACGTATACCGGCTGTTCATCGGCGAGATGGACGATGAGACCGCCGAGCGCCACTACCGCGAGGGGAGGGCGCTCGGCACGACTTTGCAAGTGCCAGAGGATATGTGGCCCAAGGACCGCGCCGCGTTCGACAGGTACTGGCAGGAATCACTGGACAAGGTCCACATCGACGACACCGTCCGTGATTACCTGTATCCGATCGCCGCCGCCCGGGTGCGCGGCGTCAAACTGCCGGGGCCGCTGCAACGATGGTCCGACAACTTCTCACTGCTGATCACGGCAGGCTTTCTGCCCCAACGGTTCCGCGACGAGATGCGGCTGGACTGGAACGCCAAGAAACAGCGCCGCTTCGACAGGCTGATGGGCGTGCTGCGGGTGGTCAACCACCTGATGCCGCGATTCGTTCGCCAGTTCCCGTTCAACGTGCTGCTGAAGGACCTCGACTGGCGGATCCGGACCGGACGGCCACTCGTCTAACGTTCGGGCGCGCGACCGACCCGGGCGGGCGAACGCGACGCAGGGTGGCGTTGGAGATGACGGCGTCGAAGCTGCCGAGATCGTCCTCGAGGATGTCAGCGTGCTTCCAAACCACTTGGGCGCTGGGGAATCGCTGTTTGGCCCGCCCCAAGACCGGCCGGTCGATGTCGATCGCGACCACGTGGGGAATGCGGCGCGCGAGGCGGCTGGCAAGAAGCCGTCCCGCATCCAACGTCCAGCGCGGATTCGTAGCGACTTCGACCTGAAAAGTGACCGTGGCGGAGTCAGTTTTGGTGGCACTCTGTCAGGTTGCGGGGCTAGGGAACGCGAGCCTGTAGTTATCGAGAGGTTGTGCGAGTGGAGGCCTCGGTAACTACAGGCTCGCGGTGGGTGCAGTCGCCCATCCCAACCACGAGCAACCAAGGCGCATGTTGGCGATTGTGGCGCACCCAGCGCACCCAGCCGAATGTCGGTTTGTCGGCGTATAACCGGCAGGGTGCGTACAGACAATGACACCTGGGACATCAAGACGAGCGTCGGCTCAACCGCGTTGTTCGTCGCCGCGGCGAGGGCCTTGGAGGCGCAGAAACCCGACCCTTCGGCGGTCGATCCCTACGCCGAGGTCTTCTGCCGGGCGGTCGGAGGGGAGTGGGCAGACCTCCTCGACGGCAACGCCCCCGAACACGCATTGAGAACCGAATTCGGCGAACACTTCGTGAACTTCCAGGGAGCTCGCACCAAGTACTTCGACGCATACTTCCGTGCCGCGGCCACCGACGGCGTTCGCCAGATTGTCCTGCTGGCCGCGGGCCTTGACTCGCGCGGATACCGACTGCCCTGGCCAGACGGCACCGTCATATACGAGTTGGACCAGCCGCAGGTGCTGGAGTTCAAGCGCGACGTGCTCGGCAGGCGCGGCGCTGTGCCAACCGCCGAACGCCGTGAGATCGCCGTCGACCTCCGTAACGACTGGCCGCAGGCGTTGCGGGACAACGGGTTCGACCCGGCCGCGCCGTCGGCGTGGATTGCCGAGGGATTGCTCATCTACCTGCCCGCGACCGCCCAACAGCAGTTGTTCACCGGCATCGACGCGCTCGCGGCCCCCGGCAGCCATGCCGCCGTCGAAGAAGCGGTACCCATACCCGGGGAGGCATTCGAGGCCAAACGCGAAGAGGAGCGTGCTGCGGGCAACGACGACCAATTCTTCAACCTCGTCTACAACGAGCAGCACGAGCCCGCCGCGCACTGGTTCGGCAATCGCGGGTGGCGTGCTGAGGCGACGATGCTGCCGGATTATCTGCGCTCAGTTGGCCGCCCTGTACCCGCCCCGGATTCCGAAGCCGGCTCGATGACCAGCACCATCAGCCTGGTCAGCGCCATCAAGAGGTGACCGGGCTCACCCACTAGACCAAGACTGTGCGTCTCGACAGTTAGCTTATGCAATGCTAACTTCAGCGAAAGTTAGCTAAGCCATACATAAGGAGACGCCGCGGTGGGTTCTGACACGCTCGCGGCTTCGAACATGGGCGCGCCACGGGTCGACCGCGACGTGGTCAGCCGGTTCGCCACGTGTTGTCGGGCATTGGGGCTGTCCGTCCACGAACGCCAGCGGCCCGCCGATCTCGACGCCGCGCGCTCAGGATTCGAAGCACTGACCCACGTCGCCCACGATCAGTGCGACGCATGGACGGGTCTGGCCGCGGCAGGCGACGTGTCGCCGCGGGTCGTCGAGTCGGTCTGGCGGACCTCGGGCACCGCGGGCGTGCTGCAGCGGCAGGTCGAGCTGGCGTCCGGGGCGCTGGGATTCAGTTACGACACTGGGCTATATCTGCAGTTCCGGGCCACCGATCCCGACGACTTCCGATTGGCCTATGCGGCAAGTCTTTCCGAGGCCGCCGACCACGCGGGCGCTGATCGGCTGGTCGGTGAGCTGATCGACCGCCGACCCGGCTGGCTGCAGGCCCGTTGGCTGCGGGTGGCCCTCTACTACCGGACGCAACGGTGGTCGGACGCGGTGCGGCTGCTCACACCGGTGGTCAACGAGCCGTCGCTGGACGAGACGTTCGCACACGCCGCCCGCGTCACGTTGGGCATCTCGCTGGCAAGGCTCGGCATGTTCGCTCCCGCGTTGTCCTATCTGGAGGAACCATCCGGCCCGGTGGCGGTGGCCGCCGTCGACGGCGCGTTCGCCAAGGCCCTCTGCCTGCGCGCGCAGGGCGAGGATGAGGACGCAAGCGACATACTGCAGGACCTGTACGCGGCCAACCCGGAAAACGCACAGGTCGAAGAGGCGCTGTCGGACTCCACGTTCGGGCTGGTGACAACCACCGCGGCCCGGATCGACGCCCGCACAAACCCGTGGGACCCGAACACCGAACCCAGCGAGTTCGACTTCGTCGATCCCGGAGCCAAGGAACGCAAGGCCCACCTGCTGATCGAGGCCGAGGCGGAACTGGCCGAATTCATCGGCCTCGAAGAAGTCAAGTACCAGGTCGCGAGGCTGAAAAGCTCTGTCGCGATGTCAATTCGACGTCAGGAACGCGGCCTGACGGTGGCCCAGCGCACCAACCACCTGGTCTTCGCGGGCCCTCCCGGCACCGGTAAGACGACGATCGCCCGCGTCGTCGCCAAGATCTACTGCGGACTCGGGTTGCTGAAGAAGGAGACCGTTCGGGAAGTCCACCGTGCCGACCTGATCGGACAGCACATCGGCGAAACCGAAGCCAAGACCAACGCCATCATCGACAGCGCTCTCGATGGCGTGCTGTTCCTCGACGAGGCCTACGCGCTGGTGTCCACCGGAGCCAAGAACGACTTCGGCCTGGTGGCGATCGACACGCTGCTGGCCCGGATGGAGAACGATCGCGATCGACTCGTGGTCATCGTCGCCGGGTATCGCAAAGATCTGGACCACTTCCTGGATACCAACGAGGGTCTGCGGTCACGCTTCACCCGCAGCATCGACTTCCCGTCGTACTCTCCGCCGGAACTCGTCGAGATCGCGGTGCGGATGGCTGAGAAGCGCGACAGCTTCTTCGAGCAGGCTGCCCTCGCCGACATGGAAAGGTTGTTCGCTCACTTGGCCGAATCGACAATGCCGGATGCGGCCGGGGTTCCGCGGCGCAGCTTGGACATCGCAGGCAACGGCCGGTTCGTCCGTAACCTCGTCGAGCGCTCCGAGGAAGAGCGCGAATACCGGCTCGACCATTCCGACGCTGAGGACTTCACCGACGACGAACTGATGACGATCACCGGTGTCGATGTCCGCAATTCGGCCGCCCCGCTTCTGCGTGGCCTTGGTCTGTCGGTGCCCGCATGACGGCCCCTGAGGACGACCGGCGCACGTTCACCTCCCGGACGCCGGTCAACGAGAACCCGGAGCGGGTGGGCTATCGCCGCGGCTTCGTTACGCGGCATCAGGTGTCAGGCTGGCGATTCGTCATGCGCCGCATCGCATCCGGGGTCGCATTGCACGACACCCGGATGCTGGTCGACCCGCTGCGCACGCAGACCCGCGCTGTGTTGGTCGGTGGGCTGATCCTGATAACCGGCCTCGCCGGCTGTTTCATCTTCTCGCTGATCCGGCCTGGCGGCGTGGCAGGCAATGATGCGGTGCTGGCGGATCGGGATACGGCCGCGCTCTACGTCAAGGTCGGAGACCAGCTGCACCCGGTACTGAACCTGACCTCGGCGCGACTGATCGCCGGGCGGCCCGACAACCCCAGCACCGTCAAGACCAGCGAGATCGATCGGTTCCCGCGTGGCAACCTGATCGGCATCCCCGGAGCGCCGGAACGCATGGTGCAGAACACCTCTCGTGATGCCGACTGGACCGTGTGCGACGCGGTCTCCGGGTCTGCTGCCGGTGTGACCGTCATCGCGGGAACACCCACCGAGGGCGGCGAACGCGCGACCGCGTTGCCGGCCAACCACGCTGTCCTCGTTGCGAATCCCGATGGCACCCACCCTGGGACCTGGCTGCTATGGGATGGCCGACGCAGCTCGATCGATCTCAACAACCGTGCCGTAACCGACGCGCTCGGCCTCGGCGTCGACATTCCCGCACCGCGCCCCATCGCCGCAGGACTGTTCAACGCCATTCCCGAAGGGCCCGCGCTGACCGCGCCCGCTATCCCCGGCGCAGGCGGGCCGCCACGGTTTCCGCTGGAACTGTCAGCCCCTGTCGGCTCGGTGGTCGCCTCCTACGAGGCCGACAACACGATCCGCTACTACGCGGTGCTCACCGACGGCCTGCAGCCGGTCCCGCCGGTGCTGGCCGCGATCCTGCGCAACACCAATTCCTATGGCCTTGACCAGTCTCCGCGCCTCGGTGTCGACGATGTGGCGCGCCTACCCGTAGCGCAGGACATCGACACCAGCGCCTATCCGTCCGAGCCGGTCACGCTCATCGACGCCGGCGACGACCCCGTCACATGCGCGCGCTGGGCGAAACCCGAAGACGCAACGACGAATTCGATGACCCTGCTCTCAGGTGCCGCGCTTCCGCTAGCCGAAGGGCTGCGCACCGTGGGCCTTGTCACCTCGGGATCCGGGGGAGTGGCCAACCGCGTGGCACTCTCGCCCGGCCGCGGTTACTACCTCGACAGTGGTGGGTCACAGTTCTGGCTGAGCGACACCGGCGTCCGCTACGGCATCGACACCGAAGCCGACGACAAGACCACCGCCGCGTTGGGTCTCACCGGGCCGCCACTGCCGATTCCGTGGTCGGTCCTGGCTCAGTTCGCCGCCGGTCCCACGCTGTCGCGCGCCGACGCAATGCTCGCGCACGACGCCCTGCCACCCGATACGAGGCCCACCCAATGAGCAGGTTGATCTTCGAACACCACCGTCGGGTGCCGCCACCGGCCACCCGACGGGGCACGATCACCATCGAACCCCCACCGGAACTGCCGCGGCTGGTGCCGCCGTCGCTGCTGCGCCGGGTGCTGCCTTACCTGATCGTGATTCTGATCGTCGGAATGATCGTCGCGCTGGTGGCAACCGGCATGCGGCTGATCTCGCCGACGACGTTGTTCTTCCCGTTCGTGCTGCTGCTCGCGGCCACCGCGCTGTATCGCGGCAATGGCAACAAGATGCGTACCGAGGAAGTCGACGCCGAACGCGCCGACTATCTGCGTTACCTATCCGTGGTGCGCGACAACGTTCGTGCCCACGCCACCGAACAGCTTGCCGCCCTTACCTGGTCGCATCCTGCGCCGGAGGCGCTCACCACCATTCCCGGCACCCGACGGCAATGGGAACGTGACCCTCGCGACGCCGACTTCCTGGTGCTGCGAGCGGGCCTGCACGACGCGGCACTGAACACCGCGCTGCGGGTCAAGGACACCGCCGACGAAATCGATCTCGAGCCCGTCTCACACACCACCCTGCGGGGTCTGCTCGACACTCAACGCACCATCCACGACGCGCCGACCGGCATCGACGTGACGAAGCTGTCGCGGATAACCGTGCTTGGTGAGGCCGACGAAGTCCGCGGTGCGCTGCGCGCGTGGATCAGTCAGGCCGTCACGTGGCACGACCCGACCGTGCTCGGAATCGCGCTGACCGCACCGGATCTGGAAAGCGACGACTGGTCCTGGCTGAAATGGCTGCCGCACGTCGACGTCCCCAACCAGGCCGACGGTGTCGGCCCCGCTCGCTATCTGACCACACAGGCGGCCGAACTGCGGTCAATGCTGGACCCAGTGCTGGCCGACCGAGAGCCGTTCTCGGGTGAAAGCTCTGGGGAGATCAGGCATCTGCTGATCATCGTCGACGATCCCGACGTCGACCCAGACACGCTGATCCGTGGCCGGGGGCTGGAAAGCGTCACCGTCATCCATCGATCGACGAAACGGCCTAACCGCGAACAGTATTCGGATCCGGAACGCCCGATCCTGCGGGTAGTCGACGGCAAGATCGAGCGCTGGCAGGGCGGTGGCTGGCAACCGTACATCGACGCCGCCGACGAGTTGTCGGCCGCGGAGGCCCGTCACATCGCGCGTCGGCTGGCGCGGTGGGACCCGAACCCGAGCCAGGCGAGGTCGACGACAACGGGCGGCGCGACGTTCAACACCTTGCTCGGCATTTCCGATGCCTCCGCCCTGGACGTGGCGAGCCTGTGGGCGCCGCGCAGCCGCGACGACGAACTGCGAGTGCCGATCGGCGTCACCGCGACCGGCGAGCCGCTGTACTTCGACCTCAAGGACGAGGCCGAGGGTGGAATGGGGCCGCACGGCCTGATGATCGGCATGACGGGCTCGGGCAAGTCCCAGACCTTGATGGCAATCCTGTTGTCGCTGCTGACCACTCATTCTGCCGACCGGCTGATCGTGATCTACGCCGACTTCAAGGGTGAGGCCGGCGCCGACATCTTCAGGAACTTCCCGCAGGTGGTTGCGGTCATCTCGAACATGGCCGAGAAGCGCTCGCTGGCCGACCGGTTCGCCGACACACTGCGCGGTGAAGTGGCCCGCCGCGAACAGCTGCTCAAGGAGACCGGCCGCCGGGTCCAGGGCAGCGCGTTCAACTCGGTGACCGAGTACGAGAACGCCATCGCGGCCGGACACGACCTTCCGCCGATGCCGACGCTGTTCGTTGTCGCCGACGAATTCACTCTAATGCTGGCCGATCACCCCGAGTACGCCGAGCTGTTCGATTACGTTGCGCGCAAGGGCCGCTCGTTCCGGATCCACATCTTGTTCGCCTCGCAGACGCTGGACGTCGGCAAGATCAAAGACATCGACAAGAACACGTCGTACCGCATCGGGTTGAAGGTGGCCAGCCCTGCCATCTCACGTCAGATCATCGGCGTCGAGGACGCCTACCACATCGAATCTGGCCGTGAACACAAAGGCGTCGGCTTTCTGGTACCTGCGCCGGGTGCGGTGCCGATCAAGTTCCGCAGCACCTATGTTGACGGCATCTACGAGCCGCCGCGCGCGAACAAAGCCCTTGTCGTGCACGCGGTTCCCCAGCCGCAGCTGTTCACCGCAGGCAGGGTGGAACCCGAGCCGGACACCGTGATCGTCAACAACGGTGTGGAGGTCGACGTGCGGCCGCCGCGGAAACTCGTGTCGACGATCGGCGACCAGTTGGCTCAGTACGGGCCGCACGCTCCGCAACTGTGGCTTCCCCCGCTGGAGGAGCCCATTCCGCTCGACGAGTTGCTGCATCGGTCGGCGCTGCTCGCACGGCAGTGGCGTTGGCCGCTCGGTGAGATCGACAAGCCCTTCGAGATGCGGCGCGACCCGCTGGTCTTCGACGCGACGTCAGCGGCCGCCAACGTGGTGATCCACGGCGGCCCCAAGTCGGGCAAATCAACTGCACTGCAGACGTTCATGCTGTCCGCGGCGGCGCTGCATTCACCGCGCGACGTGACGTTCTACTGCCTCGACTACGGCGGTGGCCAGCTGCGCGGCCTCGAGAACCTGGCGCACGTCGGCAGTGTGGCCTCCCCGCTGGAACCCGAGCGCATCCGCCGCACCTTCGGCGAGCTGGAGCAGCTCCTTCGATCCCGCCAAGCGCGCGGCGCCTCGCAACGCGACGGTGCCTTCCAGGATGGCTACGGCGAGGTGTTCCTGGTGATCGACAACCTCTACGCGTTCAGCCGGGACAACTCCGACGCCTTCAACACCCGAAACCCGCTGCTGGCCAAGGTGACCGAACTAGTCAACAGCGGCATGGCGTACGGCATCCATGTGGTGATCACCACGCCGAACTGGATCGAGGTGCCGCTGACGATGCGTGACGGGCTCGGGCTGCGACTGGAGCTCAAGCTGCACGACTCTCAGGACAGCAACGTCCGGGTCGTCGGGGCGCTACGCCGTCCGGCCGACAGCGTTCCCGCCGACCAACCCGGTCGCGGCCTGACGATGGCCGCCGAGCATTTCCTGATCGCCAAGCCTGCGCTCGACAGCATCCCCGCCATCAACGCGCAGTACCCGGGTCAGTCCGCACCGCCTGTGCGGCTGCTGCCCACCGACCTGGCACCCGACGAACTGGTGCCGCTGTACCCGGTGCCGGACCGGGTCGTGATCGGGCAGCGCGAAGAAGACCTGGCGCCCGTCGCGGTCGATTTCGCGGACAACCCGCTGCTGATGGTGTTCGGAGACGCGAAGACCGGCAAGACCACCCTGCTGCGCCACCTCATCCGGACCATTCGCGAGAACTCCCGGCCCGACCAGGTGGCGTTCACGGTGATCGATCGGCGGCTGCAGCTGGTCGACGAGCCACTGTTCGCCGACAACGAATACACGCCGAACATCGACCGCATTCTGCCCGCCATGCTCGGCCTGTCGGCCCTGATCGAAAAGCGATGTCCACCAGGAGGACTCAGCGCCCAAGAGTTGAAAGGATGGACCTCCAGTGCTCAATCTGCTGGCCACACGCACTACCTGGTCATCGACGACGTCGACCAGATTCCGGACAGCCCGGCATTGAGCGGCCCCTACGTTGGGCAGCGGCCGTGGACGAGTCTGATCGGGTTGCTGTCGCAGGCAGCCGATCTGGGCCTGCGGGTGATTGTGACGGCACGCGCCGCGGGCTCGGCGCACGCGGTGATGACCGCGCCGCTGCTGCGACGCCTCAACGAACTGCAGGCCACCACGATCATGCTGTCGGGCAACCCGCAAGACAGCGGCAAGATCCGCGGTCACCGGTTCAGCCGGTTGCCTGCTGGTCGCGCCATGATGCTCGACGACCGCGACACGCCGACGTTCGTCCAGCTGGTCAATCCGCTTGTCGCCGCATCGGTTACGCACCAGAACAACGCAGGAGAGGAGTACAGCTGATGACGCTGCGAGTAGTCCCCGAGGGCCTGACGGCTGCCAGTGCCGCCGTCGAAGGACTGACCGCGCGGATGGCCGCCGCGCACGCCGCGGCCGCTCCGGCGGTCACCGCCGTGATTCCGCCCGCTGCCGACGCGGTATCTCTGCAAACCGCGACGGGTTTCAGCGCCCACGGCACCCAACACCAGGCGATGGCCGCACAGGGCATCGAGGAACTGGGTCGTTCCGGAGTCGGTGTCGCCGATTCCGGCGCCAGTTACGCCAGCGGCGATGCCCTTGCCGCTTCGTCGTATCTGATCGCGCGCGGCTGACCCATGACCGCCCCCATCTGGATGGCCCTGCCACCCGAGGTGCATTCGGCGCTGCTGTCCAGCGGCCCGGGCCCCGGGTCGCTGCTGGCCGCCGCGGGGGCGTGGCAGTCGTTGAGCACCGAATATGCTTCGGCCGCCGCAGAACTCACCGGCGTGCTCAGCGCGGTGCAGGGCGGCGCATGGGAGGGGCCGAGCTCCGAGCAGTACGTCGCCGCGCACACGCCCTATCTGGCGTGGCTGGCCCAGGCTAGCGCCAACAGCGCAGCAGCCGCGGTGCAGCACGAGACCGCCGCCGCTGCCTACACCACTGCGCTTGCCACCATGCCGACGCTGCCGGAGCTGGCGCTCAACCACACCATGCATGGGGTGCTGTTGGCGACCAACTTCCTGGGCATCAACACCATCCCGATCGCGCTCAACGAGGCCGACTACGTCCGGATGTGGATTCAGGCCGCCACCGCGATGAGCACCTATCAGGCGGTGTCGGGTGCGACGCTGGCGGCGACGCCGACGACACAGCCCGCGCCGTTCGTGTTGACGCCAGGCGTTGGCGAGGCCAGCCGAGCCGCAGCCGACGTCGGCCAGATGGGCGCGCAGGCGCAGGCCGCGGATGCCGGTTCGGCCCTGAACATTTCGGACTTGATCCAACAGCTGCTGCAGTACTACCTCGACTACACGAACCAACTCTTCGAACCGATCATCAACTTCCTGTCCGATCCGCTGGGCAACAGCGTGCAGTTGATCACCGACTTCCTCACCAACCCGTCGCAGGCGTTGGTCACCTGGGGGCCGTTCCTGTTCGCCGTTGCCTACCAGGCCTTCTCGTGGGTCGGTGCCTCGCTCACCTATCCCCAACTGCTCCTGCAACCGCTGCTCGCGATCACGCTCGGAATCCTGGGCGGGCTAGCTGAGCAGATCAAGGCCCAGCTCAACCCGCCTGCGGAAGTCCCTGTGGCCGCGGAGGTCCCCGCGTCGCCGGCGACAGCGAGCCGGGCAGATCAACCGGCATTGCCCCTCGCCGGAATCGCCCCGACCGTGCCGGCCCCCGGTGCTGCTCCTGCCACTTCCGCAGCGCCCGGATCCGCGGCGCCAGCCGCCCCTGCGGCCCCCGCGGCCGCGTCGGCGGTGCCCTACGCCGTCCACGGCGGCGACCCCGGCGAAGGATTCACGCCGACACTGCGTGACAGCACAGCCGCCAAAGCACCCGCCGCCGACATACCCGCGGTCGCAGCCGCTGCGGCCGCCGCGTCGGCCAGGGAGAGACGACGTGCCCGCCGCCGCCGCGGGGCCATTGCGAGGGACTACGGCGACGAGTACATGGACATGGACGACGACCTCGACGCAGGACCAGCGCCCGCCGAAGAGCCACGCGTGTCCGCGTCCACCAAAGGTGCCGGGCCGATGGGCTTTTCCGGCACGGCCGCCAAAGGCAATGCCGAGGCGACCGGTTTGACCACACTGCCGGGGGATTCCTTCGGCGGCGGCCCGACGACCCCGATGCTGCCCGGCACATGGGACCCCGACACCACCGACACCACCGATAGAAGGGAAGAAAAACCATGAGCATGCTCGACGCTCACATCCCGCAGCTGGTCGCTTCCGAAGCGGCCTTCGGCGCCAAGGCCGCGCTCATGCGCAGCACCATCGCGCAGGCCGAACAGGCAGCGCAATCCTCGCAGGCCTTCCACATGGGCGAATCCTCTGCGGCATTCCAGGCCGCGCACGCCCGGTTCATCGAGGTTTCCGCGAAGGTCAACAGCCTGCTCGACATCGCTCAGGCCAACATCGGTGACGCCGCGGGCAGCTACGTGGCCGAGGACGCCGCTGCAGCCAGCACCTACACCGCCATCTGATCCGAAACCTACGAAGGGAAGCCGCAAGATGTCCCAGATCATGTACAACTACCCGGCGATGCTCGCGCACTCCGGTGAAATGGCAAGCTACGCAGGCGCTCTGCACGCCGTCGGCGCGGATGTCGCGAGCGAGCAGGCGGCCCTGTCGGGCGCTTGGCAGGGCGACACCGGCATGACCTACCAGGCATGGCAGGCACAGTGGAACACCAGCCTCGAGGAGCTTGTCCGTGCCTACCGCGCGATGGCCAGCACCCACGAGACCAACACCATGTCGATGAGCGCCCGGGATATGGCCGAAGGCGCTAAATGGGGCTAGGGTGCGCGCCAACGCCGTCGAGCTGACCGCCGACGCGGCGTGGTTCCTCGCCGATACCCTCGGCGCAGGCAGCTTGCCGTGGGTGTTGGCCATCACGCCGCCCTATAGCGAGGCGTCGCAACGGCCTGCGTTCGAGGCGGCCCAGACCGACGCGCTTGGCGAGATCGGCGTCGTGGATGCGGACGGGACGGTGGATCCTGCTGTCGCCCAATGGATCCGGCTGGTCTGCCGCGCCGCCCAATGGCTCGATCTGCGCTTCGTAGCCGGAGGCGGCCGGATGCTGCGCGGCATCGTCGCGCGCGGTGGCGGCCGCACCGTGGTTGCGCTGCGCACCGCCGAACTCGTCACCTTCACCGAAATGGACATCGATCATCCCCATGCGCTCGTGCCCGTGCTGACCGCCGGGCTGACACAGCACCCGCCGGCGCGGTTCGAGGAGTTCTCGCTGCCGGCTCGCGTCGGCGCGCGCGCCGATGAGCAAATCCGCAACGGTGCCCCGCTGCGAGACGTGCTGGAGTACTTGGGGATTCCCTCATCGGCGCGGCCGGTGGTGGAAGCGGCGTTCGATCAGCGGCGCACCTATGTCGAGATTGTTGCCGGACAGCACCGCGACGGCCACCGCGTCAGCACCGACGTCGGCGTGAGCATCGTCGACACCCCACAGGGCCGCGTCCTGGTGTCCCCTTCAAAGGCCTTCGACGGCGAATGGGTGTCGTCGTTCACGCCCGCCACACCCTTGGCGATTGCCGCGGCTGTCGAACGGCTCACCGCAGCCCTGCCCGACGGCCCGTGGTTCCCTGAACTTTCCCTAACCCGAGACTTCGAAAGAACGGAAAACCGATGCCCGACAACGCTGTAATGTCCATCGTCCGAGTGGCTGTGCTGGCGGCCGCCGACGACGGCGGTCGGTTGACCGAGATGGCACTCCCCGCGGAGTTGCCACTGCGGGAGATCTTGCCTGCGGTGCAACGTCTCGTGCTGCCTGCCGATGAAACGGCCGACGCACCCGAGCCGTTGAGCCTGGCGCCGATCGGTGGAGCGCCGTTCAGCCTCGACGCCACGCTGGACACCGTTGGTGTGGTCGACGGTGACCTGCTCGCACTACAACCTGTGCCGGTGGGACCGCCTGCGCCGCGCATCGTCGAGGACATCGCCGACGCTGCGGTGATCTTCTCCGCGGCGCGTGAAAAGCCCTGGGGAATCGACCATATCCGCCGCGCTGCGGGTGTTGCCGTGATCGTCCTTGTCCTCGTCGCCGCAGCATTGGCGGTCGTGCACCGGGTAGCCACCGGTGAGGTGCTCGGCCTGTACACGGTCAGCGGCCTCGCCGCAGCTACTGTCTTGGGCGCATTGCTGACCCGCATCCGGTTTCCGCAATTGGCCACGGCGCTCGCCGTTACCGCCCTGGTCCCCGTGGCGGCAGCGTTCGCGCTTGCGGTACCCGGTGATTCGGTAGCACCGAAAGTGCTTCTCGGCGCGGCAGGTGTGGCTGCGTGGTCGATCATCAGCATCACCATCAGTGAGCGCGCGATCGCGGTGTTCACCGCCACCGCCGTCACGGCGTTCGGAGTTCTTCTGGCCGCCGGGGCGTCCGCAATCTGGGAACTGCCGCTCGCCAGCCTCAGCTGCGGGCTGATTCTGGTGGCGCTTCTGGTGACGGTGCAGGCGGCGCAGCTGTCCGCGGCCTTTGCGCGTTTCCCGCTGCCGGTGATCCCCGCGCCCGGCGATCCGACACCGTCAGCGCAGCCGTTGCGGGTGCTCGAGGATCTGCCCCGTCGAGTGCGCATCAGCGACGCACATCAGACCGGGTTCATCGCAGGCGGCGTGCTTCTCGCGGTGATCGGTTCGCTTGCGCTGGTCGGACCGGCCGGGGCGTCGCCGTGGGCCTGGTATGTGGTTGTGGCTGCCGCTGTCGGTGCGACGCTGCGGGCACGAGTGTGGGACTCGTCGTCGTGCAAGGCGTGGCTGCTGGCCCATTCCTATCTCGTGACGATCGCGCTGTTGGTGACTTTCGCTGTCACCGGCCGATACAACGAGGCGTGGCTGGCGTTGAGCGTGCTGGCGGCGCTGGTGTTGGTGTGGGCAATCGTCGCGCTGAATCCTGGCATCGCCGCGCCGGAGAGCTATTCGCTGCCGATGCGGCGGCTGGTCGGTTTCGTTGCGGCCGGTGTCGACGCGTCGCTGATCCCGGTCATGGCCTACCTCGTCGGCCTGTTCGCCTGGGTTCTCAACAGGTGATGCGACGCGGAATCGCTGCTGCGGCAGCGGCTTTGGCGGTGGTGCTGCTCAGCCCACCGGCGGGTGCGGTCACTCCGCCCGAGGTCGATTCGCGGGCCGTGCCGCCATCCGGTACGCCCGGCCCGCCACAGCCGATGGCGCAACGCGGCGACTGCGTTGCCACCGCTGCGCTGCCGAACAGCGATTTCGGTGCCGTCGATCCAAACCAGCTGTCCCTCAACCTTTCCGAAGCGTGGCAGCACAGCCGCGGCGAAGGCCAGACTGTGGCTGTCATCGACACGGGCGTGAAGCCGGGACCGCGGTTGCCGAACGTCGAAGGAGGTGGCGATTTCGTCGAATCAACCGACGGTCTCACCGACTGCGATGGACACGGCACGCTCGTCGCGGGCCTGATCGCCGGTCAGCCAGGCAACGACGGCTTTTCCGGCGTGGCGCCGGCCGCGCGACTGATCTCCATTCGGCAGACCTCGGCGAAGTACTCGCCGCGCAATCCGGGGGAGGACCCCACGCTGGCACGGGCATCGGTCGATGTCACGAGCCTGGCCCGGGCCATCGTACGCGCCGCCGACCTGGGTGCTCGCGTCATCAATGTCTCCGCTGTCACATGCCTGCCTGCCAACAAAACGCTCGATCAGTCGGAGCTGGGTGCTGCGCTCAGATACGCCTCCGTAGACAAAGATGCGGTGATCGTCGCTGCCGCAGGCAACATCCAGGGCGGAATGACAACCGGCTCGGCATGCGAATCCAACCCGCTGTCCGACGCCGCAAGGCCCGACGATCCGCGCAACTGGGCCGGCGTCTCCGCGGTGTCGATTCCATCGTGGTGGCAGCCCTACGTCCTGTCCGTCGGATCCCTCGCTCCCACCGGACGGCCGTCGACCTTCACCATGCCCGGTCCGTGGGTTGGCATCGCCGCCCCTGGGGAGAACATCGTCTCGGTGAGCAACGGACCCGACGGCGGACTGGCCAACAGCCAGCCCAACGACCAGCAAGAGCTCTTTCCGATCAGCGGCAGCAGCTACTCGTCTGCCTACGTAGCGGGAGTTGCAGCGTTGGTGCGCAGCAAGTTTCCCGAGCTGAGGGCCGATGAAGTGGTTCGTCGCATCACCGCCACCGCGAACGGCGCCGCGCGCTCACCCTCGAATTTAGTGGGGGCCGGCGCCGTCGACCCGGTCGCCGCACTCACATGGGACGTTCCCGAGGCGCCCGACGCTGACGCCGCCACGGCGAAGCCCGTCGCCGCGCCGCCGACGCCCACCCCCGAAGACTCCACCCCGCGCACTATCGCGTTCGTGGGCACCGGCGTGCTCGCATTAGCGGTCCTGGCCACCGCCGCCGCTGTCAGCGCGCACCGACGAAAGGACACGTCATCATGACGGCCCGGATCGCATTGGCGTTACTGTTCATCGTCCCGGCGGCGACAGCGTATCCGTGGTCCTCGGTGACCGACCGGTGGGTGCTCGGTGTCGCCGTCGTCGCGGTGATCGTGCTCTTCGCGTGGTGGCGCGGCTTGTTCCTCACGACGATGATCGGTCGCAGGATCGCGATGTTGCGGCGACGCAACCACACTGAGGGCCTTCACCATTCGTCGGAGTACACCACCGTGCTGATGCGTGTCGACCCATCGGAGCCGGTACTGCTGCCGCTTCGGCTGGTCGCCGGGTATCTCGATCGCTACGGGATCCGCTGCGACAAGGTACGCATCACCAGCCGGGATACCGCCGGGTCACGCACGACGTGGATCGGCATGACGATCGGTGCCGAAGACAACCTCGCGGCGCTGCGGGCACGCTCGCCGCGGATTCCGTTGCGCGACACCGCCGAAATCGCTGCTCGCCGCCTGGCCGACCATCTCCGTGAGAGCGGTTGGAGTGCATCGACCGTCGATACCGCTGTGCCGCCGACGGATTCGTCGGCCAAGGAGACCTGGCGCGGTCTGCGCGACGAGTCGGGTTACGTCGCCGCATATCGGGTGGCCGTCGACGGCCGGTTCGCCGATACGCTGTCCGCGCTGTGGGCGCTTCCATCGCCGGAGAAGTGGACGGCGTTGGAGATCAGCGGAACCGCAACTGATCCCGGCCTCACAGTCGTGTGCGCGATCCGCACTGACGACAAACCCGCTGCCGGCGCCCCGATCCCGGGTCTGACGCTGCTGCGGGGTCGGCAGCGTCCCGCTCTCAACGCGCTCAATCCGCTGTCGGACAACCGGCTTGACGCCAAACCCGTGCGGCTTCCGGACGACCTGCTGGACCAACTGCAGTGGGCTGCCGGACGCGCGGCGGTAGCGCCGGTCTAGGTGAACATGAAATCCCGCATGAAGCGAGTCATTCTGCGCAGGTAGTCCGGTTGGCTGACGTGGAGGATGTGATTGCCAGGGAACCAATGGAACGCACAGCGGTCCCAGTGCTCCCACAGCAGTTCGGCCTGCTCGGGCGGCGCCAGCCGATCGCCGAGCCCGGTGATGATCAACCGGCGATCCTTGGGTATCAGCGGCGGGTAATTCAGCGGTGAGGGGTACATGGTTGCGGCGCGGGTGAGTTCGCTATCCGTTCCGGCGATCAGACTGCGCAATCGAACCACTTGGTTTGCGGGGAACCACTCGTCGACCGTTCTGTCCGGTGTCACCACAGGGACGTTCGGGATGACGGCCTGGATTCGGTCATCGACGCAGGCGATCAGGGCTGCGGTGTAGCCGCCCAGTGACATGCCCGTCAGCGCAATCCGATCCACGCCGGTGAACTCGAGATAATCCATCATCGAACGGAAGTCGTGCACAGCCTGCGCCATCGCTTCGGCGAATCCGGCGAAGCCGTGCGCGAAGTACCCGTAACCGCTGAAGGGCGAGCCCTTTTCAGCGCGACGGCCGTGGAACGGCAGCGTGTACAGCAGCACGTCGTAGCCGGAGCGGAAGAACCACGGAAGCGAGAAGAACAGCCCGTTGAACAGATAGGGCGACCCCATGAAGCCGTGAATCACGCACAGCGTGGGGTGCGGTCCGTCGTCGTGAACCCAATGCTGCGCGCGCACCACGTTGTTGCGCAGGTACCCGCGGCACTGCTCGCGCAGCGCCGGGTTGACCGCCTCGAAACTGCTGTTGAATCGGATGTTGTGTACGCGGCCTTTGGCGATCCATTCGGCGACCGGGTTGGCAGGGCGTGACGAGATACGCGGCATATCCGTCGGTGCGGGGAATGACAGCGCCGGATCCTGCGCCGTAGCCAATTCTGCGTAGAAGCGCAAGTGATCGCTTTCGGTGCGGGATTCCGATCGGTGCAGTGCCGCGTTGACCAGCGTCGGCATCATCGTGGCACTGAGCAGCGATGCGATCGATGTGCGCAGCGCGATATCGGCGACCGCCGATGAGTCGACGATCAACCGCTGACGCAGGGTGAGGTCGACGCGGCGGGGAAGCCCGCGGGCACTGGCGTCGGCACCGGGAACGTCGGGCACGGGGATGGGCGGATCCACCGGGGCGGCGTCCGAACTGTCCACGTCCGCATGGTAACCCGCTGTGGTCATCGCAAGCGGTAAACCGTCGATCCGCCGATCGTGGTGGCTGGGTAGTGCGCGGCAACCCAGTCGGCGATCTCGCGAGTGTGCGATGCGCTGTGGTTGAGCCCGCGGACGACCTCGCCGCGAGCCGCGTCTGCATTGGGGCTGTGGCCGGCCTCGACGTAGTACGAGACCTTGCCCGCGTGTACGTCGTCGATGAACTGCTGCAGAGTGGGTACCGGGTCACCGCTCCAGCCGCCGATCGCCATCACCGATGTGCCCGAGGCGATTTCCAATGCGGCCGCTGACTGCGAGCCGTTCGTCGCAGCCGACCACGGCGTGTGCGTGGCGGTGAGCAGACCGGCGAGTTCGGGACTGGTCGTCTCGTCGTCCATCCAGCCGCCTGTCGCCTTCGCCTGCCGGACTGCGGCCGGGATCGAACCGTGGTGTGGGCTCGCGATGGTTGCGATGGAAAACGTTGTGGCGCCTGCCAGTCCGGCCAGGGTGCCGGCGACTACCGCGATACTTATCATCTGCGGCCGGGACACAAGCGCTGCGATGGCGGCGGTCACCGCCACTGCGACGATTACTAGTGCCCAGGTCAGATCGAAGTTGTTGCGGTGCAAAAGGACCGCCGACGGCGCGGCCGCCAGCGTGATCATCGCGCCCAAGGCGAACCGACCGTCCCAACCTTCTCGGCGGGCCCACGCCCACACCCCGCCGATGCCGACGAGCGCGGCGATGGCCGGAGCCAGCGCGACGGTGTAATACGGGTGCACGACGCCGCCCATGTAGCTGAGCACCAGGCCGGTCACCATCAACCAGCCACCCCAGACCGTCAGGGCGCACAGCTCGGCTCGGCTCAGCTGCCTGCGTGCGGCCAGATACACGCCGAACGCGAGCGCAAACAACGCCACCAGAAGCAGCCAGGCGATCTCGTTGCCCATCTCCGAGGTGAACAGCCGGTGCAGACCGGCACGACCGCCGAAGGCCGCCAGGCCGGGGCCGTGGGCGCTCCAGCTGGCGGCGAGCTCGCGATGGTGGCCGAAGATGCGGCTCAACCCGTTGTAGCCCAACGTCAGATCCAGCACGGTGTTGTCGGTCGAACCGCCGATGTAAGGTCGCGCGTGGGCCGGCACCAATTGCACTGTCAACACCCACCAGCCGGCGGTGACGATCAGCGCGGCCGTCGCGCCAAGGAGGTGAAACACCCGCCGGGACAACGCCATCGGTGCGAAAAGCAGATAGGCGAGCGCAAAACCGGGCAGCACGAGAAACGCCTGCAGCATCTTGGTGAGGAACGCGACGCCGATGACGACACCGACCAGCGTCAGCCACCGCCATGACCCCGATGAGGCCGCGTGCATCAGGCAGTACGCCGCCGCCGTCATCAACAGCACCAGCAGGGCGTCGGGATTGTTGAAGCGGAACATCAGTGCCGCCGCGGGTGTACACGCCAGCACAATGCCTGCCAGCAGACCAGCTGCGCCGCCGTGAGCGGGATCGGAGAACGCGCGTCGCACCGCGCAGTACAGCAGGGCGACCGATGCCACCCCCATGAGGGCCTGCGGCATCAGCACCGCCCAGCTGTTCATGCCGAACAGTCGCACGGACAGCCCCGTGACCCAGAGTGCGGCGGGAGGCTTGTCGACGGTGATGAAGTTGTGCGCGTCGAGGGATCCGAAGAACCACGCGGACCAACTCTGGGAGCCGGCCTGCGCGGCCGCGGCGTAGAAGTCGTTGCCGTACCCGCTTGCCGACAGATTCCACAGATACAGCACAGCGGTCCCCGCGAGCAGTGCGGCCAGGGCCCACCGCTCGCGGAGGACTGTCACGACGCCTACTGTGCCGGTCTTTGCCGGCCGGGAGGCTGTGCCGCAGCTGCGAACACGCTGTGAGTGCCGTGGGTGAGACACTGGCGGCATGTGGAATCCCGACGTCTACCTGGCGTTCGCCGATCACCGCGGCCGCCCGTTCTTTGACCTGCTTTCGCGCGTGGGCGCGGAGAAGCCGCGTCGCGTGGTCGACCTCGGCTGCGGCCCCGGCAACCTCACCCTGACCTTGGGGCAGCGTTGGCCCGACGCCGCGGTCGAGGCGTGGGACAGCTCGCCGGAGATGGTTGAGTCGGCACGCGAGCGGGGCGTCGACGCGCAAGTCGGAGACGTTCGTGAGTGGACGCCGAAACCCGATACCGACGTCGTGTTGAGCAACGCCACCCTGCATTGGGTAGCCGAGCACCCAGAGCTGCTGGTCCGCTGGGCCGGTGAACTGGCTGCCGGGTCGTGGATCGCCATGCAGGTGCCGGGAAACTTCGACGCGCCGTCGCATCGCGCAGTGCGCGAACTTGCCGGCCGCAGTCAGTGGTCGGAACCGTTGCGGGACTTCCCTTTCCGTGACAGACAGGTGGACTCTCCGGTTGGCTATGCGGAGCTACTCTCCGATGCCGGTTGTACAGTCGACGCGTGGGAGACCACCTACATTCACGAGCTGACGGGCGAGCATCCGGTGCTGGACTGGATCACCGGAACGGCACTGAGACCAGTGAAGAGTCGGCTGACCGACGTGCAGTGGGAACAGTTCTGTCAGGAGTTGATCCCGCTGCTTGACGCCGCTTATCCGAGGCGGTCGGACGGCAGGACGTTCTTTCCCTTCCGTCGAATATTCGTTGTCGCGCAGGTGAATTGATCGCGGGCTACGTCGGAAGGCCCCTTTGTTGGGCTTCCGCCCGGTATCGGTCCACCCATTCGTCGGACCGCTGATCGGCCTGGCGTTCCAACGCGGGCTCAGGAGCCAGCCGAGGGTCCAGTCCGAGCGCTTCAAGAACGGTGGCCACGACCTCGGTGAGATTGCGCCACAGGTATGGATATGACACTTCGATCGGTTCGATGCTCTCCTCGTCGAACCAAGCGCGCCAACTCTTTTCCTGCTCACGCAGCATGGTGATGACGTGTGCGATCGCACCGGCGTGGTACTCGGCGCGGGCGTCGCGCACGGGGTCGGGCCGTCCGCGCCAGACCCGGGTCTGCACCGCTCGCCAGAACGAAACCGCCTGGGACACCACGTCAGGCCGGTAAACGTGCACCAGCACCGGGTCGGAGCCGATGACGTCACGGAGCGCGGCTCGCAGGCCGTCGCCGGAGCGGTCGGGCAGGTCCTTGGCGCGCTCCAGCAGCAGCGGCGTCTGGTTCCACATCAACTTGCCGCCCCAGATGCCATTGGGGGTGCGGCCGCGGGTGCGGA
Source organism: Mycobacterium sp. (assembly GCF_035697385.1). Lineage (GTDB taxonomy): Bacteria > Actinomycetota > Actinomycetes > Mycobacteriales > Mycobacteriaceae > Mycobacterium. Next base: position 1,990 of record NZ_DASSCY010000275.1, on the reverse strand, counting down.
CGTAGTCGCGCCAAACCGCCGCGGGCGCGATGTCGGGCGTTCCGGCGTCCAGTGGGTCGAGGAGGCGCAGGATCGACTCGTCCTCGACGCCGGAGAACCACTCACGCGGTTGCGGTGACTGGCTGGTGGTCGGCAGGTACTGAAAGAACTCGCCGGGTTCGCCGGCGACGCCGGTCGCCCGCAGCGATTCGACCAGCAGCGTGCTGCCGCTTCGCTGAGACGCGAGCACCAGATAAGCCGTCGGATGGACTGACATGACGTGAGCCTAGCGGTTACCAAATCGCCTGGCGCGCTGAGTCATTGCGATCACCGTGACCGAAACTATTGCCCCGGACTGTGGTCTTCTTCAACGCCGCGTTCCGCCGCGATCGCGGATCGGCTGGTGACCGTCGGACCGTGTATGTGTAGATAAGTTTCGGTGTAGCGCTCGGCGATTCGGGTGCCCGCGAACTCGGACGGTATGACGTCGTTGGTCTTCTGGCGCCACTCGTCGAGGAGCAGTGCGAGATCGTTGGCGATGGCCTCCGCCTTGTCCGTCGCCTCGGGGCCGAGCAGGTTATGCGACTCCGTGGGATCCTCGAGGAGGTCGTACAGTTCACGCTCGGGACGTTGTCCGAGCACCAGTGGCCCGATGGTCCGCCCCGGCGCACTTTCGGCGATATCCCATGGCAGATCGAGGATGGGCCGCGACGCGTAGTTCTCGATGTAACTGAAATCCTTTGTCCGAATGGCGCGAATCGGATCGAACGAATCGTGATACGTCTTGGCGGAGTACACCTCGGTGCGCACCGGCCGGTTGTCTTTCAGTGGGCTCACCAGATTTCGCGCATGTGACATTCCATCCACGTCGGCGGGGATGTCGATGCCGAGAAGGTCGAGAAGGGTGGGCAGCAGGTCGACGCCGCTGAACAGTTCGTCGTAGACCGCGGGTGGTATCGCGGCGCCGAGCGGGGGCCGCACGATCATCGCGATTCCGGTGCCTGCGTCGTAGAGCGTGGATTTGGCGCGGGGGAGCGCGGGTCCGTGGTCGGTCGTGAATACCACCCAGGTGGTGCGGTCGAGGCCGGTGGCCGTGAGGGTGTCGAGCAGTTGACCGACCGCGGCGTCGGCGACGGTGATCGCTCCGTAGAACTCGGCGAGGTCCTGGCGGATGTCGTCGGTATCAGGCAAGTAGTCGGGCACGGTGACGTCGTCGGCAACCGAGGGCTCGTAGCGATCGCGCGGGTAGGGACGGTGCGTTTCGAAGAAGCCCGCCGTGAGGAGGAACGGTTTCTTGGGCGGGTCCTGCAGCCAGCGCGTGGCGTGTTCGACGACGTACTCACAGTAGGAATTCGAGACATCGAATTCGTCGAAGCCGAGTTTGGATGGATACGACGTTTCGTGCTGCATGCCGAATAGCGCTGTGTGCCAGCCTGATTCGGATAAACGGTGGGGAAGTGTGCGCACGTCCGAGCGGTACTCCCAGCCGTGGTGGGCCAGACCGACCAAGCCGTTGCTCTGTGGATAGCGGCCGGTGAACAGGGAGCCGCGCGACGGTGAGCACAGTGGCGCGGTGGCGTGTGCGCGGGTGAACAGGATTCCTTCGGCGGCGAGCTGATCGAGGCGGGGGCTGGCGACGTCGGCGTGGCCGTAAGCGCCGAGATAACGTCCGAGGTCGTGCCAATGCACGATCAGCAGGTTGTCTCGTGGCGGCTGGGGCACGGGGCGTCCTTTCGTGTCTTTGCGCTCCACCGAACAGTGCGGTTGGTGGATTCGGCAACCCTTTGGCTCACGCTAGTTATCCACAGTCGCGTTTTTATCCACAGGTTGGGTTTGGCCGGGTCGTTTCGGTCGGTGTATGCGATTAAGTTCGAAAGTATGTTCGATCAGTTGGTGGCGGCCGCCGAACCCACCCGGGGTGCTGGCGCGGTGGGTGCGTGGGCGCGGGTGGAAAACGCCGCCTGCGCGCGCCGCCTGTCGGCGATGGCCGATGTGTTGGAGGCCCGGATGG
>NZ_DASSCY010000274.1:0-10656 GCF_035697385.1 Mycobacterium sp. | reverse complement strand
CATCGCATGGTGTTCGGGATCAACAGCCTGCTGGTGCTCGTCATAGTCCGGCAAAGCGACAGCCACGCGGTCGCGGGGTTCGGAACGTCGGTGGTGTTCCTCGCCGCTACGGGCACCGGGTCCTTCCTCGCCACCGTGGCGACACCGGCCGCAGTACGCCGGTGGGGCCGCTATGGCGCCGCGAACGGGGCACTGGCGTTCGCGGCGCTCGTTCAGCTGGCAGCGTCCGGCTTGCAAATGCCGTTGATGGTGGCCGGCGGTTTCCTGTTGGGAGGGGCCGGTCAGGTGGTGAAGCTGTGTGCCGACAGTGCAATGCAACTCGATGTCGACGACGCGCTGCGCGGCCACGTGTTCGCGGTGCAGGACTCGCTGTTCTGGGTGTCGTTCATCGGCGCGAGCACCGTGGCCGCGACGGTCATCCCGCCAGACGGTCACGAGCCCGCACTGGCTTTGGCCGGTGTCGGCGTGTACCTCGCCGGGCTGGCGGTGCATGCCGCAGTCGGTCGGCCCGTCGCGTCACCGGGCTAAGGTGACGCGCTATGGCGACGGCGGGGCCGATGGTGGCCGATCTGCGGGCCGAAAGCGACGAGGTCGACGCGCTGGTCGCCGACCTGCCTTCCGCGCGGTGGGCCGAATCCACGCCGGCGCCCGGCTGGACGATCGCTCATCAGATCGCCCACCTGCTGTGGACCGACCGCGTCGCACTCATCGCGGTCACCGACGAACCCGGCTTCGCCGCTGTGCTCGAGGATGCGGCCAAGAACCCCACCGGCTTCGTCGACGCAGGCGCCGAGGAGCTGGCCCTCACTCCTGCAGCGCACCTGTTGACCGACTGGCGTCAAACGCGGGCACGGCTGCACGACGAACTGCTGACGGTGCCCGACGGTCGGAAGCTGGCGTGGTTCGGACCGCCGATGAGCGCCGCTTCGATGGCGACGGCCCGGCTGATGGAGACATGGGCGCACGGCCTTGACGTCGCCGACGCGCTCGGCGTCAAGAGGCCGGCTACCGCGCGGCTGCGCTCGATCGCGCACATCGGGGTGCGCACCCGCGACTTCGCCTTCGCGATCAACGGCCAGACTCCCCCGCCCGATCCATTCCATGTCGAGCTGCGCGCGCCAGATGGCTCGACGTGGTCGTGGGGTCCGGAGGATGCCGCACAGCGGGTCACCGGTTCGGCGGAGGACTTCTGCATGCTGGTCACGCAACGGCGGCCACGCTCCGCGCTGGACGTACGCGCCGACGGCGCTGACGCGGAGCAGTGGCTGACGATCGCGCAGGCGTTCGCCGGTCCGCCGGGGCCCGGGCGCTAGCGGCCGGGCCCCAGCGTCGTGGCCGCACTCAATCAGCTGTAGAGCGCCGGCCACGTCTTCGGGCCGACGACGCCGTCGACCTTCAGCGGGTTGTAATCGCAATCGGTCAGGATGCTCTGAACATTCTTGACCGCGGTTTCGGTCAGCTTGCCGAATTCCCCGTCGACCGGCCCGGGATCGTAATCCGGGTAACCCCAGCTCTTGAGGATCTCCTGCAACAGGAAGACCGCGTTGCCCTTCGACCCCTTCTTGATCAACTGCGGAGTCAATCGTGACCACGTCTGCGGCCCGACGATGCCGTCGACCGTCAACGGGAACGAGAACGCAAAGAACTCGCCGGCGCTGCGGTCTAGCTGATACCGGATGACCCGGTTGCGTGTGATCGGACCGAAGATACCGTCGACCTCGCTGAGGTCAACCAGATAGCGACGGCAGTACAGCGCCTGCTGAGCCTTCTTGACCGCATCGCCCGTCGAACCGATTTTGATGATTGGATCGGCCATTGTCGTGCTCCTTTCGTGAAGGTTGGTGAGCACGACGAACGGTGTCAGCCGCGCGGGGAGATGTCGCGAGTAACCGACTACCTGGTTTGACGCGTGGGCACATATACCAGGCGAGTAGCGTTTGCTACCGAGATAGCCTGCCCTGCAACGGATGTCCCCGACTAGAGCTCGCTGGCGGCGTCGGCCTTTCCGTCGTTGTTGCTGTCGGTCAGCTTGACGTCCCAGCGCCCGTCCGCGTCGACGTCGACGTAAGCCGTCTCGCCGCCCATCGCGCGGTCGGCCAGCCCGTCGCCGTCCGCGTCCACCAACCTGTCATCGACTTTGCCGTCCGCGTCGAGATCGACCATCGGTCCGCCGGTGTGTTCGACACCGTCGAGACCAAACCACCGCACCAGCCCGGCCCGGTCGACGCTGACCGCCCAGGTGCCGGTCCCGTCGTCGGTGAAATACGCAGCCTCGGCGCCGTGATCGCGGACCAGATGATCGGCCAGGCCGTCACCGTCGAGGTCGGCAATCGCGTCGTCAAACAACCCGTCGCCGTCGTAATCCAGGCCGACCGCGTCCAGCGAGCCGTCGCCGTCCACATCGGTATCGGGGTCAGCGGTCCACATGGTGGCCGAACCGTCGGCGTCGCCAAGGCAGTACTCCATGACGGGTCAGACGCTGCGCTCGCCCCTTGAGTTCCACCACTTCGTCAGTTCTTCGACGGCTTCGTCGTGGCTCAACGGCCCCCGGTCCAGCCGCAGCTCCTTGAGATGTCGCCACGCCTGGCCGACCTCGGGCCCCGCCGGGATGCCGAGGATCTGCATGATCTCGTTGCCGTCAAGGTCGGGCCGCACCCGCTCCAGGTCTTCGCGCGCCGCCAGCTCGGCGATCCGGTGTTCCAGATCGTCGTAATTGGCCTGCAACCGGGCAGCACGGCGCTTGTTGCGGGTCGTGCAGTCGGCGCGGACCAGCTTGTGCAGCCTTGGCAGCAGCGGGCCGGCGTCGGTCACGTATCGGCGCACCGCGGAGTCGGTCCACTTGCCGTCGCCGTAGCCGTGGAAGCGCAGATGCAGATACACCAGCTGCGAAACGTCGTCGACCATCTGCTTGGAGTACTTCAGCGCGCGCATGCGCTTTCGCGTCATCTTCGCGCCGACCACCTCGTGGTGATGAAAGCTCACTCCCCCGTCGGGTTCGTGCCTGCGGGTGCCCGGCTTACCGATGTCGTGCAGCAGCGCCGCCCATCTCAGCACCAGATCGGGGGCGCCGGGATCCTCGAGCTCGATCGCCTGCCGCAGGACCGTCAGCGAATGCCAGTAGACGTCCTTGTGCTGATGGTGTTCGTCGATGGCCATCCGCATGGCGCCGACCTCGGGCAGCACCACATCGCCCAGCCCCGTCTGCACCATCAGGTCAATACCCGCCACCGGGTCGGCACCGAGAAGAAGCTTGTCCAACTCGGCGGCGACGCGCTCCGCGGTGATCCGGCCGAGCTGTGGCGCCATCTCGGTCAGCGCGGTCAGCACCCGCGGAGCCACGCTGAAGCCGAGCTGCGATACGAAGCGCGCCGCCCGCAGCATCCGCAGCGGGTCGTCGCCGAACGACACCTCGGGCGCCGAAGGCGTGTCGAGCATCTTGGCGCTCAGCGCCGCCAAACCGCCTAGGGGATCGTGGAATTCGGCGGGCCCGTCCTTGGTGATGCGCACCGCCATCGCGTTGGCGGTGAAGTCACGGCGCACCAGATCGTCGTTGAGGTTGTCGCCAAACCGCACCTGCGGATTGCGCGACACCTGGTCGTAGGTGTCGGCACGGAAGGTGGTGATCTCCAAGCGGACGTCGGCCTTGCCGACGCCGATGGTGCCGAACTCGATGCCTGTGTCCCACAGCGCGTCGGCCCACGGCCGCAGCATCTTCTGCAACTGTTCGGGACGGGCGTCGGTGGTGAAGTCCAGGTCGCCCTTTTCGGTCAGCCGGCCGAGCAACGCGTCGCGCACACTGCCGCCCACGAGGTACAGCTCGTGGCCCGCCTCAGCGAACACCGCGCCGAGATCACGCAAGACATCGGCATGCCGGTTGAGGGCCACCGCGGCGCGGGCCAGCAGTTCGGCGTCAGCAGCTGAGTCGGGCACGTTCGATGAGCCTAGTGGTCACAGACGTGTCACCGACGGCGAGTGCGGCGGGAGCGAATCTCGGTGGCAGCTACTATCGCTTGGGTGTCGGACGGCGAACAGGCCAAACCACGACGGCGCCGGGGGCGGCGCCGCGGCCGACGCGCTGCCGGTCCGCCCGAAGCCGGTACCGAACACCGCAACAACACCGCTGTGCCTGCCAAGAAGGACCAACCGGGCGGTGCGCCCAAGCCCCAGAAATCGCGGCCGCGACGGGCGCCGGATCGCCTGCGCACCGTGCACGAGACGTCGGCGGGCGGATTGGTCATCGACGGCCTCGACGGGCCGAAGGAAAGCCAGGTCGCGGCACTGATCGGCCGCATCGACCGGCGCGGCAGGATGCTGTGGTCGCTGCCGAAAGGCCACATCGAACTCGGTGAGACCGCCGAGCAGACCGCGATCCGCGAGGTCGCCGAGGAGACCGGTATCCAGGGCAGCGTGCTCGCCGCGCTGGGCAGCATCGACTACTGGTTCGTCACCGAGGGCCGCCGTGTGCACAAAACCGTGCACCATTATCTGATGCGCTTTCTCGGCGGTGAGCTCTCCGACGAGGACGTCGAAGTCAGCGAGGTGGCCTGGGTGCCGCTCAAGGAGCTGCCCTCCCGGCTGGCCTACGCCGACGAACGCCGCCTCGCCGAGGTGGCCGGCGCGCTGATCGACAAGCTGCACACCGACGGGCCGTCCTCCTTGCCTCCGCTGCCCCGAACCTCACCGCGGCGGCGAGCCCAAACGCACTCGCACTCCCGTAACCGTCGTCCAGACGAATCCGCGCAACCGTCCCTGGGGGCGGAGCGAAGCGATCGGGGGGGAACGTCCCTGGGGGCGGAGCGAAGCGACCGGGGGGGAATAGAGCCCGGCCGGCGGGCGAACGGCTGCGGACAAGGGCCATGAAAGGCCGCAGGAAGTGCCGAGTGGTGCTTCCTCGTCTCCTAGCCGCCATTGCGCTGCTCGCGCTGATCGTCGCTCCGGTCACGCCGGGCGCCGCCGCAGGCGAGCCGGGCGCGGTGCCGTTCCTGCAGGTGCGCATCGACCGGGTCACCCCCGAGGTGGTCACCACCACGAGCGAACCCATCGTCACCGTCACCGGCGCGGTACTGAACGTCGGCGATCGTCCGGTTCGCGACGTCATGGTCCGCCTCGAGCACGCTGATGCCGTCACGGCATCTGCGGGCCTGCGCACAAACCTCGCCGGCAACGTCGACCAGTTCGAGCCTGTCGCCGACTTCATCACCCTGGCGCCGGAATTGCTTCGCGGACAAGATGTTCCGTTCACGCTCGCATACCCGCTGCGGTCACCGGAGCTGCCGTCGCTGGACATAGAGCAGCCCGGCGTGTACCCGGTGATGGTCAACGTCAACGGCACGCCCGACTACGGCGAGCCTGCCCGCCTCGACGACGCTCGGTTCCTGCTGCCGGTTCTCGGCGTGCCGCCCGATACGAGCGCCGAGTCCGCAGCGGACACGTTGACGTCGGTGGTGCCGCCCGACACGTCGAAACCGGTGCGCCTCACGATGTTCTGGCCGATCGCCGACCGACCGCGCCTGGCGGCGGGCGCACCGGGCGGAAGCACACCGGTTCGCCTGATCGATGACGACCTCGCGACTTCACTGGCGCCGGGCGGGCGACTCGACACGCTGCTGTCCGCGGTCGACTTCGCGACCAGCCCGCAGGTCGACCCTGGCGGCCAGGTTGCCAGCGCGCTGTGCCTGGCCGTCGACCCCGACCTGTTGGTCACCGTCAACGCGATGACGGGCGGCTACGTCGTCAACGACGCACCCGACGCCGGCCCCGGCACGCCGACGCATCCCGGCGCGGGCCAGGACGCCGCGGTGGCGTGGCTCAACCGGCTCAAGGCGCTGGCGCAGCGGATGTGCGTCGCGCCGACGACCTACGCGCAAGCCGACCTCGACGCGCTGGACCGCGTCGGTGATCAAGGCCTGAACGGGATCGCCGTCAACAGCGTCGGCGACATCGTCGACCAGATCCTCGGCGTCACGTCGATCCGCGGCGCCAGCCTGGTCGGCGACGGGCCGGTGACCGGGCCTGCGGTGGAGTTGCTGTCGGCGCAAGGCCCGACCGTGGCGATCGGCGCCGCCAACCTGCCCGGTGCGGGGTCTGAGCCGTCCGGCGGAGGAGATTCGGCAACCGGCGAGCCACCGAGTGCCGACGTGACGCCGGTTCGCTACACCCCGCAAGTGGTCGCGATGCCGTTCGACCCGACCGTCGGCGCGGCCCTCGCCGGTGCCGGCACCGAGCCGATGTCGCCGTCGTACCTCGATCCGTCACTGGACATCCCGCTCAAACACGATTCGGCGGTGGCGCGACGGCAGGATGCGCTGGGCTCGCTGCTGTGGCGCGGCCTGCACCCCGGCACCGAGCCACGCACGCAAATCCTGGTGCCGCCGCTGGCGTGGAACCTCGAACCCGAGGATGCGCAGTCGATTCTCACCGCGATGGCGACCACGATCCACGCGGGCCTGGCAGTGCCGCGGCCGCTGGCGTCCGTGATCGCCGAGGGCAACGCCGTTCCGCAGCAGGCCATTGCGCCGCTGCCCGGCGGCGAGATCGGCAACCCGCGCGGACGCTTCGACGACGGCGTCGTCTCGGGCATTTCGTCGGTCACCGCCAGGGTGTGGGCGTTCACCGCGGCGCTGACCACCGACGAGCGCACCGGGCTGACCGGCGCTCAATACACCGCCCCGCTGCGCGAGGACATGCTGCGGGCATTGAGCCAATCCGTTCCGCCCGACGCCCGCAATGGGCTTGCCCAGCAACGCCTTACGACCGTCGGCCGCACGGTCGATGATCTACTTGGTGCGGTCACCATCGTCAATCCGGGCGGCGCGTACACGTTGGCGACCGAGCGCAGCCCACTGCCACTGGCGCTGCGCAACGACCTGCCGGTGCCGATCCGTGTGCGGCTGGAGGTGGACGCGCCACCGGGGATGTCCGTCACCGACATGGGTGAGATCCAGCTGCCGCCGGGCTTCCTGCCGCTGCGGGTGCCGATCGAGGTGCACTTCACCCAGCGCGTCGCCGTGGACGTCGCGCTGCGCACCGCCGACGGCCTTCCACTTGGCGAGCCGGTGCGGCTTTCCGTGCATTCCAACGCCTACGGCAAGGTGCTGTTCTTCATCACCCTTTCGGCGGGCGCTGTGCTGGTCCTGCTGGCCGGCCGACGGCTGTGGCACAGGTTCCGCGGCCAGCCTGATCCCGCGGATCTCGACCGGCCCGATCCCATCGACGTTGCGATGGCCTATGCGAAGGACGCGGACGAGGGGGCGATGACACCGTCGGGCAGGGACGGTGCCACCGGCGGTGAAAAGCCATGACCTCCCCGCGCGGGCCCCTGCCACCGATGGGTCCGATGCCACCGGGGCGGGTTCCTCCCGGCCACTACCCTCCGCCGCGCAGGCCACCTCCGCCGCAGACGCATCGCATACCCCGGCCACCGCCGCAACGGATTCCCCGCGGCCCGGCGCCCCGCCGGCGAGCGGGCCGCCCTGAACTGTCCGATGCCGCGGTCGTGTCGCGGTCGTGGGGCATGGCGCTGGCGACCCTGGTCAGCCGCATCACCGGATTCACCCGCATTGTGCTGCTCGCCGCCATCCTCGGCGCCGCCCTGTCGAGTACCTTCACGGTGGCCAACCAGCTGCCCAACCTGATCGCCGCGCTGGTGCTGGAGGCGACGTTCACGGCGATCTTCGTTCCGGTACTCGCCCGCGCGGAGCGCGACGACCCCGACGGCGGCACGGCCTTCGTGCGGCGCCTGTTCACCTTGGCCACCACGCTGTTGCTCTTCGCCACCGTGTTGTCGGTGGCCGCTGCCCCGCTTCTGGTCGACTTGATGTTGGGCAGCGACCCGCTGGTGAACCGGCCCCTCACCACCGCGTTCGCCTATCTGCTGCTGCCGCAGGTCCTCTTCTACGGTTTGTCGTCGGTGTTCATGGCAATCCTGAACACCCGCAACGTGTTTGGGCCGCCCGCGTGGGCGCCGGTGGTCAACAACGTCGTCGCGATCGCCACGTTGGGCCTGTATCTCCTTGTCCCTGGAGAGCTTTCCGTGAACCCGGTGGAGATGGGCAACGCCAAGCTGCTGGTGCTCGGCATCGGCACCACGCTGGGTGTGTTCGCCCAGACCGCGGTGCTGCTGATCGCCATCCGTCGCGAACGGATCAGCCTGCGCCCGCTGTGGGGCATCGACGACCGCCTCAAGAAGTTCGGTGCGATGGCGGCGGCCATGGTGCTCTACGTGCTGATCAGCCAGATCGGGTTGATCGTCGGCAACCAAATCGCCAGCGGCGCCGCGGCTTCCGGCCCGGCCATCTACACCTACACGTGGCTGGTGCTGATGCTGCCGTTCGGCGTGATCGGCGTGACGGTGCTGACGGTCGTGATGCCGCGGTTGAGCCGCAACGCCGCGGCCGACGACAACCCTGCGGTCTTGGCCGACCTGTCGCTGGCCACCCGGCTGACCATGGTGACGCTGATTCCGATCGTGGCCATGATGACCGTCGGCGGCCCGGCGATCGGCAGCGCGCTGTTCGCCTACGGCAACTTCGGCGAGGTCGACGCGGGATACCTCGGCATGGCGATCACCTTGTCGGCGTTCACGTTGATTCCGTATGCCCTTGTGCTGCTTCAGCTTCGAGTGTTTTACGCGCGCGAGCAGCCGTGGACGCCGATCGCGTTGATCGTCGTGATCACCATCGTGAAGATCGCGGCGTCACTGGCCGCCCCGTACATGACCGACGACCCGGAGTTGGTGGCCGGCTACCTGGGTCTGGCCAACGGCCTCGGATTCCTTGCAGGCGCGACGGTCGGATACTTCCTGCTGCGCGCCAACCTCAACCCGCCCGGCGGTCGCCTCATCAGCCTGCAAGTGGTGCGCACGATCCTGGTGACCATCGCGGCGTCGATGATCGCCGGGCTCATCGCGCACATCGTCGATCAGCTGCTGGGGTTGGAGTCGCTGACCCGCAACTGGGGCGGCGTCGGCTCGCTGCTGCGGCTGTGCGTGCTCGGCGTGATCATGGTGCCGATCATCGCCGGGGTCATGCTGGCCGCCCAGGTGCCCGACGCTCAGGCCGCGCTGGCCGCCCTGCGACGTCGTCTCGGTCGAGGCCCGGTAGTAGCCGTGCCTGCGACTATGCGGCCAGACCGGCCACGGCCCGACGGCCCCCTCACGTACGCTGATCAGAGGAATTCGCTCGCGGCTCGGCAGCGTCATGTCCCGACGTCCGCCCGGCGCGAGGCCCCGGCAGGGGTTGCCGGGGAGTGGACGCGGAAAGGACCAGCGGTGACCGACAAACCCGCGGGCAGCTCCGCGCCGGGCCCAGACAGCACGGCGACCACGAAGATCCCCCGCCCGTCTGCCGATGACTTCCAGCCCGACGTCGTGGCCGACGACTTCCAGCCCGACGTGCCGGTCGACGATTTCGATCACGCCGTACCGGGGACGCCGGACGCCGCGGAGGACATCCCCGAAGCCACCAACGGCACCACACCCATGCCCATGCCGGTGTCCGGCCGCCCGCCGTCGGACTACGGCGGCGATCCGACCCGCGAATCCCTGCCCTTCGATATCCCGCGGGAGCCCCCGATCGAGGCGGCCACCTCGGACGAAGACGTCCACCTCATTCCCGGTGCCACGATCGCCGGTGGCCGGTACCGGCTGCTGGTGTTCCACGGCGGCCCGCCGAACCTGCAGTTCTGGCAGGCGCTCGACACTGCGCTGGACCGTCAGGTGGCGCTGACATTCGTCGACCCCGACGCCATGCTGCCCGACGAGCAGGTGCAGGAGATCCTGTCGCGCACCTCGAAGCTCAGCCGCCTCGACATGCCCGGTGTCGCCAGGGTGCTCGATGTCGCGAGCACGGGCTCTGGCGGACTGGTGGTATCCGAGTGGATCCGCGGTGGGTCGCTGCCCGAGGTGGCCGAGACGTCGCCGTCGCCGATCGGCGGTGCCCGCGCCATCCAGTCACTGGCCGCGGCGGCCGAGGCCGCGCACCGCGCCGGGGTCGCACTGTCGATCGATCACCCCAGCCGGGTGCGGGTCAGCATCGAGGGCGACGTCGCGCTCGCCTTCCCCGCGACCCTCCCGGACGCCACACCGGAGGACGACATCCGCGGCATCGGGGCGGCGCTGTATGCGCTGCTGATCGACCGGTGGCCGCTGGCCGAGTCGGGTGTGCGCAGTGGGTTGGCGCCTGCCGAACTCGACGCCGCAGGCCAGCCGATCGAACCGCGTGCCGTCGACCGCGACATCCCGTTCCAGATCTCCGCGGCGGCCGCCCGCGCCGTGCAGGACGGCGGCGGTATTCGCAGCGCGCCGACCCTGCTGAACCTGCTGCAGCAGGCCACCGCGATCGCCGACCGCACCGAACTCATCTCCCCTGTCGACGAACCCGAACCGGCGCCGTCGCGGTTCCGCGGTGCGCTGGCCACCGACCCGGACTCCCAGGCGCGTCGCCGCAAGGGACTGCTGATCGGGCTGGGGGTCGGCGGCGCCATCGTCATCGTCGCGTTGATCGTGCTGGCGTCGGTCTTGAGCAGGATCTTCGGCGACGTCGGCGACGGGCTCGGCGGTGACGAACTCGGCCTGAACGCACCATCGTCGTCTGCCGAAGCCGGCGACGGCTCCAGCGGCAACACCGTGAAACCCGTTGGCGTCACGGTGTTTTCGCC
>NZ_DASSCY010000273.1:0-6300 GCF_035697385.1 Mycobacterium sp. | reverse complement strand
AGCGGGTCGGTGACATCACCTGGTACCAGGAGCTCGCCCGCAAGGCCGAGGCCGCCAAGCTCGACGCGGTCTTCCTCGCCGATGGCCCGGTTCTCTGGGGGAGTGGCCACCGGCCGGCCAACCAGTTCGAGCCGATCACGCTGCTCACGGCGCTCGCCACCGTGACCGAGCGCATCGGCCTGATCGCGACGGCGTCGACCGGATACAACGAGCCCTACCTGCTCGCCCGCAACTTCGCCTCGCTCGACCACATCAGCGGCGGCCGCGCCGGCTGGAACATCGTGACGTCCGCAGGCGCCGACGAAGCCGCCAACTTCGGCCTCGACCACATCCCCGACCACAGCGGACGCTACGTGCGCGCGGCCGAATTCGTCGATGTGGCAACGGCGTTGTGGGACAGCTGGGAAGACGACGCGCTCGTCCTCGATGCCGCGACCGGGGTGTTCGCGGACCCGGCGAAAGTACACACCATCGACCATGCGGGTGACCGGTTCCGTGTGCGCGGGCCCCTGAACTCACCCCGCTCGCTGCAAGGCAGGCCGCTGCTGGTCCAAGCTGGATCATCCGAGAGCGGAAAGGATTTCGCCGCTCGGTATGCCGAGGCGATATTCACTGCGCAGCGGTCAATCGAGGAAGGGCTGGCGTTCTACCGCGACGTCAAGGCACGTGCGGTGAAGTTCGGCCGCAGCGGCGACGAGGTGAAGATCCTTCCCGGCATCGTCCCGTTCATCGGTTCGACGGAAGCGGAGGCCAAGGAGCTGGAGCAGCAGTTCACCGATTTGATCTCACCGGAGTACTCGCTGCGACAACTGTCGGAGATGCTGGGCGTCGACCTCACCGCGCACGCGCTGGACGCACCGTTGCCTGCGCTGCCGCCGATCGAGCTGATTCAGGGCAACAAGAGCCGATATCAACTGGTGAAGGATCTGGCGACCAGCGAGTCGCTTACAGTGCGGCAACTGATCGCCAAGCTCGGCGGGGGGCGCGGCCACCGCACCTTCGCAGGCACGCCGGACCAGGTCGCCGACAACCTGCAGGAGTGGTTCATCGCAGGCGCCGCGGACGGGTTCAACGTGATGCCGCCGTACCTGCCCGGCGGTCTCGAAGACTTCGTCGACCACGTCGTCCCGCTCCTGCAGCGGCGCGGCCTGTTCCGCACCGGCTACACCGCGGAGACGCTTCGGGAACACTACGGCCTGGCGCACCGCCCGAGCCGCTACACCCCGACCGCGGTCGAATCGAGCGCATGACGACGCGCGCAACGCTGCGGCCGCTCGTCACAACAGTTTTCATCCCGTCTGCCGTCTTCGGAATCGGCCAGGGCGCCGGGGCGCCGGTGATCGCATTGCTCGCCCGCGACCTCGGCGCCTCGGTCGCAGTGGCCGGAACAATCGTTGCGCTTCTCGGGCTGGGTTGCGTGCTTGGTGACCTGCCGGCGGGCCGAGTGGTCGCACGGTTCGGTGAGCGACGGTCAATCGTCGTCGGATCGACCGTAGGCGCGCTCGGGGTGGCGCTGTGCTTAGTGGCGTGGACCCCGGCGGTGCTCGCGATAGGAGCGGTGCTGTCCGGATTCTCGACCGCCGTTTGGGGGCTGGCTCGGCAAAGCTACCTGGCCGAGGTCGTGCCGATCGAAATGCGCGCACGGGCGATGGCGACGTTCGCATTGATGTGGCGTCTGGGGTTCTTCGTTGGCCCGTTCCTCGGCGCCCTTGTCATCCTCGGCGCCGGTACCCGCGGCGGGTTCATCGTCCAGCTCGTCGGCATTGTCGTCTCCGGCTATCTGATGGCGCGTGTGCCGGACCCGCCCCGTGCCCACGGCGTGACGCCTGGCGGTGTCTCGCTGGGAACGATATTGCGGCGACACCGTGCACTGTTGGCGACGTTGGGCACCGGGTCGCTACTCATGGGAGCCGCCCGCGCGGGACGCGAAGCGGTGCTGCCGCTGTGGGCTCATCACATCGGTCTCGACGCCGCCTCGGCCTCGCTGATCTTCGGCGTCGGGGCGGCATTCGACCTGCTGTGCTCCTATCCGGCAGGCCAGCTGATGGACCGGTACGGCAGGCGCTCGATCGCCGTGCCCTCGCTACTGGTCATCGCGGTCTCGTACGTCGCGTTGCCGTTCACCGACGATTTCTGGACACTCACGGTCTCGGCGGTTGTCATGGGAATTGGCAACGGCTTCGGCAACGGCCTGATCATGACATTGGGCGCCGATGTGGCGCCGCCCGCAACGCGGGTCGAGTTCCTCGCCGCCTGGCGGCTGACGCACGATGCTGGAATGTTCTTGGGCCCCTTGGCCGTCGGAGCCGCCGCCACCATCGCACCGCTCGCAGTGGCGGTGGCGGGGCTGGGACTGGTGTCGACCATCGGCGGCGGGTTCATGTACCGCTATATCCCGCGGTTCGTGCCGTGGCCGCCGCCTCTCGATGAGCGACGGCCGCCCTGCTCGGGGGGAGGCAGGGCGGCCGTCGGGTCGGTGTCGTCTCAGAGCAACGGAATCCAGATCGGACCCAGCCAGAACCCCCAGCCCTGGTGACCGGCATCAAAGACCGGGTTCACCCATTTGCCCTGATACTGGAACGGCTGGTGATCGCGGACCGCGCGGTCATAGCCGCCGCGGTCCTGCCACGGAACATCCGGACGCTGGGGCTGCACCACGACCGGGCCGGGTCCCGGGTGTGCCGGTTCGGCGTATGCCATGCCCGATCCGAGCCCCAGCGCCGCCGCCCCGAGGCCGCCGGTTATGGCCGCGCCCGCGATCAGTCGTTTGAATTTCATGCGTTGCTTCCTTTCTCCAGGTCGTAGACACTTGTGCCTCCGACATCGATTGGTGTGAAGTTCTGCTGCACCCACGTCGTGATCTCGCTGCTATTGCCTGACCTGTCCCTCGGCGGGCCGTCTCGGTCGCTCGCGATGAAGTACCGGACCTGGCCGTCGGCGACATAGGCCTGGAACTGCGCCAATGTCGGCGAGTTGTCGGAGCCGGTGAAACCGCCGATCGCCATGATCGAGGCCCCGGTCTTCAATTCAAGGCTGCTCGCTGTCATCGACCCCACAGTGGCTGCGGCCCAACGATTGTCGACACCGTCCACCAACGCGGCGAGTGCGGCATTGTCGGATTGTCCGCCGCCTGGCCCCCGGCCGTCGAAACCACGGTCCGTTGCGGGCCCGGACACCGTCATCGGGCCGCTGTGCGTGTTGGTGGCCGTCTCGATGGTGTAGGCCGCCGTTGCGCCAGCACCGAAGAGCACTGCGCCCACGGCGACAACAGCCGTTGCCCGACCCAACCGGTGCGCGCCGACCGCGAGGACCGATGCCACGATTATCGATCCGGCCAGCACGATCCACCGCAATGCCGGCCACCAGTCCGGCGTGCGGTCCAGCAGGACGAACGCCCAGATGCCGGTCGTTGCGGACATGGTCGCCAGCACGATCCGCGGCGCCAGGAACTCCTTGCCGCGCCACAACTCTCGCACCGAGATCCCCACGAGTGCCGCAATCGCCGGAGCCAGTGCGACCGTGTAGTAGGGGTGGATGATGCCGCCCATGAAGCTGAACACGGCGCCCGTCACTAGCAGCCATCCACCCCACAACAGCAGTCCGGCGCGGACATGGCCGGTGCGGGCCGTACGGCGGGTGAACCAGAGGCCGGCGGCCAGGCCGATCAGCGCGGCGGGCAGCAGCCACGATGCCTCGGTCCCCATCGACTGACCGAACAACCGACCGATCCCGGGATCACCACCGAAGAACAGGTTGCCCGCACCGCCGGGCGCGCCGCCGGGTCCACCACCTGGTCCTCCACCGCCACCGGGACCTTCCTGCCCGCCGACCACGCGATCAATCCCGTTGTAGCCCAACGCCAGCTGCAACAGGCTGTTGTCGGTGGAGCCACCGATGTAGGGCCGCGAGTCGGCAGGCCACAGGCTGACCAACGCGATGTACCAGCCCGCCGACACGATCAGCGAGGCACCGGCAATCAGCAATTTCCAAATGCGGCTCCATAATCCAACCGGTGCGGCCACCAGGAACACCAGCGCGAAGGCCGGTACCACCAGAACGGCCTGCAGCATCTTCGTCAGGAAGGCGAAGCCAACGGCGCAGCCCGCCAAGGCGATCCAGCGAGTGCTCCCGGTTGCGGTGGCCCGCACCATGCAGTACGCCGCCGCAACGAGCATCAGCACCAGCAGCGCATCAGGGTTGTTGAACCGGAACATCAAAGCAGCCACCGGTGTCAACGCCAGCGCAGCGCCGGCGATCAGGCCCGCGGCGGGACCGCTGGTGCGCCGCACTGCGGCATACAACAGCGCGACCGCACCGACCCCCATCAGCGCCTGCGGCAGCAGCATCGTGAAGGCACTGAAGCCGAAGAGCCGCCCGGACAGCGCCATCAGCCACAGCGCAGCGGGTGGCTTGTCGACGGTGATCGCGTTGCCCGAGTCCAGCGAGCCGAACAGCCAAGCGGTCCAGTCCTGGGTGCCGGCCTGCGCCGCGGCGGCGTAGTAGTCGTTGGCCCAGCCGGAGGAGCCAAGGCCCCACAGGTACAGGACGGCAGTGCCGGCGAGCAAGGCCAGCAAGGCGGGACGAACCCAGCCCGGCTTCGGAGGATCATGCGGTACCTCCGCGGTCTGCGGCGCAACATCTGCAGTGAGCGTCATCAATCAATGTCCTTTGCTTTGTGGATGAGTCAGTGGGACCGGCGCGGGTGAAACACCCAACCGCGCAACAGGACGAACCGTGCAACCGTTGCTAACAGATTCGCCACCACCAACACGCCCAGCTCGAGCAGGTGGTGTGGTTGGGCAACTACGGCGTGCAACACGCCGAGTGCGCCACTGGTGATGGTGAGGGCGATCGCGAACACGATGAGGCCCTCGATGTGATGACGTGTGGCATTGGATCGGCCACCGGCCCCGAAGGTGAAACGCCGGTTGGCGGCCGTGTTGCCGACAGCGGTGAGCAGCAACGCGATCAGGTTAGCCGCCTGTGCGCCGGCCCAACCCTGCAACAGCAGGAAGAGCAACAGATAGGCCGCTGTCGACAGCACACCGACGGCACCGAACCGCACCACCTGGCGGAACAAAGATTTTGGTGCCGCGGCCGACCGCGACGAACTGAGCTGCGCAGCAATCGTGTTCACCGGAATCGATCCGTTGGCGAAGCCACGCAGCAGCCGCCCGATGCCCTTGAGGTCGGCGGTGGCGGTTGCGACGATGTCGACGCGACTGTCCGGATCGTCCACCCAGTCCACCGGAACCTCGTGGATCCGAAGCCCGCTACGTTCCGCGAGCACCAGCAGTTCGGTGTCGAAGAACCATCCGGTGTCGGAGACGTGCGGCAACAGTTGGTGCGCGACGTCGCTGCGAATCGCCTTGAAACCGCACTGAGCATCAGAAAAGCCCGCGGCCAGAGTCGATTTCAGAATCAAGTTGTAGCAGCGGGAGATGATCTCACGCTTGGGACCGCGAACCACCCGAGCGCCGCGGCCCAGCCGGGTGCCGATGGCTAGGTCGGAGTGGCCGGAGATGAGCGGCGCGACGAGTGGGGCCAGCGCGGCGAGGTCGGTGGACAGGTCGACGTCCATGTACGCCAGCACCGGAGCGTCGGAAGTCGACCACACGGCGTGCAGCGCTCGGCCACGCCCCTTCTGATCGAGCCGCACCACCCGCACATCGGCAAGTTCCGAGGACAGTTTCTCGGCGATGCGCGGCGTGTCATCGACGCTGGCGTTGTCGGCGATGGTGATTCGCGCCTCGAAGGGAAGGTTTTCGCGAAGGTAGCGATGCAGCCGGTGCACCGAATCTTCAAGTGCAGCCTGCTCGTTGTACACCGGGACCACCACGTCGAGTACCGGCACCCCCGCAGCCCGCGCGGCCAGAGCGGCGTTCGGGCGCGATTCGAATTGGCTTCGATGACTCCACGTATCGAGAGCGATGTCTGTCATGCCACCCATAGTTGAGGCGCAGCTTGTGTCCGGCGTTGGGCGAAGCTATGTCCCACCTATGAGTTCTTCTGCTCCTGGGTGAGGTCGTAAATGATGACCCGGTCGACTGTCTGGGGGGCGTAGTGCGTCTGCACCCATTCGGCGATGCCCGCGGCCTCGCGGCTGCCGCTCGACTGGCCTCCCCAGTGCCCGATCATCAGCTTGCCGCGGATGAAGTAGTGGATCTGCCGGTCGGTGACGTAGCGATGGAACTCCTCGAGCGTCGGCGAGGGGTCGGTGCCGTTGAAGCCGCCGATCGCCATCACCGGTGCGCCGCCGGCCACTTGGTAGCCTGCCGCGTTGTTCGAGCCGACGACGGC
>NZ_DASSCY010000272.1:0-41926 GCF_035697385.1 Mycobacterium sp. | reverse complement strand
AGCTGTACGCCCACGGCGAGGGATGCCGAACAGGAGGCTCGACAAGCTCGAGGTGAGCGCACTTGTCGAGCAGGCCGTTGAGCGCAATCCGCGTCTCGACGCGAGCCAATGAGGCACCCAGACAGAAATGGCTGCCACGGCCGAACGCGAGATGCCGGTCGATGCGGCGCCTGATATCGAACACCTCTGGTTGGGCGAACTCGCGGTCGTCGAGATTTGCGGCTCCCCAAAGAACCTGCACCCGAGCGTTTTTGGGGATCACTATGCCGTGCAGCTCCAAGTCGCGCATCATGCATCGCGCATGAGTCTCTGCTGGCGGACGCAAACGTAAGATCTCTTCGACCGTCTGCGGAATCAAATCGCGGTCCTCGGCAAGTTCTTGCATCGATTCGGGATGCTCGAGCAACAAACACCAGCCGTTTGCGATGGCATTGGCGGTGGTGTCGTTGCCGCCGGCAACCAGAAGAAAGCAGAAACCCAGCAGTTCAGTATCCGATAGATCACCGTCACGCTGCACCGCGGTGAGCGCAGACATCAGATCGTCCTCGGACTTCTCTCGGCGCAGGTTGAGCAGTTCGTCGAATCCGGCGTAAATCTGCGCTGCCACCGCCATCGTCGCTTCTTCTTCGCCGCGTTGACCCAGAATGAGCAACTGGTCGGTGAGATGACGGAAGCTCTCCAGGCGGTCCTCAGGAATGCCGATAAGCCTGCCGATCACAGTCGAGGCGAATGGACCGCTGAAGCCCGAGATGAGGTCACCGCCTCCTCCCGCGAGGTACTTGTCGAGCAAGTCCACCGCTAGCTGGCGAATTTTCTCCTCTAAAGCATTGACTCTGGCGGGTGTGAACGCCTTCGACACAAGACGCCGCAGCTCCCCATGGCGTGGATCATCGAGATGGTTGAGGATGGGCAACAGCGATGACGCGTCGCTCGTGACCGACGAGAAGGTTGCGGGATCGGTTGCAGCTGCGAAGACGTCATCGAACCGGCTCAGGAAATAAGTCTCGGTCGGCTCGTCATAGAACACCGGCTGATAGTCGCGGAGCTGGCGGAAAATCGCCGACCTCTCGGCATCAAAAGTGAGGACCGTGGGGGCAAAAGTCTTCAACATCAGGGCAAAGAGTATCGTAGCCAAGTATTTGTTCGCAAGCCTGTAGCCAAGTATTTGTTCTCTAACGGCTAGCCGCGCTGAGCAGTACAATTTGTGTCGAAAACGGGCAACGACGGATCGCAGGTAGGCAGGTTTGATGGCGCGCGACGGTAGTCGGAGAGAAGAGATTCTTCAGGCGGCGGCTTCATTGTTCGCCTCACATGGCTCTCGCGTATCGCTGGATGACATCGGCAAGAAGTGCGGCGTTCTCGGCGGAAGTCTCTACCATCACTTCGAATCAAAAGAAGCGATCATCATCGAATTGGTCAGGCGATACCAGGCCGACCTCGATCGTCTCGCCGAGCGCGCGCTCGAGGAGGCAGGCGGCCAAACGCCCCCCGCCATCTCCGACCAGATCGTCTCCCTGGGTACGCGTATCGCAGCGTGTGCTGTCGAACATCGAGCAGCGCTTCTTCTCACCGTGTACGAGCCGGCGTCGGGCGCCTCCGATGAACTTGTCAAGCTCGCAGGTCGAACGCCCATGGCGATCGACGCCGCGATGCTTGAGCTTCTCCGCACCGGGCGCGAGAGCGGGTACATCAGGTCCGGCATAGACCTCGGGCGTCTGGCTGAGCGTCTCTGCAGGAGCATGCTGCACGTGGGCGTCGGCGTACTGCACCCGGGGCCTGGCAATGACCGCGTTCCGGCAATGAAGGCTCGAATACTGCTCAACGGAGTTGCAGTGGATGCGAATGCTGCCCGCTTTTTGGACGGATCGCCCGCGCTGGCCGCTGCCGACGACACGATGGCGACGTGGATCGAGGAGCCATCGGCAGACGACAATGCGACCAGGCTCCGCAATATCGTGCGCTCCGAATTCGCCCGTCGCGGCTATGAGGGCACGACCCTTCGCGACATCGCCTCCGCCGCAGGTATTTCGACGTCGACGGTATACAAGTGGATCGGCTCAAAAGATCAACTTCTGCTCTCCGTCATGGGTGAGTTCAGCGAGCGCATGGCGACGGCTTGGGACAAAGTGCTCGGATCTCAGTCGAGACCTCTGGAAAAGCTCGACGCCCTATTGTGGCTCGACATCAACGCTCTCGAGCGCTTCAGCGACGAAGTGAAGATCATGCTGTCCTGGCTGCGTCAGACTCCGCCCACTGCAAAGAATCTCGGGCATCTGTATTCGGATCAATTGCGCCGCCTGAAGGCTTTGATTGCCGAAGGCGAGAAAGCCGGCGAGATCAACCTTGTGGGCGGCACGTCCAACATGCGTGCGCGATGCATTCTCGATTTGATCGCCATGCCAGAGACTATCGTTCGAAGTTCAGGAACTCGTGCTGCGCACGCGTTGGCGCGTGACACGGTGATTCAGGGTGCTGCGGATCCGGCGTGGAGCGGCTGACGGGCGCCACGGCTACTCGATTTTCGTTAGAGTAAACGGCATTTCGATAATCAGATGTTTATTGATCCCGCATGCGCCACTGGGACCCAGCGTCCTATCCCAGCCCTGGAACTGCAGTGAATCGGTCAGTGAAAAGAAGGTGAACCTCTGCTGGCCCGTCGCCGCGGTCCCATCGGGACAGGGCTCCCAGTTCGGTACGTAATGAGTGATGGTCCACATCCCGCTCTTGCAGATCGCGGGGCCTGTCCAGCCCTGGTCGCTGACGACGGTGCCCGTGCAGTACAGGTAGTCTCGGCAGTTGGTGTCTACCGTCCACGTCGCTATGACGCTGACTTCGTCGCGGTACGAATAGTAACTCTCGGCCCAATTGCCATCGGAGAACGCGGTGTAGCGCCCAATGAACGGCTGGGCGCAGTCGGCGGCTTGAGCCGGCGCTGCCGTCAACAGGCTGCTCAGCGTCAGCATCAGGGCCAGACCGATCGTTCGGACGATGGACGCCGTTGCGCGCCGCTTCACGGGCTGCTCCCCGGAATCATCATCTGCTGCCAGGTTTTTGGTGCGTCGGCGGAAAGATCGGCCTGTTGCAGCACCCGACCGTCGGGTGCGGCGTAGCGACCGGTCTTCGGATCATATTGGGCAATCGCGACTGCGGGTCCGTCCGGTGTGACCGCATTGGGAGCGGCCGGTACACCGCCAGGCGCCGTCGTGGGCGGAGGCGGTGGCTGCTCGAAGGGCGCGGGCACCCCAGGTTGCGTCCCCGGCGGAACCGTTGCTCCCGGCGGGAGCGGGGTTCCCTCGATGGGTGCGTGGATCCGCTCGTCGAGGTTGACACGGCCGTCCACGGGGACGCCCTGTGACACCAGGTTGGGATCGATCGGATAAGGACCCGTGACGTGTTGTCGCATCGCCAACGGTTGAAAGGGCTTGTCGCTGTAGCATTCCTCGACCGTGGGTGCGCGCTTACCGGGAACGCCCATGCACGGAAGGTTTCGGGCCCCGCGCACCAGAATCGGTGCGTCCTGTGGCAGCTTGCAGTAGAGGCCGTCGGGGGTGTCGACAATCGTCTCGTCGGCCGGACTGCGCCAAGACGACGGTGGAAGGAAGCCGACAGTGCATCCCGGCGGATCGGCGGCCGACACCCGGAACACCGCAATAGGCAATCCGGTGGCGTTATTGGAGGGGCTAATGGCCTGGGTGTAGCCCACGACCGGCGGCAGTATCACGAACAATGTCTCGAGTGATTTGTTGTAGGTCACTCCGATCTGTCCGACCGTGGTCAGATTCGCCAGCAGCACCGGCAGCGTCGGCTGAACCTGCTGAAGCAGCCTCGTGGCTTGATCGGCAGCACCGGGGGCCTCGCGGAGCAAAGTA
Organism: Mycobacterium sp.; assembly: GCF_035697385.1. GTDB lineage: Bacteria > Actinomycetota > Actinomycetes > Mycobacteriales > Mycobacteriaceae > Mycobacterium. Next base: position 38,057 of record NZ_DASSCY010000272.1, on the reverse strand, counting down.
CGGATCTCGGTGTCGTTGTCCTTTATCTGCTCGGTGACGCCGGCCAGGCTATGTGTCCAAAGGCGCAGTGCGTCGGTGGTTTCTGCTTGAGATTCTATGAGCGGCTGACTGTCGTCGAAGAGGGTGCCGATGCGATCGGCGGCGCCGTTGAGACCGCTTGTCACCTTCGACGACGAATCGACCAGCGACGAGAAGTCGTAACCGGATCCGTTGAACGCTTTGAAGGATTCGTCGAGAAGGTCACTGATTCGCTGTTCGGGCACGCTGTCGACGAGCGCGCTGACTTTATCCAGCATCGGTCCGACCTGTGGCGGGAGTATGACGTCTGAGCTGGCGATGACCGATCCGTCCCTCAGAAAGGGCCCGGACGAGGTCCGCGGCCGGAGATCGACGTACAGTTCGCCAATCGCCGAAACACTGTGCACCTCGGCGACGAGGTCGGCCGGAACTTTAGGTGAACGCATCAGTGACAGTTCGGCTTCCACGCTAGGCCGCGGCCCCTTGCGCACGACTCGGATGTCGGTGACCCGCCCCATCTGCATGCCGCGGTAGGTCACATTGCTGAAACGGTAGAGGCCTCCTGTGGCCGGCAAATCCATCGTTACGGTGATGCGGCCAATGCCCAACAGGGTTGGGGCCTGCACATACTTGATTAGCAGAGCGACCATGCCGATCACCGACAGAATGGCGAAGATTGTCAATTGAATCCGGACGAAACGGGTCAGCATCAGCCACACTCGCTCGGTGTCGTCGCCGGGGGTGGGGTGAAGATCGGGGCTGGCACTCCAAGCGGCGCAACACCGCGTTGGTGCAAGGGTGGACTTCCCTCGGGTAGGTGTTCAAGCCACGGAGGTATCGGCCGGATTCCCTTGCCGTCAGGGAACTTTCGATAGAACTCGTCATAACCCGGATCCCCGGGGGCTGGGGTAAGCGCCGCATCACCTTGCCACAGCGGTGTACCCGGGCCGAGGTAGCGCTTGAGCGCGGGCACGGTGATGTCGACGGTGGCGAACAGGTTGATGAAGTCGCCGCGCAAGCCTCGGTCGATGAGATTCTGCCCCAACGGGAACAAGGGAGCGTAAGCCAACGCGGTGTCGATATCGGGGCCGACATCGGCCAGCGCGCAGATCGCCGGTGCCGCGTTCGCGAGGTTGGTCACCAGATCTTCCTGCGTTTCGTTGATCACACGAGTCGCGGTATCGCTGAACACCCCGAGCTTGTGTAGCGCAGCGGTGAGGTTGGGCCGCTCGGCCAGCAGAACCTCCAGCGCCGGCGGCAGGGTACGGAGCGCACGGGCGATGATGTCTTGGTTGTCGTTCAGTGTCCCGGCAAACCCGCCCAGCTCGGACATCGCTGCAATTATGTTGTCGCGCTGACCGTTCAGCGTTCCGATGAGGGTGTTGAGTCGAACTATCAGGTCACGGATCTGCGGTTCGCGCCCGGAAACGGCGGCATTGAAGTTGTGGATGATATCGCCGAGCTGTCCGAGTCCCCCAGAGTTGACCACCGCCGAAAGTGCGGCGAGGGTCTGTTCGGTCGAGGGGTAGGTCGACGATTTGTTGAGCCGGATAGTCGTGTCTGACGGGAGCCGACCCCGCGGCTGTTCGCCCAGCGGCGGGTTCAGCGCCACGTGCATGGAACCCAGCAGGCTGGTCTGCCCGATGTTAGCCACCACGTTGGCAGGCACCACGGTATCGGGCTTGACCGAGATCTCGACATTGGCGTGCCACCCGCGCAACGCGATCCTGCCGACACTGCCGACGATGACGTCGTTGATCATGACTGGTGAATTCGACTCAAGCGAACCGATATTCGCGAAATCGACGTAGAAAACCTGGGAGCCGGATCCACGCCCGACTGCACCGGGAAGCGGCAGCGAGTTCAGGCCTTGAAAACCGCAACCGCTCAGTGCCATCGCCAGACACATGACGACACTGATCGACGTGCACAGTCGGCGTCGCACACTCATGGAACCGGCCTTTCTGCAGGCAGATGACCGCCGGGGGGCGGTGGATCGCCTCCGGGGTCAGGAGTCGGTGCCGGCACCCCCGCCTCGGCCACACCGGTCGGCTCCCCCGTGTATGCAGAGACCGCCGGCGGCAGATCCGGTGTGTGCGGCTTTGGCCCCTCTCCTCCGGGCTTGAGACGGTCCTCGCTATAGATCAGGGACTGCCACGGCGGGCGTGCCATCAGGAACGGGTTGAAGGGAATCGGCAAGGTGTTCACAGTCGTCTGGTTCAGCGCCGGACCCAGGTACTGGGCACACAGCTTGCCGGTCTCCGGCGCGGTGACATTGGCGATGGCGCCCAGCATGGTGCAGACGAATCCATTAGTGTCGGAAAAGTTGTTCACGACGAACTGTCCTGCGGGCGCGCCTGTTCGCGGATCAAACATGTTGTAGGTGTTGACCAACGCGGTTGGCGCGACATGCAAAATCTGCTCGACAACCATCCGCTCTTCAGACAGTGTCTGTGTGACGTTGGCCAGTCGCTGGATCTGCTCTGAAGTCTTGTCGCCGGACTCGGTCACGAATCGCTTCACTTCGACAAGGGCCGTCGACAGATTGGTCAGCGCCGCATCCAGATCGGACCGACTGCCGTTGAGCACACTGCTCAAGGTGGCCATGTGGTCCTGGAATTGCACGATCTGCTGCTTGGAATCACGCAATGCGGTAACGAGCGTCTGCAGGCCCTCGATCGTCGTGACTATATCGCCGGTGCCATCCGACAGGATGGCACCCAAACCGGCCAGTTGACTCAACGTGTTCCTGAGCTTGTCCCCGTTTCCGTCGAGAGCGTTCGCCGTGCTGTCGATGAACCGCGAGACCGCCGGCGTCGACACATTCTTGTTCGGCCCGAGTTCTGCGGCTAAACGTGTCAGTTGCTCTTTGACCTGATCCCATTCGACGGGGACCGCCGTACGCTCGACGGGGATCACAGCGCCGTCGGCCATGGCCGGGCCGCTGGTCCGATACGCCGGTGTGAGCTGAATATAACGGGCCGCGACCAGGTTTGGTGCTACCAGGACAGCTTTCGCGTCCGCCGGGATAGGCACTTGGCGCTGCACTTCAAGAGTCAGCCTGGTCTGGGTCCCGTCAGGATCTATGGCGGTGATGGTCCCGACCTTCAAACCCGATACGCGGACGTCATCACCTGGATAGATCGACATGGCGGTTGGGAAGTAGGCGAATACCGTTGTGGGTCGCATCCACGTGCGGAATGCGAGGAACGCTGCAGCGCTACCGAGGACCAACACGAGTGTCAGTCCCAAGGCTATGGTCCGATGTCGACGTGCCAGCGCGACCATTACTCTCCTGGTCCCGGTATTCCGTTATACGGGAACGGTATTTCCGCGCGCGGCCCCGCGGTGTCCGGTGGTAGCCCGGCATTGACTCCCCTGCGGAACCCGAACGCGTAATCGAAGAAGGGCTGCAGCATGACCGGCATGTCGAGATTGGGCACTAGCGCGGTGTAAAAGGGTCCGCTGGCAACCACCTCACCTGACGTGCTCTCGAACTTGGCCAGTCCCGCCAGCGATTTGGAAATGTTGTCGCGGTTGTTTTCCAGCATGGCAGCGACCGAGTTGAGCCTGTCCAGGACTGGCCCCAGACGCTCCTCGTTGTCATGCACCAAACCAGACAGCTGTTGGGCGACCGCGGATGTGTTGGCCAACAGTGCGACGATCGCTTGTCGCCGAGCAGCCAACATCTCCACCAGGTCGTTGGCATTCAGGATCAGTGCGTTGACCTGCTGGCTACGTTGGCCGAGAATTCCCGCGACGTCACGGCCGTACCTCAACAGATCGCTAAGCGTTTCATCCCGCTTGTTGACCGCCTGGGAGACCCGGGTGAGCCCATCGAAAGCCGGGCCTAGCTGTGGTGCAATCTGATCGAGTGTCTGCGCGAGGGTCGTGAGAGATTCATTGAGCAGTGCGGTATCTGTTCCCTCGAGGTTCGTTGTGAGTTCGTCAACGGCTTCGGTCAGTGAATAGGGCGACGATGTCCGCGTCACGGGTATCACATCGTTTGGATGCATCCGGCCCTTGCCATCGGATTCGAGACTGAGGACCTTCTCGCCCAGCAGCGTTCCCGTCTTGATATGCGCGGTGGTGCGTGAACCGAGGCGAACGTTGCCCTCGATGAGAAAGGTGACAGCGACGTCGCCCTGCTCGAGCTTCATGGCGGTGACACTGCCGACCTTCATGCCGCCTATAGTCACGTCGTTGCCGGTCGTCAGTCCGCCCGCTTCGGCGAAGATCGCGGAATACCCGATCGACGACGCCCACGCGACGATGCGCTCTGGTTGCAGTCCCACCGCGATGACGAGCAGAATCAAGACCGCGCCTAGGAAGCCGGCCCGAATGAGCTTTCGTTGACGGTATTTCAGCATCAGGGCTCAGAGCACCTTCCGCCCTCTTGCCGAAATACGGGGAAGACGACCGTACGGCCCTGTAAGTCGGTGGCGCGCACCGTGAGTGCACACGCGTAGTAATTGATGAAGCTGCCATAGCTCCCGATGCGGGCTAGTTTGCGATAATCGTCGGGCAACCGGTTGAACATCGTTTCGAGACGGTCTTTCTTGTCGTCGAGTGCAGGCGCCAACCGGTTTAGTTGCTCGACAGTCTTCGCCAGCGGGGGCCGCGCCGACGCCAACAGGTCGGTCAACGAGGCGGTGCCGCTCTCCAGCGAGGTGATCGCCTCGGCGATGGGGTCGCGTTCTGCGGAGAGTTCACCGACCAGCCGATCGAGACGGTCGATCACCGACGACAAGTCGTCGCGGTCATCCGACAGTGTCTTAAGCAGACCCCGCAGGTTGCCGATCAACTCCTGGATCACCGCGCTGCGGTCGGCAAGGTTGTTCGTAAACGACGACACCTGGGAGAACAGCGATTCCAGGTTGGTGCCCTGTCCCTGGACGATTTCAATCAAAGATGCACTGAGCGCATTGACATCTTGTGGATTCAATCCGCGAATCACCGGCTTGAGACCGCCCAGCAGCAGATCGAGGTCCAACGCCGGCGCGGTCTGCTGAAGGGGAATCTGGGACCCAGCCGGAAGTATGGTGGTCGCTCTTGCCCCTTCAGTCAGTTCAAGGTAGCGGTCCCCTACCAGGTTCAGGTAGCGAACCAGCGCCCGCGTGCCGGTAGTGAGCGCCACACTGCGGTCTGCGGTGAAACTGACCAGAATGGTCTTGCCATCGCGCAATTCGACATCGGTGACCGTGCCCGCGACGACTCCTGCAATTCGCACACTGTCGCCGGCCTTGAGTCTCGACACGTCGGAGAACACTGCCGTGTAGGCGGTCGTGTCGCCCGGCCGGTACTGGCCGAAGACCGCGAATAGCATTGCGGTCAACAGTGTCATCACGGCGGCAAAGATGCCGAACATGATCAGTGGAGTTGCAGTGGGCCTCATCCTGGCTGGCCGATCTGACCGATGTTGCGCGGGGGCCCGTCGATGGCTCCGAAAAGCAGCCGCTTGAGGCCGTCGGAGTTCAGCACCACGCCGGGGTTGTCGTATTCGAACGGGTTAGCATTCGTGTCGGTGACCACATACGGTGGCGAAGTCTCAAAGGGTACGCGCGGAAGACCGGTGCACTGCGGTCCGCCAGTAGCCGCGACTTTGGGAAGGTTCGATGGATAGCGGTACCGTTCACCGCCCCACTCAAGACCGGCCATGATGTTGACCCCAGGAACATCCGCTGGCGGCATATTCGCCATCACCAACAGGCCGGCGACCCCGCAATAGAGGCTGGCGTTGTAGTGGCGCGCGAGATCGGTTGTCGGCACCAAAAGGCCGAGCACCTGAGCTAGTGGTGCGGAGTTCTGGTCCAACACCGCGTGTCCGAGCTCGGCAAGTCCGATCGCGCTCAACAATGCTGCATCGAGATCATCTCGCCGGTCGACGATCGTTTGGCCCACCGCGGTCGTGTTCGCGGCGATCTCGGCGATGTCGGGCGCCGCATCGGCGTAGGCACTCAAGAATTGCGGCGCCAGCTCGAGATCGTGAGTCAACGCCGGCAAATGCGGCTCGATCTTGGTCAGCAGCTCGTCGAGACCTGAAAGGGTTTCTCCGATCTTTTCTCCGCGGCCGTTGAATGCGGTCGCAATGGCGCCCAGAGTTTCGTTGAGCTTCTCGGGCTCGATCTTCGCCAGCACCGTGGTGAGCTGTTGGAAGACCGTATTGATCTCGACCGTGACATTCTGGGCAGTCAGGACCTGGCCGACATACATGGACTCCGGCGTCGGGTCATCCGGTGGAATCAGTTGCACATACTTGGCCCCGAACACTGTCGTCGCCGATATTTCAGCACGCACGTTCGCCGGAATGACCTGCAATTGAGCGGGATCGATCGACAGGTGGATGGCTGCGGTTCCATCCGGCCTCTCCTCGATCCGGTCGACCTTGCCCACGGGGGTGCCGAGCAGCTGCACTTTGGCGTCGGGATTCATCACTAGTCCCGCCCGCTCGGTCAGCAAGATCACGTCGGCATGGCCGCCGAAACCTCCGCGGAACTGGACCGCGACAAGGCCGATGATGGCGACGACCGACGCGATGGTCACCGCACCCACGATCGGTGCGGTGACCGGCCGCCCGTTCCGCCAACCGTCACCTCCGACCGACCTTCGGCGAAGGAGTCGATCAAACATGCGCGTCGATCTCCTCTCCGTTGAATCGCGGTCGGTCGGATTTCGCTGTGCGGGCTACACAGCGGACTGTGCTGCTTCGTTGAGCTTGCGCCATTCAGCGCGAGGCATTCTCGTGACGTCGACATCGGTGGCCCTGGCACGCAGCGCTCCGACCGTGGCCTCATCTTTCGGAGTGAGCTTGAACGGATCCCAATCGAAGAACCGGCACGCGTTCTCCCAGGTGATCTTGTGGATGTCCTCGTCGGACACACCCGCTTCTTGGAACTCGGCCCACAACATCTCCGGCGACTCCGGCCACGTCGTATCCGTGTGGGGATAGTCGCACTCCCACGCAATGATGTCGGTGCCGATCCGGTCGCGGAGAAGAAGGCCCGACGGATCGGTGATGAAGCAGGCCAGGATGTGCTCGCGGAACACCTCCGACGGCCGCTTCCCGCCGAAGTCATTGGTGTGGTCCAACCAGGCCTGGTTTGCCACGTGCCGGTCGATCCGATCGAAATAGAAAGGAATCCAACCGATCCCGCCCTCGGAGAGGGCCACGCGCAGGTCGGGGAAGTCACGAAAGACCGGACCGAAGAGAAGGTCCTGTGCGACGAGCGCCGATATCTGGCAAGCCAGGATCATCATATTGTCGATCGGCGCTTCCGGAGCATGGTTGATCGCCGCGATTCCGGCGCCGATATGCAGCGACAGCACCATGTTCTCGTCACATAGCGCCTTATACATCGGATCCCAATAGCCCGAGATGAGGCTCTTGTAGCCCCACGCGTGCGGGGTCTCCATGAAGCTGATTGAGCGACAACCCTTCTTGCCCAGTCGATGTACCTCGGCGGCGGCGAGTTCGACATCCCACATCGGAACGACGCCGATCGGGATGAATCGGTCGGGGTAGGCAGCACACCATTCGTCGATCGCCCAGTCGTTATAGGCCTGCAACATGACCAGTCCGAGTTCCTTGTCCTCCGATTCGGCGAAAGTCCGAGCGTTGAAACCCGCCATCGTAGGAAAGTTCATGGACGCCAGAATGCCGTTGGCGTCCATGTCGCGGATCCGTGCGTGGACATCGAAGCAACCGGGGCGCAACTCGGCCATGACCGCCGGATCGAAACCCCATTCCTCTTTCGGCCATCCCACCGTCGCGGCCATTCCCAGAGGTGTCACCGTGCTCTGGCCCTGAAACTGCCAACCCTCGGTGCCATCATCCCTGCGGACCAGCTTCGGCGCCTGGTCCCGCCACTTCTCCGGAACGTGGTTGTCGAACATGTCCGGAGGTTCGACCATGTGGTCATCGATACTCACCATGATCATGTCTTCCATACGCATGTGTTCATCTCCTTCTCACAGTTGAAATCAGTAACAGCGCTTGGTCATTCGACTCACCACGACGCGACCACTGTGCGGACAGCGTCAGCGGAAGGCAGCCCGAGTGCTTCGCCGACTTCGTCGCGAGTGATTCGGCGCGAGATCATGCTCGCCAAATCCAGCCGGGCGGACTCGATCAACTCGACATCGCGCAGAAAGTCCCGCAGCGCACCGGTACCTCCGTCATGGCCGCCCGGTTCGATCATCGTGACCTCATCCACCTGGAAGCGATCGACGGCAGTCATCGCGCCTGCGCGCATTCGCCCAATCCCTCCCGGTGCTGTTCAACCACCGCGTGCGGTGGCGGTAACCGACAACCTAATACTTGTTTGGTGCGGCGACAAGGTTTCAAACAGATCTTTGTTTTTCAGCTAACCAGATCTTTGTTTTTCCACCCTCTTTTGCTACCGTCTCGACCTATGAGAGGTCCCGAACAGGGTTTGACCAGGCGATGACGAAGGCATGATCAGGATGATCGTCGACCGAGAAATCTGCATGGGCAGCGGGCAATGCACGATCTATGCGCCCAACACGTTCGACTTAGATCCTGAACTGAAGGCCTGGGTGGTGGATCCGAACGGTGATCCGCCGGAGACCGTTCGCAGCGCAGTTTCCGCGTGCCCAACCGGCGCCCTCAGTCTCGATTCAGACGATCGTCAGGAGCACCAGTGACCGATCTCGGCACACTCGATCGAGCGCGAATTCGCGAGCTATTCGATCTGCGTGGCCCCACTTACGCGCTACTCGGCGGGACCTACCACGACGACCCGTACCCGGTCTGGCATCGATTGCGAGAACAGGCTCCAGTACATCCGGGGGTGTTACACGAACTGACGGGTTTCGAAGGGCCGGCCATGTTCGTAGGGTTGCCGGAACCGGATCGCGAGCACTTCACAACGTTCAGCTACGACGCGTGCGAAGCGGTCTACCGCGCACCCGAGACCTTCGCCCAGTGGCCCGACCCGGTGGACCCCGCCGGTGGCGAACTCAGCCCGATCAACAGCATGCTCTTCATGAACGGGCCAGGTCACAAGCGCTACCGCGGACTGGTCCAGCCGTCATTCGTTCCCACCCAGGCGCAATGGTGGATTCGCAACTGGGTCGATGAGGCCGTCCACACCCTCATCGATGGATTCGTCGACGACGGCCACGCGGAGTTGAACGTGGACTTCTGCGCCGCGATTCCCGTCTTGACGATCACCGGCAGCTTCGGCATCCCCGTGGAGCGCGCGTTAGACGTCCGAGCGGCCATCCTCGCACCAATGGAGATCGTCCAGATACTTACGCCGATCGTCGAGTCTCGGCGTACCGACCCGCAGGACGACCTCATAAGCATTCTTGTGCATGCCGAGATGAAAGATGAAGACGGCACGGTGCACCGCCTCAGCGATGCCGAAATCTATTCATTCGCACTGCTTTTGCTGGCTGCCGGCTCGGGAACCACCTGGAAGCAGATGGGTATCGCACTTCACCTGCTGTTGCAGCGGCCAGAATTGCTCGCAGCGGTCCGCGACGACCGGGGAGTGCTTCGTCTGGTGATCAAGGAATCGCTGCGGTGGATGCCCACCGACCCGATGTTCTCCAGGTACACCACCAAAGATGTCGACTTCTATGGCGTTCATATGCCGAAGGGCTCTGTCGTCCACATCAATCTCGCTGCGGGCAACCGAGATCCCGCTCGGTGGGACCGCCCTGACGAATTCGACACTTACCGCGCTCAAAAGCCGACGCTTGCGTTCGGCAGCGGACCCCACGTGTGCCTCGGAATGCATGTCGCGTTCGCCGAACTCACCACAGCGATCGGCGCCCTGCTCGACCGGCTCCCGAATCTTCGTCTCGATCCGGCGGCCGACCCCCCCAAGATCATTGGGATGTACGAGCGCGCAGCCACTGAGATTCCCGTTCTGTTCGATCCTGCTGATCGGAGAAAGGCACGTGGCTGAGGACCGCACAGCCTGCCTGGCAACCGAACTCATCATCGGTGACCGCCGGATCGGATCGTCGCAAGGCGGACAGCTCGAGCATCTGAATCCGGCGACGGGGCAGGTGAACAAGGCGGTCGCCATAGCATCGCTGAGCGAGCTGGACGAAGCGGTGGCCACCGCGAGAACAGCTTTCGAAGAATGGCGACGTTGGACGCCCGACGCTCGCCGCGACGTCCTGATCAAACTCGCCGCATTGCTGGAGGCCAGCGGGGAAGAACTGGGCACCGTCATCGCGCTCGAGGGCGGCCAGCCGTTCAGCCCGATGGCCGGTTGGTTTCCCTCGCTCTGGTTTCGCTACTACGCCGGCTGGGCCGACAAACTGAGCGGCGAACGCATTAACGCCTACCCGATGCCGGGCCTGGACTTCACCGTGCCGGAACCAGTCGGCGTCGTCGGTTTGTTCGTTGCCTCGAACGGACCGCTGGGCTTCTGCGCGATGGGCGGCGCGCCCGCGCTTGCGGCTGGTTGCACCCTGGTCATCAAATCCCCTGAAATCGCGCCATTTTCGGCGTTGACATTCGGCCGCCTTTGCCTGGAAGCCGGTATCCCCCCTGGTGTGGTGAACGTCGTGAACGGCGGGCCCGAGATCGGACACGCCATCGCCTCGCACCCAGGCATCGATAAGATCAGCTTCACCGGCGGCGTTGCCACGGCTCGCAAGCTCCAAGCGGCATGCGCGCAGACCCTAAAGCCCATGGTGATGGAACTCGGCGGCAAATCGGCAAATATCGTCTTCTCCGACGCCGACCTCAGCAAAGTCATTCCTCAAGCCGCGCGCTGGACGTTCAACGCTGGTCAGGGCTGCACGATGCCGACTCGGCTACTCGTCGAACGCCCCATCTACGAACAGGTCATCGAAGGGGTCGCTGACCTCGTCAGCAAGGTGATCATCGGGCGCCCATTCGACCCTGGCGTCACAATGGGACCGGTGATCACCGAAGCATCGGCCAGCCGCATCATCAACATCGTCGCCGATGCGAAGGAGTCCGGCGCGGGCAGAGTCATCATGGGCGGCAATCGGATCGGCGGCGATTTGGCGTCCGGGTTCTTTGTGGAGCCCACGATCCTGATCGACGTCGACAACAGTTCGACGATTGCGCAGACCGAAATCTTCGGCCCCGTCCTGTGCATGATGCCGTTCGACGAGGAAGACCAGGCGGTAGCACTGGCCAACAACACTCAATTCGGACTGGCGGCCTACGCGCACACCAATGACATGGCACGCGCACGCCGTCTGGTCGATTCGCTGCACGCCGGCAGCGTGCAGATCAACAACACCGGCCCCGTATCGCTATCGCCGGCCGCACCGTTCGGCGGGATGAAACAAAGCGGATACGGACGGCAGGGCAGCCGCCTCGGTATCGAGGAATTCCTGTCTATCAAGAACGTCTACCTGAACTTCTGACAGATGAGGTCCTCGGCTCGAAGTGCCTTGCCACCAGACGTGCGTGCGAACATCAACGCCCAATCCGAAAAGAGAACCTTCGTGAACAAATCCGCCTGTCAGGTGAGCCGCCATCGACTGGGACAACGCCGGACCTAGCGGATGTCGGACTTCAAAGAGCCGAGAATTCGGCCGCTCCCCGCTGACGAGTGGGACGACAGGATCGCCCAGGCGCTGGTTTCAATGATGCCCGCGGAGCGGGCCAATCCGAAAGAATCCGGCAACCTGCTGGCGACTCTAGTGCGCCATCCAGACCTCGCCGCAGCGTATCTGCCGTTCAACGCCTATCTGATACGAAATTCCCGCCTTAGTCCACGAACTCGAGAAGTCGCGATACTGCGCGTTGCGCACCGCACCCAATGCCGCTATCTGTGGTCGCACCACGTGCCGATCGCACTTGAGGTCGGTCTGACCGTCACCGAAATGATCGAGATCCACGTAGAGCGATGCAGCGATGAGAAAGACGAGCTCGTGGTCCGCGCAGTCGACGATCTCGCGAGCTTTCACACGATCACGCAGTCGACATGGAGCCGACTCTGTCGGCATTTCAGTGACGAGGAGTTGATGGATCTCGTCGTGACGATCGGCGGGTACTTCGCCTTGGCCATGGTCGCTAAATCACTGCAGATCGAGGAAGACGAAACGTGATCCACCGTCAACAACGAAGCCGGAGAACACGATGAAGTGCCAAGGCGCAATCCTCCGCGGAGTCGGTATGGATTGGGAAGTGTGCGAGATCGAGCTCGACGAGCCCCGCGCCGGCGAAGTACTGGTCCGGATGATCAACGCGAGTGTATGCCACACCGATGACCATTTCGCCACAGGCGATTGCGTGCCATCGCCGGAGATGGCCGACATGATGCGCGCTGCAGGGCTGGAAACCCCTGAGATGTTCCCGCTCCTGGGTGGACACGAGGGCGCCGGCATCGTCGAGCAGGTCGGGCCCGAAGTCAGCGATTTCCGGCCGGGCGATCACGTCGGGATGTCGTTCATACCCGCGTGCGGCAGATGTCGGTGGTGCGCCAGTGGTCAGAGCTATATCTGTGATGTCGGGGCCCAACTGTTCAAGAAGGAGATGACCACCGACGGAACGGTGCGCCGCCATCTGGGCACCGAGGCCCTGATGGCCACGACACAGCTCGGCACGTTCGCAGAATACGTTGTGGTGTCGCAGAACTCGTTGATCAAGGTCGACGACGCCTACCCTTTCCACGCTGTCTCCCTGGTGTCCTGCGGCGTGACCACGGGATGGGGATCAGCGACGGTGTCGGCCGGTACTCGACCCGGCGACACGGTGGTCGTCGTGGGCTTAGGCGGCGTCGGGGTGGGCGCCTTACAGGGTGCGCGTAACGCTGGCGCCACGAACATCGTCGCCATCGATCCCGTCGAATTCAAACGTGATTCCGCCAAACGATTCGGAGCTACCCACACGGCCAGCTGGGCGCACGACGCGATCGAACTCGTCCGCGAGTTGACCCTGGGAGTCATGGCGGACCGCGTGGTGCTGTGCGCAGGCGTTGTCCATACCGATCTCATCCCCGTAGGCATGATGCTGACGCGCAAAGGTGGCACCTGTGTGTTGACCGGCATGACGCCGATAGCCGAGATGTCGGTGCCTCTGATCGCGGTGGACATGACCAACTCCGTCAAGCAACTCAAGGGCACCACGTACGGCGAAATGAACCCTCGGGTGAGCATGCCCCAGCTCTTGTCGATGTACAGGGCGGGCTCGCTCAACCTCGACGAGATGGTCACCCGCCGTTATGCGCTCGATGAGATCAACGAGGCGATCGCCGATATGAGAGCGGGTCGAAACATCCGCGGAATCATTGAATTTGCCGATGCATGAGCTTTCCCGATCGCTCGGTCAACATCATCGAAACAGACGCTAACCTCCCAGAAGACGGGAAACAGATCTCTGGTTTTTCTTGCTTTTGACGGTAAACAAGTATTAGGTTATCTAGCAAATACGGACCGGATCGGATCGGCCTGACCGCAGTTCTTACCCGGAGAGGAGCGGGCACGCGAGTGCTCTTCGTGAACGAGGTTCATCAGCTGACTGGCACCTCCGGTGCCGCATTCGAAGAGCTCCTTCGACGCCGGTGGGCTCCAGTGTTGGCGCGCGACGAAGACGTCCGATTGGTTTGGTGCGCCCGCTCGATGCCCGGCGCCGTGTGCCGGCCCGAGATCATCACCTGGACAGCCGTGGCCGATTGTGCTGCGCTACAACGCCTCGGCGAACGCATACGACACGGTGACCTACGGGAGGGGGCAGCAGCCCTCGGTGCCGCACGACGCGGCGTGACCCGACGGGTCGTTTCACAGCTGAACTTCAGCACTCTCGACGTTGACCTCACCTCGATTCCAGGGCATCCCGAGCCCCATCGGGAACAGGGCGATCTCTACGTTCACGACTTCGTGCTCCCACAGCCCGGCATGCAGCGCGAATTCGAGACGAAACTGGCTGAAGTGCACGCCTTCCTGCGTGAATACACCGAGCTCGGTACGCCGTTATGGGCCTGCTTCGAAACCATCACCGGCGGCGGCACATATCCTGAGAACGTCATGGTGACCCGGGTCGCCAACGCCGAGGCACTGACAAGAATGCTCACCCTGGAGATGCCACGCGAAGCAGTCGTGCCGGGCATGTGGATGGTCGACGGCCTGAAAGTTCGCGACACCTGGACGTCGCGCTTGATGCGGTCGGTGCCGTGGTCACCAATCGGATGAGGTTGTAATGCTTTTCATTCACGACACCTTCGTGGTCATCGGCGCTCATCAGTTTGACTTCGAAGACGCTGTCCGCGAAGGCTATGCGACGGAGGTCGCCGACGACGACACCCGGTTTCTGTCGTATCTACACGCGGTACACGGCTCATCAGAGGGATACCTCGTCACGATGCTGACAGCGGTGCGCAATGGTGCCGCGCTCGACCGTCTTGCTCAGCGCATGCGCTACGGCGATCTGGCAGCATATGCCACCCAGATCGCGGCGTTGCGATATCGCTGTCACAGCAGCCTGCTGGTGCGCGCTGAATGGATCGACGCGCCAGAACTCGAGCTTGCTGACATTCCGGTGGCAGACGTCGACCACGACACGGCACTTTTCCGCGAAGACATTCTCGAAGGGCCCGGGATCAACGAGGCACTCTCACAGATGATGACCGCTGATCAATTCCACGACGGCAACGACGTACTCACCTTCGACACTGCGTTTCAGCCGGCGCTGGAAACCGATACCGCGGCGCGCGTTCTCTACCGAATCAACGATGCGCACGCGCTCACCAACGCATGGCGTACCGACGTCGGCTGGGACGACTGGTCTGGGTCGTTGACACCTCAGCTACCCGACGGGGTGCACTCCTGTGGTCGGTATCTGCGGTCGGCTCGGTGGTCGCCGCTGCCATGAGAAACCGATTTTGGAGGCAACAGCCATGATATCCGCTCGCGACCGCTTGGTCGGACTCGTGTCCGAACCGAAATTTCACGAGATTCCCCGCTCGGAGCTCGAACCCTTATGGCTTGACGCTGCAAACGAGGCGCTCGCGTTGAAAAGGACACACGTCCCCGTTCTGTCTCGTTTGGCGCAAGACAAGGGCGTCAACGAGATTCGGCGCCTTGATGATCTCGTTCCCTTGCTCTTCGCCCACTCGAACTACAAGTCCTACTCGGACTCGTTCATCTCCAAACGCCGGTGGGACCTGATGAGTCGCTGGCTGGACACCCTATCGGCGACGCGCGTAGCAGCGTTCGACGCAGATGATTTGAAGGATTCCGATGATTGGCTGGATCGGCTGAAGGACAACGGTCACCATGTGACGGTCACGAGCGGCACCAGCGGCAAGAACTCGTTCCTCCCGGCGACAGCATTCGATCGGGACTTCTCCCTGCTCAACTTCGACCACGAGATGCTGCGCTCCTACGGCGAACCGAGAAACGACCGCGTTGTCGTCATTCTCGGTCCGCAGGACGGACCCCATCGTTCCGTGCGGCACTTCCGCCGCCTTGCCGAGACCATGGGCCGGCCGGACGCCGTCTTCTATCTTTCCGAGGAGCGTTTGCGGCTCAGCGATATGAGTAGGCTCGCGCGGCTGCGTGCGGCGATCGGCTCGGGCAAGGCGAAACCCAGCGAGATTGCGGCATTTCAGCAGGAAAGCGCGGCCCGCCAGGAAGCGATGTCGATGCGCCTGGAGATCATCGTCGACAGGATCCTGGAATACCGCCATGACCCGATGATCATCCTCGGTCCTTGGGCCCAGATGTGGACGATCGTCGAGTTGGCCAGAGCGCGCGGTGCAACGGCGGGCGATTTCCATCCAAATACGAGGGTGGCAGCTGGTGGCGGCACCAAGGGCGCGGATCTGCCCGCCGACTATCAAGAGCAGATTCTGGGGTTCTTCGGAATGAGTGCCGCCGATCTACCCAACGCTTATGGCATGTCCGAACTCTCGGCGCCGTTCGCCGGCATCGACCGTGCGTACCGCCCACCACCGTGGGTCATTCCCTTGCTATTGGATGACAGTGGCCAGAACTTGATCCACCAGGATAGGAGCACCGCCGAGGGGCGCTTCGCCTTCTTGGACCTGGCCGTCGACGGGCGCTGGGGAGGCGTCATCACCGGCGACCGGGTTACTGCGGACTTCAGCACGCCGAACATCAGCATCGCGCTCGACAGCATCACGCGGTACAGCACCGCCGAAGGCGGCGATGACCGACTCACCTGCGCCGGCACGATCGACACCTACGTCCGAGGGATCATGGAATGACCGTGACACGGATGGCCGTCCCCCATGTGGTCCGCGGCCAGGTGCGCCGGCCGTCTGACGGCTCAGATTGCACCGACTACGGTGATTTCACCACCCCGCCAATCGATCTGGATGAACTCATCTGGCCGAGGTCAGAGCCGGGCCCGGCTTTCGAGATGCCGTTGGTCGAGATTGTCGAGTTCCTCACCGAACTCGGCAATCGCCTCGATCTGGACACCAACCCGCACCTCCAGGAGGCCCTGGCTGCGAGTGTGGCATGCAGCTCGCTGGGGGCACGAATCCTCGAACAAGGCTACCGCGGACTCAAATACGCCTTCCAACCCGACGAAATGTGGTTCACCGTCGACCAAGAGGTCGGCCGCGAGTGGCTGGACGGCTGGAAGCCGGTCACCGATCTCCACGGAAAAGTGCGGCGAGTGCGCGCGTTTCCGCCGCGAATGGTGCACATTCTCGCCGGTAACGCGCCAGGCGTCACCGCCGCCACCATTCTGCGCGGCGCTCTGACGAAGGGCGTGCACCTGCTCAAGTTGCCGTCCAATGACCTATTCACCGGCACCGCCATCCTGCGGACCATGGCCGAACTCGACCCGAACCACCCTGTGACGCAGTCATTTTCCTGTGTTTACTGGCGCGGAGGAGACCCTGTCATCGAGGGAGCGCTGTTCCGATCACAGTATTTCGATCGGATCTCCGCGTGGGGCGGTGATGCGGCGATCCAGAACGCCATCAAATATGTCGCCCCGGGATTCGACCTGGTCTCGTTCGATCCCAAGGTGTCGATTTCTCTACTGGGACGCGAGGCTTTAGCCAGTAGCGAAACGATCCAGGAATCGGCTAGCGCCGCAGCCATCGACGCCAGCCTATTCAATCAAGAGGTTTGTGCGGCAAGTAGATTCATCTACGCCGAGGGCACCGGTGCGGAACTGGCCGAGTGGTGCGACGTGCTCGCGCAGCAGCTCGCACGTGAACGCGATCTGGCCGATGCCGTCGTTCCCACCCCACTGCCAGCCGAAGTCCGCGCGGAGATCCAGGTGCTCGCCACCATGTCCGACATGTGCGACGTGTTCGGCGTGGATGACGGTTCCGGTCTGGTGATATTGACCGACGATCCCGTCGAATTCCACCCGTCGGCCAAGACTGTGAACGTCGTGGCCGTATCTTCGCTCGAGGATGCCTTCGACTACGTCAACGTCGCCACCCAGACTATCGGAATCTATCCTCCGGAACGAGGTGCTGGGCTGCGCGACGGATTAGCCGCCCGCGGTATGCAACGACTTGTCCCCATGGGAGCGGTCATCGACGTCGCGCCCGGCTTCCCCCACGACGGTTTCTACCCATTGCACCGCTTCGTGAAATGGCTCGTCGATGACTGTTGATCGGGACACGAAAATGAACCTCCTTCAGGGGAAATCTGTTGTCATCACCGGCGCTGGCTCAGGAATAGGACTTGCGTCGGCGCTGCTGTTCGCACGCGAAGGAGCGCGCGTGGTGTGCGCCGACATCCGCAGCCAGTGGGCCGAGCATGCTGTGCGCGCTGTGACGGAGGGCGGCGGAACTGCAGTCCCTCTCACATGCGACGTGTCCAACGCCGCAGACGTCGATGCCGCGGTCAGAAAGGCGGTGGTCGAGTTCGGCCGGCTCGATGTCATGTTCAACAACGCCGGCATTGCCTCCAACCGGGTGGGTCAACCCTTCGAAGAACACACTTCCGCCGATGTTGAACGCCTCTTTGCGGTCAACGGACGCGGCGTTTTCCACGGGTGCCGCGCAGCCGTTGTTCAGTTCAAGAAGCAGGGCGACGGCGGCGTCATCGTCAACACCGGATCGATCGCAGGCATCGTCGGGTGGGGCAGTGTCGTTTACGGCTCCATCAAGGCAATGGTCATCCAGTTGACCCGCGCATTGGCCGCCGAGGCTGCCCCACATGGCATTCGGGTCAACTGCGTATGCCCCGGTGCGGTGCTTACCAACTTCGGCAGGTCCGATGAGGATGCATTCACCGAACTCGAACCTGAGTTGCTCGACATGGCCAAAACCCTGCATCCGCTCGGTCGTCTCATCACCGCCGAGGACTGCGCGTCGGCGGCGTTGTATCTCGCCTCGGACATGTCCGCCAATGTGACCGGCCTCGCGTTACCGGTCGACGGCGGCTATCTCACCAAGTGACCGCGCTACTGAGAAAGGACAGTCCGTGACGTCGTCCTATTACGAAGCCAAGGCGCCCATCAAAGTCGGCTATTTGATGGACATCATCATTCCCGACGACTGGCCGCAGGGACTGAAGACCGACGTCGTCGCACCGGCGGAACTTGCGTTCAAGAGAGCCTACGAGAGCGGTCTGATCGACCGCCCCGTCGACCTTGTGATCCGCGAGGTCGACGGGATGCCCAAGGGCACGGTGAAGGCCGTCATCGACGCCTACGGAGAGCTTGTCGAGGAGGGCTGCCTTGCCGTCATCGGACCGTCGATCGTCGACAATGCGGTGCCGACCAAGCTCGAGATCGAAAAGCGCTTTCATGTGCCATCGGTCAGCATGTGCGCATCTGAGGAGTTCCTCGGCGAGTGGACCTTTTCGCTGCCGATGGGCTCGCATGTGGAAGAACCGGTGTTCTGGGCCAGACTCATTCGCAAGGGCGGCCATAAGGAAGTCGGGGTTCTCGTCGAGCAGTCTTTGATGGGCGAGCTCTACTACAAGAATTTCGTTCGGGCCGCTGCGCGGGAGGACATACAGATCACGGCGGTCGAACGTTTACCCCAGACGTTTGCCGACAGCTCTGCGGCAGTCAAGCGCCTCTATGACGCGCAGGTGCCCGCCCTGGTTCATTGCGGCTTCTTCTTTCCAATGATCATGAGCTGGCAGTCTTTCGAAGAGTTGCAGTGGGATCCGCCCCGGTACATGCCGACGTCGTTCCAGAATTCGTGGATCAACGAACATATCTGGCGAGCGGTCCAGGGGTGGACGGGGATGGACCAGTGGGACCCGGCGAACACGGTCGCCCAGGCGATGCTCGATGACTACGAGAAGGCGTATGGTCGCCGCCCGCAGTACTGTATTCCGCCCCAGGTTTACGACATCGCCAACGTCATCGCGCACGCGCTGGGCGATACTCATCCGCTGACACCTCTGGCGACGAAGGAAGCAATCGAGCGGGTCAAGATGCTGCCCGCGACATGTGGATCGCCCGGCACCTGTATCACTTTCGGAAAGTGGATGCACCGCGGGTGGGTCGGCAGCGGCTTCCTCGTTGCCAATCAGCTCGATCCAGAGGGCATCAAGACCGACCTCACGCCCACCAAACTCGTCGCCAGATTCGACGAGGTGTTAGGGCAATGAACTATCGAGTCATCCAGTGGGGCACCGGCAATGTCGGCAGGCATGCGCTGCGCACTATTGTGGAGCGCCCCGACTTCGAGTTGGTCGGCGTGCGTGTCTACAACCCCGACAAGGTCGGCACGGATGCCGGCGACTTGATAGGTGGGCAACCGGCTACGGGGGTGGCGGCCACCGATGATGTCGATACGATCCTCGCGCTCGATGCTGACTGCGTCTGTTACACCGCGCTCGGCTCGACGCTCGAGGAACGCGGTGGCCCGCTAGACGACATCTGCCGACTACTCGCGTCGGGCAAGAATGTCGTTTCCAGCGCCGTCGAGTTCCATGCGTACTTCCCGCCAGGGCTAGCGCTCAAGGGCGCGGGTGACGCTCATGAACGCCTAGAGCGCGCGTGCGCGGAGGGCAACTCGACGTTCTTCCATGTCGGCATCAATCCCGGTTTCGCCATGGATATTTGGCCGTTGCACATGACCAGGCTCTGCGCGCGAATCGACCACCTTCATGTGATCGAAGTCGTCGACATGACGCGGTATCCCTCGTTCCACATGGTTCGAGAGATCATGGGTTTCGGACTTGCACCTGACGCGCCTAGCGCGATCGACGCCCATATGGGCGATGTTCACCAGTCGCCGTTCTACCTGTCGATGCGCATGATCGCCGACGGCCTAAAGGTCGAACTTGGTGATGTTGAGTATTCCCGCGAGGTCGCCGTCACCGACGAACCGATCTCCATTGCCGCTGGCGAGATCCCCGCTGGAACTGTCGCTGCAGTGAAGTTCAACTATCGTGGATTCGTCAACGGGCGGCCGGCGATCACGCTTGAGTGGATCTGGCGGATCACCGATTCTGTTGCGCCCGAATGGCCCACCGGCGACAGTCGCTGGATTTTGCGTGTCGATGGCAATCCGTCGATCGATTCCACGATCAACGTCGCCACGACAGAAGACGCCGGGCGCGGAACGTCTATCGCGGTAGCAACGCTGTTGCTCAACGCTGTACCAATCGTCTGCGAAGCCGCTCCAGGGATATTGGATAACCTGACCCTCCCATCGCACGGTGGCGGCTATTTCCTTCCCTGAAGTCCTCCACTCGAAATGACG
Source organism: Mycobacterium sp. (assembly GCF_035697385.1). Taxonomy (GTDB): domain Bacteria; phylum Actinomycetota; class Actinomycetes; order Mycobacteriales; family Mycobacteriaceae; genus Mycobacterium. The sequence goes on along the minus strand of NZ_DASSCY010000272.1, from coordinate 17,418 downwards.
GTCGCCCGCGATGAGCGCGCGGCGTTGCTTACCAGCATGCGCGAGATGGGACCTGGTGCACCAACTCTGTGCGCCGGCTGGACAGTCCGCGATCTGCTGCGCATCTGCTCGCCCGTGAGAACCGGATCGACCATCTACCTGGCATCGCGAAGCCACATTTCTCAAACCGGACCGCGCGGATTGAAGCCGACATCCGCGCTTCAACCGACTGGCGAGCGATGTTGACACGGCTTTCCGCTGGGCCGCCTAACCATTCGCCGTTCAAATGGCTCGATTCGGTCGCCAACATTCATGAGACGTTTGTACATCACGAAGACATTCGGCGGGCAACGGACGGCTGCCGTGCTAGGCGCCAGGCTTAGGGGCTAGCTTGCGATTGGGCTGGACGGCGGTTCTCGGCGGTGTCGTCGACCGGGACATACGTGATGAACAGCTCAGCTATCCCTCGCAACACGAATGGCATTTCGTAGGAGTATGCGCGAGATTCTGCCGGGCCGTGACGCGCATCGTCGACGGAGATGTCATGCATGCGATCGAGGATTCGGTTCAGCGCGATCTTCGCCTCGGCCCGAGCCAACGGGGCACCTGGACAGCTATGGGCGCCGCGTCCGAATGCAAGATGCTCACGGACGTTGGGCCGGTCGAGTTTACAAGTGCTCGGATCCTCGAACTTCCGCCCGTCTCTGTTGCTCGCTCCTGGCAGCAGCATGAGCGTCGTGCCCGCCTTGATCGGGCACCCGCCGATCTCTGTCGACTGGCGGGCCAGGCGGAAGTGAGTCTTTACGGGGCTCTCCAGCCGCAGTGTTTCCTCAAGGAAGTTCGGAATAAGTGAGCGATTTGCTCGGACCCGGTCCTGCAGGTCCTTGTCCTCTGCAAGATTGCGGATCGCCGCGCTCAACAATTTGGTCGTGGTTTCCAGCCCAGCGGCGAACACAAGAGTTGCCAGCTTCACCACGTCATCGACAGCGGGCGTGTCGCCCTCGGGGTACTTGGCCGCCGCGAGCTGTGAAAGCACATCGTTTTGAGGTACTTCTCGACGGTGTCGGATGTAGTCGGCAAACGTTGACTCGATCCACATCAGCGGATTATGCATCGTGTCGTCCGAGATCCCTTCGACCAAGCCCGGTTCCAGCGATGCGCAAAGCGACGCATGGTCCTCAACCGGTACCCCGAGGAGGTCGGCGATCACCAAGAGTGTGAAGGGCTTCGCGAATTCCCCGACAAACTCGCACTTTCCCGCTTCGACGACGAGATCGAGCCGCTCGTCAGCGAGGCGCCACATGAACTCCTCGTTCTCGCTGAGGCGTTTAGGAGTGATCAGCCTGCTCAACAACCCGCGGGATCGGGTGTGTTCGGGGGCATCCATGTTGGTTATGTGGTCAGCCAACGGGATTTGGCCGCGAAATTCCTCCAGTTGCTCGCTGATGTCGTCGCCCTCGGGTTCGAAGGGCAACGGAGCAAACGGCCCCACCACGGAATTACAGGCTGACAGTGCCGGGCTCTTGTAGGCGCTCAACGCTTCCTGGTACCCGGTGATGACGGTCACGCCGGGAACGGCGCCCGGCAGGATCGGGCTCCTCTCGCGCAGAAGATCGAAAAAGGGATAGGGGTCGGTTCGAATCCCTTCATCGGTGAAGTAGTCGATTCCGTCGTAGCCCGTCACTGTGCCCCTTCTTCTCGCCCTCGCGCCACCCGACGTACGGATGCGATTCTCCGGACGGCAGTTGCCGCCAGTGCCAAACTCACCAGCGGTTCGTCCGTCGGCCTATGCCGCTCGTTGACGACAGTAGCCACCCAGGAATACAAACCTTTGGTTTTTTCAACCTTAGAGGGCGCACGCGCGTTGCGTCAATGATTTGACCGCGGAGATCATTGGGCGCTGTGCGCGGGCATTCTGCCAGCTCAAAGGCCCGAACTCACTCAGCCGATTCCGCTTCAAATGAATGGCGGCCCCACGTCGACGCTGCCGAAACCAAATTCTTGATCGCAGCCCACAACAGGCCCCTACGCCGGTGCCGGGAAGCTAGATAACCGCCCCCGTGGGCGGGCAATCGAAGATTGTTCAGCAGCCCGGGCTCCGCCGCGCACACGGTGGGAATCGAATTGAGACCGGTTGTCGACACCAACAGCGACACAGACCGCCCTGAATCAAAGGTTGTCGCTGGTTGGATCCTCGATCTGATGTGCGGGTCGCCGGCAATGTCGTGGACCCAAAGGCCCTCGCCCTTAGGCCAATCGTGAGCCACATCGTCGGTCAGCCGCCACACCCACTCCAGATGTATGGCGACGCGGCCTTTGACGATGCCCTCGAGGTGGAATTTCATCGCGGCGATAGTCCCGACTTCCACAGTGCCGATGGCGATCTCGAAGGGCTTTTCGGCCAGCCGGCGTCCAGTGTGAGGATCGCCTCACTGTCGTCAGTCGCCGTTACGCCGACGGATGCCATATCGACGAAATCGCCTGCCTCAACACCGACTTTGGCCGGGTCGTACACGCGCAACCCGACAAGGTCGAGATCAGGGCGTTCGATGATCATTCTCAACGCATGCCGACCCACGTTTGCCTGTGCCCCACTCCGCTACCCGATAGGTCATCGCGATCGGCCATCCTTTCCGGCGACTGCGCCAGACACCTAATACTTGTTTACCATCAGGTCAAGTGGGTCGATTCTCAATACGTCTCGCTGTTGAGGTCGCGCACATCCGCGAGCGGACCCCAAAGTGGTTGGCGGCACGCTGAACTCCTGGCCGATTCAAGTTGTCGCTGTCGGGAACTGACGTGCTATCGGTCTACACGGCTCTAGTCGAGGTCGGCCTCGTTAGGCCGGTGCGAACGAGTAGTTGATCTAGCGTCGTCATCACCGGATTGTTACTGCGAAGCGGCGCACCGGCGGCCCGCTGACAGTTGTTGCGGCACAGCACTATGTACTGTGTAGCGCATTTCGTATCGGGCACAAACGACCGTTGCTGCAACCTCGACCGGTCAGCCGAACGTGTACGTGAGTGTCGTGCGAAACCGGCCTAGTTTGGTCTATCCAATTCGCCGACAATCGTTTCCGCGAGTTCAGACAGCGGTGTGCTCAGTGGCCTCAGGACCCGCTCGTTCCTACGCCCCGTGATCACCCAGTCGAGTCCATCCGTAGAGACCGTGATGGTCACGACGGCATGGTCGGCGTCGTCGATCACCTCGATCACTGCACCACCTTTGTCGCTTACGTCCACCCGCCGAGCGACGTAACCGTAGTTGCGCAACAGAGCCATTTGAATGTTGTAAACATGCTCGCGCCTGATGTGTTGCATTGCCCAGTTCCTCTCCGGGGGCAAACTCCATGCACAACCGTACGGTTCGAGGATCCGCCACGAAGATGAGAATCGTGCATAACCCAACTAGACGTGTCGCCGCCCGCGAGCGACTTCAAGGCCCTATGACTGTGCCGCTGGCGCCCGCCCTACTTGATGGTGTAGCCCCCGTCGATGACCAGATCAGCGCCGTTGACCATCGCTGCGGCGTCGGACGCCAAATACACTGCGGCCGCAGCGATCTCGTCCGGATAGGCGAACCGTCCGGTCGGGATCAGCTTTTTGAGCGCCTCGCCGTGCGGGCCGTCCCACGCCTTGCGGCCGAGTTCGGTGAGCACCACCGTCGGCGAGATGGTGTTGACGCGCACACCGCGCGGGCCCCATTCGGCGGCCAGCACCTTCGACACCCCCACCACACCGAACTTCGACGCACAGTAGGCCACATGCTGGTCGAGCGCGACGGAGGCGGCCTGCGAGGCCATATTCACGATCACCCCGCCGCCCGCCTCGAGCATCGACCTGCCCACCGCCTGACACATCAAAAAGGTGCCCTTGAGATTCACGTCGATGGTGGCGTCCCACGCCTTCACCGACAGCTCCTCGGCCGCAGCAAGCTGCACCACACCTGCGCTGTTCACCAGGATTTCGACCCGCCCGAACACGTCCAGCACCGCGTCGAGGGTGCCGCGCACCGAATCGGGATCGGCGACGTCGCAATAGAACCCGCGACTTTCGGTGGGCAGACCACTGGCCGTCTTGGCCGCAGCGGTCTCATTGAGGTCGACGACCGCGATGCGGGCCCCCTTGGTGGCGTAGCCCGCGGCAATCGCCGCCCCGATGCCGGCGGCCCCACCGGTCACAAGGGCGGTCTTGCCGTCCAGCCGGAAGTCGAAATCGACTCTGCCTGCTGAGATTTCCGAGGTCACGGCTGGCTCTGGCCCGGGATGCCCTCGTAGGCGATGTCACCGGATTCGAGGTTCTTGTTGGTCAGCTCGGTCAGGCCGGCCAGGAACTGCTGGCGTTCGGTCACCACGTGCTGGATCGCGACGTCGACGTTGTCCTTGGTGATTGCAGGCATGACGTAGACCGGCTCCGTGTTCACCTGCTCGCCCTTGGCGAGCCGGTTGGCGACCGCGAGACCGGCGGCCAGTTCGACGGTGCCATTCTGCAGTGAGGTGCCGATGAATTCACCGCTCTTGACCGCGTTGAGGCCGTCTTCGATGCCGTCGATTCCGACGATAGGTACGTCAGTGCGGCCGGATTCCTTGAGCGCCTGCAGCGCGCCGAGGCCCATGTCGTCGTTCTGCGCCACGACACCGTTGATCTGTGGTCCGAAGCCTGAGATCCAGTTCTTCATCTTGTTTACGGCCTCGTCGCGCTTCCAGTTCGCGGTGTCCTTGGCCAGCACCTTGATATCGGGGTACTTGGCCAGCACCTGCTCGATGCCCTTGCTGCGATCGAGTTCGCCCGACTGCCCCAACGGCCCCTGCAGAATCACGATGTTGCCGCGGCCGCCGAGCCGGTCGGCCATCATCTGCATCTCTTGCGCGCCGGCCGCCACGTCATCCGGCTGTACGTTGCCTGCGACGTCCTTGCTGTTGAGTGAGGCGTTGACGGGCACCAGCGGGATGCCCTTGTCCTTGGCGGCGGCCACCTGCGGTCCGAGCGAATCCGCCTGGACCGGAACGACGATGATGGCGTCGACGCCCTGGTTGATCATCGAGTCGACCTGGCTGGCCTGCGTCGACACGTCGAGATTGGCTGAGTTCCATACTAATTCGATGTTGTTGTCCTTGGCGTAGGCATCCATCCCCTCCTTGCCCGCGGTGATGAACGAGCTCATGTCGTAGACAGTCACCCCGATTCGGGTGGTGCCGTTGTTGGCTTCGGTGTCACCGGCGCCGCAAGCCGTGAGGCCGACAGTGAGGGCGCCGACCGCGGCGACGGCGCCGATCTTGGTTGCGAGTTTCATGTGATGGTTCTCTTTCTCTGTGTGGAATCGGCGGTTCTGACGGTTCGAGGAGTTCAAGTGCCCGTTCGGCGGCGCGACGACCAGACGTCGACGGCGACTGCCGCCACGATCAGCACGCCCTTGATGACGTCCTGCCAGTAGGCGGGGACGACGAGGATGTCCAGGCCGTTGTTGAGGGTCTGGATCATCAGCAGGCCCAGCGCGGTGCCCCAGATGGTGCCCCGCCCGCCCATCAGGCTGGCCCCGCCGATCACCACCGCGGCGATGGCGTCGAGTTCATAGCCCTGCCCGAGGTTCGGCGGTCCGGAGATGACGCGGGAGGCGAGCATCACCCCGGATAGGCCGGCCAGCAGGCCGGAGATGGCGTAGACACTGAACAGCATGTTCTTGGTGTTGATGCCGGCGATCTCGGCGGCGTTGCGGTTGCCGCCGACCGCGTAGACCCGCATGCCGTAGGTGGTGCGTTTCATCACCACAGCCAGCGCGATGATGCCGACGATCATCAACAGCACCGGGATCTGCAGGCCGAGGATTTTGGTGTTGGCGATCGACCCGAATTCGGCCGGCAGCCCGTTGATCGGTGCGCCGCCGCCGATCACGTAGGCGATACCCGACCCCGCGGTCAGTGTGCCCAGTGTGGCGATGAACGGCGGAACGTTGATGCGCGACACCAGGATTCCGTTGATGCAGCCCACCGCGAGGCCGACCATCATGGCGACAAGGACGGTCAGCCACACCTGTCCGGGGTTGGCCTTGGCGGTGGCCGCCCCTGCCATCGCCGACGCCGCGATGACGCTGCCGACCGACAGGTCGATGCCGCCTGTAAGAATCACCAAGGTCTGCCCGAGCGCGATCAGCGCGAACGGTGCGGCCGCAACCAGAATGGTGACGAGGTTGTCGACGGTGCCGAATCGCGCACTGCGGTAACTGAAGTAGGCGATGACGAGCAGCATCACCAGCACCATCGCGTAGCGCAGCGCCAAGCCGGCGAACCACTCGCGGGAGAACAGCCGCACCGGCTCGCCTGTTGCCGGCGACGCCACGTTGCGAGTCCGCGCGGACGCGGTCTCTTCGCCGTCGAGCTGGGTGGTCACGATGCAGCCTCCTGATCTGTGTCGGCCGGCACGCGGGTTGATGTGGCATCCAGGGCGGTGGCCAGCCGGAAGACGGATTCCTGGACCGCAGGGTGGTCCAGCGCGTCGCGGTCGAGTTCGCCGACCAGCACGCCGGCGCGCATGACGAACGCGCGATGCGACAGCCCGACAACCTCGGGCATGTCCGACGACGCCATCACCACCGCCATGCCGTTCGCGGCGAATTCGGTGATGATGCGGTAGATCTCGCTGCGGGCACCGACGTCGACTCCACGGGTTGGTTCGTCGAGGAGCAGTACTTTGACGTCACCGGTCAGCCACCGCGCCAGCACCACCTTCTGCTGGTTGCCACCGGAGAGCGTGCCGACTTCCTGGCCGAGCCCGCTGCTGCGCAGGCGCACCGCTGACATCACATCCGAAACCGCTGTGCTGCGGGCCTTTCCGCGCAGCCATCCGGCAAGGGAGAACGACGACAGGCGCGGCAGCGAGCCGTTGTCGAGGACGCTCATCGACAAGACAACTCCGTTGACTTTGCGATCCTCAGGCACCATCGCCATGCCTGCGGTTATCGCGGCGGCAGGCTGGTTGCGCTTGACCGGCCTGCCGTGCACCAGCACCGATCCGGCAGTGCTGCGCCGCGCGCCGAAAATCGCCTCGAGCAGTTCGGTTCGGCCCGCGCCGACAAGCCCGGCCAGCCCCACGATCTCGCCGGCACGCACCAAGAACGACACTGGGCCGGAGGCGCCGGCGACCTGTAGGTCACGCACCTCGAGGACGGTGTCAGTGCCGGGCTGCGGGCGCTGTGGGAACAGCGCGTCGAGTTCGCGGCCGATCATCGCGGTCACGATCTCGTCGTCAGACACCTCGGCGATCGGACTGTCCAGGATCAGTCCGCCGTCGCGAAGCACCAGTACGCGGTCGGCGATGGCGCGGATCTCGGCCATCTTGTGCGTGGTGTACACCATCGCCACGCCCTGGTCACGCAGGCGGCGCACGATGCGGTAGAGACCCTCGACCTCTCGTTCGGAGATCGCCGACGTCGGCTCGTCGAGCATCATGACGCGGGCGCCGGTGCGGGCGGCCTTGACGATCTCGACGATCTGTCGAAGCCCGACGGGCAGGCTGCCCATTCGCGCGGTCGGCGAGATGGCGACGTCGAACAGCCCCAGCGTCTGCCTGGCCTCGGCGATCATCGCACGCCGGTTCAAAAACGGTCCCCGGCGCAGTTCCCGTCCCACGAACAGGTTTTCATAGACCGTCATGTCCTCGATGGAGGCTAGCTCCTGTGGGACGATGGCCACCCCGTGACGGACCGCGTCGCGTGGATTCCCAGGTGTCAGAATGCTGTCGCGCACCGATACGGTGCCGTCGTCGGCGCTGTACTGCCCGCTGATGATCTTCATCAACGTGGACTTGCCAGCGCCGTTCTCACCGGCCAGCGCGGTCACCGTTCCTGGTTCGAGGCGCAAGGTGACGGCGTTGAGTATCGGCACACCGCCGAAACTCTTTGAGATGCCGGAGCATTCGAGCAGTGTCTCGGCCATCGTCATTTTGCGGTGGAATGCGTGGCCGGCTCGTAGTTTCCGATCGCCTCGACCTTGCCTGCAGACGCGCTTTGCGGATCGAACTCGTAGTTCAGCCATTCGCGGGCCAGCCGCCTGGCCAGTTCGAGCCCGATCACCCGCTGCCCGAAGCACAGCACTTGAGCGTTGTTGGACAGCACCGAGCGCTCCACCGAGAAGCTGTCGTGGGCGGTGACCGCGCGGATACCCGGCACCTTATTGGCGCTGATCGCCACCCCAAGGCCCGTGCCGCACACCAGAAGTGCCCGATCGGCCTTGCCTTCGATCACCAGACGAGCGGCCGCCACCGCGACGTGCGGATAGGCGGTGTTCTCGTCGGCACCGACGCCGACATCGGTGAGTTCGGCGACTCTGGGGTCTGCGGCCAGATCCCCCTTCAGGGCCTCCTTGTACTCGTAGCCGGCGTCGTCAGAACCGACGACTATCCGCAAGGCCATCAGGTATCTCCTTGTGTGGTGAGCGTGAAGCAGTCGGCGACGGTGCGCATGCACATCGCCAGCGACGTCGCGCCGGCGTCTGGTGTACCGACGCTGCGCTCGGCGAGCGGCCGGGCCCGCCCGACCTTGGGACGCAGGTCCGCCGTCGAGCGTGCCGCGTCCACGGCGACGTCGGCGGCCGACCGCCACGCCTGTTGCCACGGTTCGCCGTCGGCCACCCTGCGTTCGAGTTCCTCGACGAAAGGAAGCAAGGCGTCCAGCATCGTCTTGTCACCGGGGGCCGCTCCGCCGAGCCGGATCAGCGCGTCGTATCCGTCGCGCATGGCCGCGGCGATGGTGGCTGCGTCCGGCCGGCCGGTGTCTCCGAGCCGGGCGCCGAGGGCGTTGAGCAACACGCCCCACAGGACGCCAGATGTGCCGCCTGCCTTGGCTGCCCACTCCTTGCCTGCCGCGGTCAGCACCGAGCCCTGACCCGCGCCCTGATCGGCCGCCTCAGCGGCGGCCCTGTAAGCGGCGGACGAACCTTTCACCATCCCGCGACCGTGGTCGCCGTCCCCGGCGATCGCGTCGATGCGGCCGAGTTCCTCTTCGGCGTCGGCCAGCATCGCCGCCATCGATTCCAACGCGCGGGCGACGAGCCTGCCGCCGCTGCGGCCGTCCTCATCGGCAAGCTGCGCCGGATGCGGTGCGGCCGTGACGGTCTCGGTCTGCGCATGCACGCGCTTCTCACCGGTCTGCCGACTGGCCGAGATGGCGCCCTTACGATATGCCGGGGTGTCTGCCGGTGCGGCCCAATATCTTTCAAGCTCGTCGTCCAGCCACATCACAGTCAGCGAGCAGCCGGCCATGTCCAGGCTGGTGACGAGCTCGCCCACTTCGGGCTCCACGATTTCGTAGCCCGCGTTGCGCAGCAGCCGCGCCACCTCACCCCACACGACGAACAGTTCTTCGTACTTGGTGCGGCCAAGTCCGTTCAGGATCACCGCGATTCGTTGTGACGGCGTATCCGGACGGTCGCCGAGCACTCCATCGACCAGCGTTGCGGCAAGACCCGCCGCGGTCGGCATCTTCTCCTCGGCCACACCGGGTTCTCCGTGGATGCCGAGACCGACGCCCATCACGCCTTCGGGCACTGTGAACAGGGGCTGGTCGGCGCCGGGCAGCGTGCAACCGTCGAATGCCACCCCGAGTGTGCGGGTCGCGGTGTTGGCCGCTTCGGCCACCCGCGCCACCCCGGCGAGGTCCAGCCCGTCCTCGGCAGCGGCGCTGGCGCACTTGAAGACCGTGAAATCACCAGCAATGCCACGCCTTTTCGCTTCCTCGCCCTTCGGGGCGCTGGCGACGTCGTCGGTGACGGCGAAGTAGCGTGCATCGATGCCCTCGCTGCGCAGTTGGGTGACCGCCAGACCGAAGTTCATCACGTCGCCCGCGTAGTTTCCGGTCGTCAGGAGCGCCCCGGCATCGCTGTGTGCCGCCCGAGCCACGGAGGCGGCCTCCTCCGCCGAGGGTGACGTGAAGATGTTGCCGACGACGGCGCCGTCGGCGAATCCGGGACCGACGGTTCCGCAGAACGCCGGGTAATGCCCGGACCCGCCGCCGATCACCACGGCGACCTTGCCGGGTGGGGTCTTGTGCACGCGCACCACGCCGCCGGGCACACCGGTCACGTAGGCGGCGTTGGCGTCGAGGAAGCCGGCGAGCATGTCCTCCGTGAACCGCGCGGGATCGTTGAACAGCTTGGTCATCGGAGCCGTTGCCCCGATTCGACGTCGAACAGGTACACCCGCTCGGGCGCAGCCGTCACCACCACCCGCTGCTCCGGTTCGTAACTGTCGGCGGCCGGGGTCTGCACGACGATGCCTTCCTCGACACCGGCGGCAGTGCTGGTCGCCAAGCCGAACTCGAGCAGGTGCTCGAAGTACGCGACGGTCGTGGTGATGCCTTTTGAGGGATCGACGGTGATCGCGCAATCCTGCGGCCGGATGCCGACGTTGACACGCGTTCCGTCGGGCACATTGGTGACGACGGTGTCCAGACTCCCTGCATTGGAACCGATCTCGACCCGCACACGGCCGGCCTCGACCCTCGCCACACCGCGCAGGATGTTTATCTGAGGTTCCCCGACGAACTGCGCGACGAACAGGTTGGCCGGGTCGTCGAACACCTCGTCAGGGGTGCCGAACTGCTGCACGACACCGGCGTCCATCACCGCGAGCCGGTCGGCCAGCGACAATGCCTCGACCTGGTCGTGCGTGACGACGATCGTGGTGTAGCCGAATTCGCGCTGCAGGACCTTGAGTTCACGACGTACCCGCTGACGTGCCGACGCGTCGAGGTGGCTGAGCGGTTCGTCTAGCAGGAGCACCGGCGGATTGCGCACCAGTGCGCGGGCCAGTGCCACCCGTTGCTTCTGGCCGCTGGACAATCCGGCAGGCCGCAGTTCCAGCATGTCGTCCATTTCCAGCCGGCGGCTCAGCGACGCCACCATCTGCTCGGCGCCCTTGACCTTGCGTGCCTTCAGGCCGTACAGCAGGTTCTCGCGAACGGACATCGGTGGGTAGAGCGCATAGCTTTCGAAACCGACGCCGATGCCCCGCTTGGCCGCAGGCAGGGCAGAGATCTCCCGGTCACCGATGCGGATGGAACCGCTTGTCACCGTTTCCAATCCGGCGATCATTCGCAACGTGGTGGTCTTGCCGCAGCCGGACGGGCCCAACAGGGCCACCAGTTCGCCCGCGTTGATCGACAGGTCAATGCCGTTGACCGCGGGCACGTCTTCCCTGCCGTGGTACACCTTGACCAGGTTGGTCAGGGTGAGGCTCTGTGCGGTCTGGGGTGCACCGTTCGAGCGATGGCTGCGTGAACGAGTCGTCGTCATGCTCACTGTGCTGCCTCCAATGCGGACTCGCGATCAAGCCGTGGGGTGTCACCGTCGCCTGCGGCGAAGACGTGGATGTCGGAATCCGCGATCGTCATTACGATCTGCGCGCCCTCCTCGACGCCTTCGCGCCCCGAAGCCAGCACGATCAGTTGAGCACCACCGACGTCGACGGTGAGCTCCACGTTGCGGCCAAGGCGTTCGGCCAGAACCACCCTGCCGCGCATCCCCGACCCGTTGGTGTGAGCACCTACGACGTGAATATCGCAGGGCCGCAGACCCACTCGCACCAGGTCGCCGCGCCCGCACGGCGTGCCCGTAGGGATTGCGACGTCGAACGTGCCGTCGCCGAGCCGGATCCTGCCGTCATCGACGACGCCGTCGAGGATGTTGATCTCCGGTTGGCCGAGCGCGCGAGCAACGAAGGTGTCGGCGGGCCGCCGCCAGATCTCCTGCGGCGTTCCGATCTGGATCAATCTGCCCTCCCGCATGACGGCGATGCGGTCACCGAGCGCTAGTGCCTCCTGGTAGTCATGTGTGACGTAGAGGGTGGTGGTGTTCGACATCGCGCCGAGTTGTTTGAGTTCGGCCCGCATCGCCGCCCGCAGCTTTGCATCGAGGTGGCTGAGCGGTTCGTCGAGCAGGTAGATGTCGGCGGGTCTGACAAGGACCCGGCCCAGCGCCACTCGCTGCCGCTGCCCGTTCGACAGCTCGCGCGGAAATCGCTTGAGCAGCTGGTTGATTCCCAGCGTGGTGGTGACCTGATCGATGCGCTCGGCACGTTGTTGCTCCGAGTAGTTACCGGTGCGGCCGGATTTCAGCGGCGACGCCAGGTTCTCGCTCACCGTCTTCTGCGGGTAGAGCGCGTAACTCTCGAACGCCATCGCGACGTTGCGGTGGTAGGGCTCGACGTTGGTGACGTCGTTGCCGCCGATGCTCACCGATCCGCCGTCGATGTCGATCAGGCCGGCGATCGACTTCAGCGTCGTGGTCTTGCCTGCGCCGCTGGGACCGAGGATGACGAAGAATTCACCGTCGGCGATGTCGACCGAGATTCCGTCGACGGCTCGGATCTTTTTGGAAGTCGTGCCGAACGTCTTGTGCAGGTCCGAAATCGTGACCGTAGCCATCAGGCCTTCACCGCCCCAAATGACAGGCCCCGTACCAGGTAGCGCTGAATGGTCAGCGCCAGGATCAGGGGCGGAAGCGCGGCTATGATCGCCGCCGCGGCGGTGAGGTTGTAGTACGCCTGACCGCCGCCACCAAGGAACTTCGTGATGGCCACCGTCACCGTGCCGGCATTGGTATCGGCAAGGATCAGCGGGAACACGTAGTTGTTCCAGGCGAAGATGAAGGCCAGCAGGGCCGCGGCGGCGATACCCGGCCGCACGATCGGCAGCGCGACCATCAAGAACGCGCGCTTGCGGGTGTAGCCGTCAAGCAGCGCGGCCTGCTCGAGATCTTCCGGAAGATCCTGGAAATACGACCGAAGGATCCAGACCACCAGCGGCATCGTGACAAGCTGCAACACCCAGATCATGCCGACCTTGGTGTCGAACAGCCCAATCTGGTTGTAGATCACGAACAACGGGACGATCACCATCAGCTCGGGCGCGAACCGGAACGACAGCATCTGGAACATCAGGTCGTTGCTGCCCCGGTACTGCCATCGTCCGGCGGCGTATGCCGCGGGGATGCCGATCACAAGCGAGACGATCACCGCGCCACCGCAGTTGATCAGACTGGTCAGCAGCGACGCCTTGAAGTCGACGCTCGTCATCTCGGTGCCCTTGCTGGACAGCACCGTCGCAAAGTTCGACCAGGTGGGGCTGAACTGAAAGTACGTCGTGGTCTGTTGCTCGGCGTTCTTCAGTGCGAGCAGCACCATCCAGACGATCGGGAACAAGGAGAAGACGAACCAAAAGATCAGCCCGACGTCTGCGGTCACCGACCCGACGGAGAACCGCCTCTGCCCCGGAAGTTGTTCGCGGTTGGTCATTTTCAGTGCCATGATTTACGACTCCGCTCCGGCAGCGCGGCGCTGCGCTTTTCCGAGCACGCTCACCAGGTAGCGCGCGGTGATGAAGACGATGATCCAGAGCAGCAACATGTAGGTGCTGCCGCGGGAGTAGTCGAGGTTGATGATCGAGTCCTCGAAAGCGCCGATCTGCAGCGTTCTGGTGGCCACGCCCGGGCCGCCGGCGGTGAGGACGTAGATGTGGTCGAACACCTTGAGGTTGTCCATGAACCGGAAGATGACGGCAACCAGGATGTACGGCCACAACATCGGCAGCATCAGCTTGCGGAACATGTAGAACCAACTCGCGCCGTCGACCTCGGACGCCTCGAACGGTTCCTTGGGCAGTGACCGGATACCTGCGAGCACCAGAATCGCGACGAACGGCGTGAAGATCCAGACATCGACCAGGATGACCGACCAAAGGGCGGTGGTGCCTGACAGCCAGTCGAAAGTGCTGCCCAACCCGAGGACGTGATTGAGGATGCCGAACTGCGGGTTGAACATCAGCTTCCAGATCACACCGGCGATCACCGGTGCGATCATCAGCGGCACGATCAGCACTCGCTCGAAGAGCTTGCCGATGATGCTGGAGCGGTTGAGCAACAGTGCAAGTCCGACACCGAGCATGGTCTCGACGGCGGTCGCCACCACGGCGAAGATCCCGGTGATGGACACGCTCTGCCAGAAGATCTGGTCTCCGAGAACGGATGTGAAGTTCTCGAACCACACGAAGTGCGGATCGGGATTCACCGCCGCGTAGTTGAGAAATGCGTAGTACGCGCCAACCACAAACGGATACAGAATCCCGATGACGATCACCAATGCCGGGATGGACAGGAGATAGGGCCGCAACTTGCGGCGCCAGGTCGGGACTTGTGGGAGCGAGCGGACGGTCGACTCAGCGCGCTTTTCGGTAGATACCGGTGCCTTGGGTGTCTGCGTTGTCATGTGGCTGGCTCCTACAGGTTGACCTTGGAGGTATTTGTCTTCGCCAGGCTTCGCAGGCGTGACGCCGCGTCGTCACCGCCATAGATGTCCTGCAGAGCGACCGCCCAATCCTTGGTGGTGTCGAAGAACTTCTTCTGCGGTGTGAATTGGATCTTCGACGAGCCGATCACCGTCTCGAACGCTTCGAGGTAGCCCGGTTGGCTGGCTGCGACCCGCTTGAACGTGGTGTCGAACACCGACTTTCGGACCGGGTCGGCGTACGTGCCGCCCTCGACGGCCTTGTTCAGCGAGTCCTTGCCGGTCGCCCACTGGATGAACAGCCATGCCGCGAGCTTCTTGCGGGAGTTGGCGTTCATCGCCCAGCTCCAGGTCCACAGGTTGGTCTTGTAGTTGCCGTCGGCTCCGGCCGGGCCTGCGTACCACCCGAGATTGCCAGCCTCTGCGCTGGCACCGGGCTGGTTCTTCGGATAGGTGGCACTGTCGGCGTCGTACACCATCATCGCTTTACCGTCGCCAAGATCGCCTGTGGCGTTGGGATATTCGTAGGCAGTCCACGACGTCGGGCCGGCCTTATGCTGCATCTCGATCCACTTGCGGGTGAAATCGACCGCCTTGTCGCTGTCCATCTCGCCGACGAGTTCAGACCCGTTGAACGTGTAATCCACCGCGCCCTCGCGGACATACTGGGTCATGAAGCCGGGGTGGATCGTCGCCCACGACTTGGAGCCGCGGGTGGCGATGCCGTACCGGTTTTCGGAGCGGTCGGTGAGATCGATCGCCAGCTGGATGAAGTCGTCGAACCGATCCGGCAGCTTCTTGATGCCACGCTGATCGAAGTAGGCCTTGTTGTAGGCGACCACGTTGTTCTCGAAACCCCATGGGATCGCCCATTGTCCACCGCTACCAAGAGGGTTGCCTGCGGTGAAATCCCAACGAGTGGATGTGCGTAACCCCTCGAAGATGTCCTCGAAGTCGTAATCTGGCCCAGTCGCAGCGGAGTTCTGCAGCCACGGGTTGAGGTCTTCGATCCAGCCGGCCGGTCCGTACTGCCAGATGAAGTACGCGCCCAGCATGAACGCGTCGTGTTTTCCGGTGCCGCCGGCCAGTTCGGTGTTCAGCTTGGTGAAGTAGTCGGCCTCGGGCACCAGGTCGACGTTGACGTTGATCCCGGTGAGTTCGGTGAACTCGCGAAGCAGGGGTTGGTACGACTTCTGGTAGGGATGCGGGGTCTGCAACACGTTGATCGTGGTACCGGAGGCCTTCTTCCAGTCGAAGCCACCGGTGACCTCGTTGGCCCCGTTCGGGGCGCTGGCCTTGCCACCGACGCCGCAGGAGCTCAGGATCGGAACGCTGGCAGCGGCTGCCCCGGCAAGTCCCAACGCCGCCAACATGTTCCGCCGCGACATCGGCTGCCCGGAGAATCGCTCTCGACTCATTTGAGGCCCTTCGCTCGCACTATCGGGATCAAGCAGGAATCAGGGAGACCTTCACCGATTCCTTACCGCTGGCCACCAGGTCGAGGCCCTTCTGGAATTCGGTCAGCGGCAACTGGTGTGTGCAGATGCTGTCCATCGGCAGAACGCCGGATTCGATCATCTTGATCGCGGCCGGCCAGCAGTGCGGCCCCAGATGGGCGCCGAGTACATCGAGTTCCTTGTCGTCGCTGATGATGCTCCAGTCGACGGTGGCGTCGCTACCGAAAACGCCGTACTCGACGTACCGGCCAAGCTTGCGTAACAGGTTGAGCCCCTGCGGAACCGCCGAGGGATGGCCGGTGCCCTCGAGATAGACGTCGGCGCCGTAACCACCTGTCAGGTCCTTGATCACGGCGACGGCGTCCTGCTCGGCGATGTTGATCGTGATGTCGGCGCCGCAGGCCTCGGCGAGCTTCAGTTTCTCGGGTGCCATGTCCAGCGCAATGACGTGCATCGGACTCTTGGCCCTTGCGCCGGCGACCATGCCCAGCCCGATCGGTCCGCAGCCGGCCACCACGACGGTGTCCTCGAACGTGATCTGCGCCCGCTCGACAGCGTGCAGCGAGCATGACAACGGTTCGGCGAAGGCCGCGTGGTGCGGTGCGATGTCGCTAGAGACCTTGTGCACCAACGCTTCCGCCGGATACACCATATAGCTGGCCATTGCCCCCGGAGTGCGCCGCTTGAAGCCGTACAGATCATGGGGCTGGCACATGTGGTACTGGCCTCGCTTACAGAACCGGCACTCCCAGCACGGGACGATCTGCTCGGATACCACCCGATCCCCTACCGCGATGCCCCACCGCTCGGCGGCTACGTCGTCGAGTTCGACCACGCGCCCGACGAACTCGTGACCGGGGATCACCATCGTCTCCGCCCACGCCGGGCGGCTTTCATCGCCCCAGAACTTGGCCGCGCCGTGATAGCACTTCAGGTCGCTGGCGCAGATGCCGACGGCCTCGACCTTGACCAGAGCCTGGCCAGGCCGGCGCTGCGGCACTGCCACTTCCTCGAGTCGGTAGTCGTGCGGCCCATGACAAACGACCGCCTGCATCTTCTCGGGAATCTGGTCGGGCATCTGCGGCTCCTCTCGCTCTCGCGCCCCGGCTGCTCACCGGCTGGTCACATCGCGATATCGGTGTGGTTGCAGTCACACTAAATCAGGCTATGCACATATGTCCAGAACAAATGTTCATAGAAATTTGGCCGCGAACAGATGTTCAGTGTCATACTCGTCACGTGCCCAGGCCCGCACAGCCAGCCAATCCAGCCGACGTCGATGGCTCCGCGCCCGACGCCGACGCCGGCCATTTTTCAGCCTCGCTGCTGTATGCGGCGGCAAAGCTCTACTACGGCGAGGACGCGACCCAGGCCGAGGTGGCAGGCCAGTTGAGCACCAGCCGGGCAACCGTCAGCCGGCTGCTTGCGGAGGCCAAACGGCGCGGCATTGTGCGCATCGAGGTAGTGCCACCTGCCGAGGTCGCGTCGGGCGATATCGCTGCCCGATTGACGCGCGCCCTGTCGCTGACGACCGTGTACCTCAGCCATCCGTTGCCGAATCCCGGACCCGGTCGGACGGTCCTCGACGTGATGGGCGGAGCCCTCGCACCTGCCGTCGGTCGCGCGTTGTCGGCGGCCGGCCTACTCCCTGGCGACGTTCTGTTGGTGTCGTCGGGGCGCACCGTTTACGAGGTCGCGCAGTACGACCTTGT
>NZ_DASSCY010000271.1:0-8902 GCF_035697385.1 Mycobacterium sp. | reverse complement strand
CGATCTCGTCGTCGTAACGTTCGCCGGTACGTAAATCTTTGAACCGCAACGTATATCGCTCGTCACCGGTGACGTCCACCGAATACGCCAGGATGTTGGCGTCCAGGCTCACCGAGGCGGCGCCAAGCGCGAAGAAATCGTGCCCTTCAGCCTCCACGTTCTCGTCGAGCAGCACTTGCTCGCCGGGGATTTCGGTGTGCTCGTCGAGCAGCGGTGGCGTCCAATCGTCGGGATCGGTGACCGGGCAACGGCATTGCACGCCGTACTGCTTGCCTTCGAAGCTGCGGCCGTAGTACCACCAGTCGCCGCGGCGGGTCGGCACCGAAAGGTCGGTCTCCTTGGTGCGGGCCTTGATTTCGTCGAAGATCTTCTGCCGCAGCGGCCCAAGATGGCTCGTCGCGTGCTCAGTGTAGTCGTTCTCGGCCTTGAGGTAGTCGATCACCTCGGGGTTGGCTTTGTCGCGCATCCACTCGTAGTGGTCGATGAAGACGTCACCGTGGTGTTCGCGGCGATGCTCGACGCGCTTGGCTACCGGTGGCTTCATGAGCTGATCCAGTCGGCGAACTTGAGGCCGGAAATGCGTTCGTAGGCTTCGATATAGCGCGCCCGCGTCGCCTCGACGATGTCGGGCGGCAACGGCGGTGGCGGCTTGTCGCCGTTGCGATCCCATCCGGAGTCAGGCCCGGTGAGCCAGTTGCGGACGAACTGCTTGTCGAAGCTCTGCTGGGCGACGCCCTCCTGGTACTCGTCGGCGCGCCAGTACCTGCTGGAGTCCGGGGTGAAGACCTCGTCGGCGAGGCGGATGTTGCCGTGCTTGTCGACGCCGAACTCGAACTTGGTGTCTGCGACGATGATCCCCTTCTTCAGCGCATGGTCGGCGCCCTGGATGTAGGTCTGCAATGTGCGGTCACGCAACTGGTTGGCGCGCACGGTGCCGACCAACTCGACCACGTCGGCGAACGAGATGTTCTCATCGTGTTGTCCCAGTTCGGCTTTGGTGGCCGGGGTGAACAGCGGCTGGGCGAACTTGCTGGCCTCGGCGAGACCCGGCGGCAGGGTGATACCGCAGACCTTGCCTGTCTTCTGGTAGTCGATCAGGCCGGAGCCGGTGAGGTAGCCGCGGGCCACACACTCCACCGGCATCATCTCGAGTTCCTGAACCACCAGCGCGCGGCCGAGCACTTCCGTGGGGATGCGTTCGTCGTCGGGCGGGCCCGCCAGGTGGTTGGGCGCGTCGACGTAGTCGAAGAAGAACACGCTCATCGCGGTGAGGATGCGCCCCTTGTCGGGGATCTCCGAGTCGAGGATGTAGTCGTAGGCCGAGATGCGGTCCGTGGCGACCATGAGCAGGTGCTCGTCGTCGACGCGGTACAACTCGCGAACCTTGCCGCTGGCCAGATGCTGATAGTCGGACAGAGCGGGGCGCATCGGGCCAGCCTATCGGGCAGCATCTACAGGCATGACTTCCCGGTTTGTGCCATACGCCACCACGCCTGCACGCCTGCTGGCGCAGCTGATCAGCGACATTGTCATCGCTTTCTGGACCGTCGCGTGGCTGCTGGTCGGAATGGCCGTGCATTCGGCGGTGTCGACCATCGCCGCGGTGGGCCGCCAGGTTCAGACCGGGGCCAACGGCGTCGCCGACAACCTCAATGCCGCGGGTGACCGCACCGACGACGTCCCGCTGGTAGGAGATGCGCTGACGCAGCCGCTGCGTGCGGCCGCCGAGGCGGCGCTCGACATCGCCGGCGCGGGGCACAGCCTCGACGACACGGCGTCGTGGCTGGCGTGGGTGCTGGCAATCGCGGTCGCCGCGCCGCCGATCCTGTTCGTCGCGATGCCGTGGCTGTTTCTGCGGGTGCGCTTCTTCCGGCGGAAATGGACAGCGATGACGCTGGCCTCCACACCGGCAGGCGAACAGCTGCTTGCCCTGCGCGCGCTGGCCAACCGGCCGCTGGCCAAGCTGGCGACGATTAGCGCCGACCCCGTTGGGGCGTGGCGACGCGAGGACGAGCCGGCCATCCGCGGCCTGGCCACCCTCGAACTGCGTGCCGCGGGCATCGCACGCCGCCGCTAACCCTCCCTCCCGCGATTTGGGCGTGCTGAGTAGCGCCAACCGCAACTAGCCACGCCGAAATCGCGGGGAACGGAACCGTGGATGCGGTCGAGGGCGTCGACTTCATGTGCTCGACGACTATCTGCGACGTCACGATGGCGTAATCACCTTGGCTCAGGCCGAACGATGCGGCCTCAGTCGCTATGCCGTCCAGCGACGGGTCGAATCCGGCCACTGGCGACGGTGCTCGCGCGGCGTGTATTTTGCGGACGATCGGCCGTTCACCGACGTCGCACGCATCCGCGCGGCGGTGTGGAGCTACGGGCGCACTGCAGCGGCAAGCGGACTGGCCGCCGCTTGGTGGCACGGCCTCACGAAGTTTCCACCCGACATCGTCGAGGTAACGGTGCCTCGCAACAGCAACGGTCGAACCCATCCGGGGTCGCGAGTGCGCAGACGCGACCTCAAATCCGCGGATGTAGTCGAATCCCGGGGACTTGCCGTCACCGCCCTAGCCCTGACAGTGGTCGAAGCCGCAGTTAGACGCGGCGGCGGCGCCAGACTGATGGATTCGGCACTGCAGCGTCATATCGATCTATCTGCCTTATGGCACGCGCATTTGCGCAACAAGGGCCGATACGGCTCTCCCGCCGCACGGCGGCTGTTGCAGGCGGCGTCCGACGGCGCGCGATCGGAGGCCGAACGGCTGTTGGTCAAGCTGCTACGGGACAACGGCATCACTGGATGGCGCACAAATTACCCAGTGGGTAGATACAAGGTCGACGTCGCATTCCCTAAGCAGATGGTGGCGATCGAGACCGATGGCTGGGCGTTTCACAGCGATCAGGAGGACTTCCAGAACGATCGCGAACGCCAGAACTACATCACACTCCTTGGTTGGCATGTGCTTCGGTTTACCTGGCTGGACTTGGTCGAGTATCCCGAACGAGTCCTCGCCGTCATCCGCTCCTCGATTTCGGCGTGACGAGTAGCGCTCAGCGCAACGGAACACGCCGAAATCGCGAGAGAACGACAGCCCACGCCGCCAAGGCGATCCAGAAGAACACCAACGACACGACGGTCAGCCACGGCCAACCGATTTCGAGGTACATCGCGTAGGTCGCCGACGCGTACATGCCCAGAGGGAAGACCGTTGGCCACGCAATACTGGCGAATCGGCGCACGGTCGCATATATCAGCGGCGGGATCCACAGCGTCGCGACGACCCACGTCACAATCGTCACGGCCCGGACACCGTCCGCGATCGGGCCGGGCAACAGCGCACTGTGAAGATGATCGCCGGCAAGCGTCGCGATTGCCGCCCCGCCCATCAAGATCCAGCTGTCCGGTTGCGACAGGTCCACGCGCCACACAATCAGGATGGTCATGAAAACGTAGATGCACATCGCCAGCACCCAGAACAGCACGGCCCAGAACACGATGTCGAGATCGGCTGACACGATTGCCAATCCGGACGTCGCCACGCTCGCCAGCTCCCAGCCGCCGTGCGCGCGAGTTCGCAACTCGCCCCGCCACCGCCACATCCGCCGCGCGACCAGCGGCGCCAGCGAAATCCAGCCCTGCAACGCCATCCCGGCGAGCACCCACAGCACGATCCGGTGCTCAGCCAGCCGCGCCGCCAGCACCGCACACGCGGCGACGTATGTGAACAAGCCCAGCGGCACATCGAGATCGCCGAAGTCGAAGCCGCGCCAAGCACGTGCCACCATCACGATCAGCACCGGAAAGGCTGCGGCGGCCAGAACCACCAGAACGTCACTGGCCACATGAAAACCGTGGTCCGCAGCGGCGATTGACACGATGCCGGTCGCCATGACCGCCGCGAATGCATCCGGCCTCATGCCCTCAGCTCGACCACCAAATGGCGGATGCCGGTGTGCCGATTGCTGCGCGTCCACTCCACCGGCTTGACCACCTGAACCGAACTGAACTGACCGAGCAGCTCCTCGAACAAGACGCGCAACTCCAGCCGTGCCAGGTTCGCACCGAGGCAGTAGTGCACGCCCTGGCCAAACCCTAAGTGCGGATTGGGCTTACGCGTCACGTCGAACGTGTCCGGCGAATCGAACACCAGAGCATCCCGATTCGCCGAACCCTCCCACACCAACACCTTCTGTCCAGGCTCGATCGAGTGCCCGCTAAGAGTGGCCGCGCATGTGGCGGTGCGCCGCTTCGACGGCGACGGCGACGTCCATCGCACCATCTCCTCGACCGCCGTCGGCAGAACATCCAAATCACTACTCAGCAAGGCCAATTGGTCGGGATTCTCGGCCAACGCCAGCAGCCCGCCCGCCACTGCGTTGCGGGTGGTCTCGGCGCCGGCGCTGAACAGCAGGTTGAAGAACAGGTACACCTCGACGTCGCTGACGTCCGCGTTGGCGACCACCGACAGCATGTCGTCGGTCGGCGCGGCCCGTTTGGCTGCGATCAGCTCCTGGCCGTAGTTGTACATCCGTGAACCGGCTTCCTCGATGGACAGCCGGGTGATCGACGCCTTGCGGGAACCGCCGAAGTCGAAGCTGGGCTCGATCGCCTCGAACAGCCAATGACGTTCGGACTCAGGCACTCCCAGCAGGATGCAGATCATTTGCATGGGCAGTTCTGCGGACACATCTACGACGAAGTCGAACGGCTCGCCGTCAACAATCGAGTCGATGAGCCGCCGGGTCCGTGCACGCAGGTCGTCTTCCACGCGCGTGATCATCCGCGGCGTCAGGCCCGAACTGACCAGCCGCCGAATCTCGGAATGCCGCGGATCGTCCATCATGTTCAGCACCTGACCGGCAATGGAAAGGTCCTGCAAAAGGGTTCCGCCAAACGGCCGCGAACCACCGGTCACCGACGAGTACGTCTCCTGATCACGAAGCACCGCAAGGGTTTCCGCGTAGGTGGCGACGGACCAGAAGCCCTCTCCGTCGGGCGTGTTCTCCGTCGCCGGGTGCCAGTACACGGGGGCCTCGCGCCGGTGCTCGGCAAAAAGTGCGTGTGGGAAGCCCGACGCGAAGTTGTCCAGATCGGTGAAGTCGATCTCGGACAACGAGCTCACAGGATCGCACCCGAGGTGTACTTCGCCGCCTCCGGATAGCGGCTGACCAATTCGTCGACAGCCTCGACGACCCGGTCGACCTGATCGCCCGCCGCGCCGGTGAATGCCTGCTTATCCGCCAGCGCCGCATCCAATCCTGGCCGGTCCAACGGCAACCGCGGATCCGCGGCCAGTCGGTCCAACAAGTCGGGCTCCAAGCCCTTCTCGCGCATCCCCAGCGCCACCGCGACGGCGTGTTCCTTGATCACCTCGTGCGCCGCTTCGCGGCCCATTCCGGAGCGCACGGCCGCGATCAGGATTCGCGTGGTGGCCAGGAACGGCAGGTAGCGGTCGAGTTCACGCTGGATCACCGCCGGGTAAGCGCCGAACTCGTCGAGCACCGTCAGGAACGTCTCGATCTGCCCGTCGACCGCGAAGAACGCGTCGGGCAGCGCGACGCGTCGCACCACCGAACAGAACACGTCGCCCTCGTTCCACTGCGCGCCTGCCAACTCTCCCGCCATCGACGCATAGCCGCGCAGCACCACCTGCAGCCCGTTCACCCGCTCACACGAGCGCGTGTTCATCTTGTGCGGCATCGCCGACGAGCCGACCTGACCGGGCGCAAAGCCCTCGGTCACCAGTTCGTGGCCGGCCATCAGCCGGATGGTGTGCGCCAGCGACGACGGTCCGGCGCCGACCTGCACCAGCGCGGAGACGACGTCATGGTCCAGCGATCGCGGATAGACCTGTCCGACGCTGGTGAAGATGTCGGTGAAGCCGAGGAATTCGGCGACCCGCCGTTCCAACTGCGCAAGCCGGTCAACATCGCCGTCGAAGAGGTCGAGCATGTCCTGTGCGGTGCCCATCGGACCCTTGATGCCGCGCAGCGGGTAACGCTCGATCAACGAACCCAACCGCTGCAGCGCAAGAAGCATCTCTTCGGCGGCCGACGCGAACCGTTTGCCCAACGTGGTGGCCTGTGCGGCGACGTTGTGGCTGCGGCCCGCCATCACCAGATCGCGGTAGCTGATCGCCCGCTCGGCCAGCCGGGCCACCACGGCCACACCGTGCGAGAAAACGAGTTCCAGAGATCGTCGAATCTGAAGCTGCTCAACGTTTTCGGTGAGGTCGCGGCTCGTCATGCCCTTGTGCACATGTTCGTGGCCGGCTAATGCGTTGAACTCCTCGATGCGCGCCTTGACGTCGTGACGCAACACCCGCTCGCGCGCCGCGATCGAGGACAGGTCGACGTCCTCGAGCACCCGCTCGTAGTCCGCCACCACGCCATCGGGGACATCCACACCCAACTCGGCCTGCGCTCGCAACACCGCCAGCCACAACCGGCGCTCGGCGACCACTTTGGCCTCCGGCGACCAGATCGCCACCATCTCGTCGCTGGCGTACCGGCTGGCCAGCACATTCGGGATCGTCACAGACACACAGCTTACGGCGCGAGTAGGGCAGGCTGGGCCCATGTACTTCGTTGGGCTCGATCTTGCGTGGGGCGAGAAAAGCCAGACCGGTATCGCGGTGATCGACCCCGATGGCCGGCTGATGCACGTCGGTGCCGCGCAGGACGATGCGAGCATCGAGGACGCGATCGCTCGGTACGTCGGCGACGAATGCCTGGTCGCCATCGATGCGCCGCTGATCGTCAACAACCCGACGGGCCACCGGGCATGCGAGACGGCGCTCAATCGCGATTTTCAGCGGTTCGATGCCGGCGCGCGCCCGGCATTCGCCGAGAAGCCCGAATTCAAGGATCCGCGGGGTGCGCGGATAGCGAGCGCGCTCGGCCTCGACATGGACCCGTCATCCAGTGCGAGCCGACGGGCCATCGAGGTCTACCCGCACCCGGCGACGGTCGTGCTGTTCGGGCTCAAGAAGACGCTGAAGTACAAGCGCGGCGCCTTCGAGGATCGCCACCGCGAGTTGCTCCAATTGATGACGCTGATCGAGGGGCTCGACGCGGCAACCCCGCGGCTGCGGGCGAATCGCAGCGTGGCCTGGGTGGAACTGCGCAAGCGGATCGAGGCCGCGACCCGGCCGGGACAACTCGACCGCGACGAGGATCCCGTCGACGCAGTGATTTGTGCGTACGTCGCGCTGTATTGGTACCAGCGCCCAGAAGACGTGACCATCTACGGCGACTTCGTCACCGGCTACATCGTCACCCCGACGCTGCCCGCCGATCTCATCCCGCAGCGGCGCGCTAGCCGCGACCAGACCGCCCTTGCCAACCGATTGAACCGTGCGTCCGAACTGCTCGCCGAGGCCCAGCGCGAGTTGAGCGCTATCCGGGGAATGCTCGACACCTAGTCGGGCGGCGCACCCAGGTGCGGATCTTTGATTCCGGCGTCGCGGATGCCGAGCTGACGGTTGATCAGCATGGTGACGAAGAACAGCACGATGCCGATCCCGATCAGGATCAACGCCAGCAGGTACTGCTGGCCCGGCCGCCCGGACAGCGGAGTCACCAGATAGAACGACGTCACACAACCGATCACGGGCAACACTGTCGGCGTCTTGAAATGCCCACCGGCCGCCTGGACGTCGCGCCGCAACACCAGCACCGCGACGTTGACCATCGCGAAGACCGCAAGCAGCAATAGCGATGTGGTGCCACCGAGCAATGAGATCGCGCTGCTGTTCGCGAAGACGGTGACATAGAAGATGAGGCCGAACGCGATCGTGGTGGTGAACAGGATCGCCACCCACGGTGTCAGCCGCCTCGGGTGCACAGCGCCGAGCACCGGCGGCAACACATGCTGGCGAGCCATGCCGTAGATCAACCGGCTGGCCATCAGCATGTTGATCAACGCCGTGTTCGACACCGCGAACATCGAAATGAACGGCAGGATGTCTTCGATCGGAAGGCCTGGCGCACCGGCCTTTACCACCTCGACAAGCGGTGTGTCACTGGCCGCCAGCGTGCCGACCGGTACGAGCGCCACCGCGACGATCGACACGATGACATAGACGACACCTGCGATCGACAAACCCGTCAACAACGCCTTGGGAAACACCCGCACCGGGTCTTTGGTCTCTTCGGCCATGTTCACCGAGTCTTCGAAACCGACCATCGCGAAGAACGCCAACGACGTGGCGGCCGTGACGGCCATGAACGCGTTCTTGTCGCTCGCGGTATCGAACGCGATGACGCGCGAGAAGTCGACGTCCGCGCCGCCGCCGGTGAAAGCCCACAGCCCCACCAAGATCACCAGCAGCAGGCCGGTGATCTCGATGATGGTGAGCCCGACGTTGAGCTTGACGCTCTCCCCCACCCCGCGCAGGTTCACCGCGGCGAGCATCGCCATGAACAGCAGTGCGACCGCGGCGAGGACGAACTTGCCCCAGTTGAAATCGAACGCGGTAGAGAGATTGGCGGCGAAGAACCGAGACGCTGTTGACGCCGACGTGATGCCCGAACACATCACGATGAACGCAACCAGGAACGTGATGAACTGCACGCCAAAAGCCTTGTGCGCGTAGAGCGCAGCGCCGGCCGCCTGAGGATACTTGGTCACCAGCTCCAGGTAGCTGAACGCGGTGACCGTCGCGATGAGGAATGCGACGAGGAACGGAACCCACGCCGCCCCACCGACTTCGGCGGCCACGTCACCGGTCAACGCGTAGACGCCGGTGCCAAGGATGTCGCCGACAATGAACAAGAGCAGCAGGCCTGGGCCCATGACTCGCCGCAGCTGTGGTTGCTCCTCGACCGTCTCAGCCTGAGTCATTGCCCTCCTTCAGGTCACACCTGCGCGACCCGCTCGTCGATGGGTGCCAACACGTCT
>NZ_DASSCY010000270.1:0-12739 GCF_035697385.1 Mycobacterium sp. | reverse complement strand
TGATCACCCTGGCGTAGTCCTCGACCTCCGATGCGGCGGCGTTGACGATGGCCGCCACGGGCACCGGTGCCGCCTGGTCGCGCGGGATCCTCGCCCCGGAGAGCACCAGCAGGTTGGCGCCGTTGCGGCGCATCCGTGCGGCCAGATGGTCGAGCCGGAACAGGCTCTCCAGCCGCTCGGGGTCCTCCTCGTTGCGCTCGAGCCGGTCGATGAGCGAGAGCTGCTGGTCGACCAGCGATCGGCTGCGCCGCGACAACGTCTCGAACATGTCGCTCACCTGCAGCTGCAGCCGGGACTGCTCGCCGGCCAGGAAGACGGCCTGCTCATGCAGCTCGTCGACGGCGTGCGCGACCTGTCCGACCTCCTCGGAGGTGTGCACGGGGATCGGCTCGACGGGCCCGGGTTCCCCGCCTGCGCGCACCCGCTCGATCTCGCGAGACAAGTCCTCGTGGGCCACCTTGAGGGCGCTGTCGCGCAGCCTCCGGAGCGGGCGGACGAGCGAGCGCGCCACGAAGATGACCAGCAGCAGGACCAGCAGGATCGCGCCAACGACGATCGCCACGTCGCGGATCGCGGCCGTACGCGACGCGTTCGCCTCCTGCTCGACGGCGGCGGGGATCGCTGAAGTGGTGTCGGCGATCAGCTTGTCCGCGACCTGGCGCGTGGCCTGCTGCGAGGCTAACAACTCCGGATTGCCGACGACCGGGATCGCCGGGTTGGACATCAGCGACATCCGCTTGACCATTTCCGAGCGCAGCGTCGCCGCCTCGTTCGAGGCACCGCCGAGCAGCTTGCTCATGCCGTTGATGGTGGACGGCTCCGTACCGGCCAGCGTGATCATCGACGTGCGCACTTCCGGCTCAGGAAGGTCGACGCCGCGATTGACCAACATCTGTTGCATGGCCATCTGACCGCGGGCACCGACGGCGCGGGACAACGCTTCAGCCCGCAGTTGGACGCTCTGGTCGTCGCTGCGCACCGACCCGGTGATCGCGGTTTCCGACGTGAGCAGCAGCGGTGCATAGGTGGTGACGCGGGTACGCAGGTCGATCGCGTTGGACATGACCTTGTTGACCAGGTCCTGGCCGTAGTCCAGCAGCGTGTTGGTGGCCAATCGGACATCCGGTATGACGTCGGTGTCTTCGAGGCGCTGGCCGAGTTCGGATTTGCGGGTGTCGTACTGGCTGAGCGCCGACTGGGTGTCGCCGCCCTCGGTGCCCGCCACCATGGCGCCCTCGAGTGCGGCCATGTAGCTGACAATGGCCGGCACTAATTCGGCACGGTCGGCCGCTCGTCGTAGATCGGACGCCTCGTTCATGGCCGCGTATATCCGCAATCCACCGAAAGTTCCGGCCAGAACCAGTGGCACCAAGACGATCGCGAACACTTTCCAGCGAACAGGCCAATTCGTCAGCGACCATCGCGACGGGCGCTTGGCAGGTGTCGCTGTTTTGGTTTCGAAATCGACGAGCGTCCCGTCCGCCTGCTTAAGCTGGGTGAACGCGGTCATGCGCGGCCGCCCACGCTATCGGCCGCTTGACCGCATTTCAGTAATCGAGCGTCATTCATAAGGCTTCCTGCTGATTTCGCCCTCGCTCGGGCGGGCGTCTTAGGCCTGGCAATTGGTCGAGTATGCCAGCCATGCCGGGCCGTTTCCACAATTCTTACTGAACAGACAGAGTTCATAACCTTGGTGTTCGTTCGTTCTGCGCGAAGCGAGCAAATGCATCTGGCGTGCGACTGCATTACCGATGCGATCATCATCGAATGTTTCGGCTGATGTTCCACCAACCGCGCATCGCACCCAACACCGGCAATGCGATCCGGATGGTCGCCGCAACCGGATGCGAATTGCATCTCGTCGAACCGCTTGGATTCGACCTGTCCGAACCCAAACTCCGGCGCGCAGGCCTGGACTACCACGACCTGGCATCGGTCACCGTTCACTCCGACCTGACCGCCGCGTGGAGTGCGTTGACACCGGAGCGGGTGTACGCGTTCACCGCACACGCCACGACGTCGTTCGCCGATGTCGAGTACCGGCCCGGTGACGTGTTGATGTTCGGCCCCGAACCGACCGGGCTGGACGACGCGACGCTGGCCGACCCACACATCACCGCCAAAGTGCGCATTCCCATGCTGGCGGGGCGGCGGTCGCTGAACCTGTCCAACGCCGCGGCGGTCGCCGTCTACGAGGCGTGGCGGCAAAGCGGGTTCACGGGCGCGGTGTGAGCTATCTGCTCACCAGGTGTCCCAGTGCACGATCTGCTCGACGGGCAGGCGCTTCGCGGGCTTGAAGTCGGTGCCCTTGGTGTAGGCGATCGGGAACAGGCCGCCCTGGCTGTACTTCTCGAACGGGATGCCGAGCACCTCGGCGGCCTGCTTCTCGCCATCGCCGAGTAGGTGCAGCGTGGTGTACGCCGACCCCAGTCCGCGAGACCGCAACGCAAGCATGTAGCTCCACGCGGCTGGCAGCAGCGAACCCCAGAACGAGGCGCTGAGCTGTGGCGCCTCGTCGACCCGTCCCTCGAGGCACGGCACCAGCAGCCACGGCGCCTCGTGCATGTGCTCCGCGAGATACTCCGCGGACGAGACCACCCGGGCGCGCTGCTCACCGCGGCTGTCGCCCTCGGCGTACTGCGGCTCCTGCATCTGGCGATACATCGAAAAGCTGGCGCGATAGATGTCGCCAAGCGCCTTCTTCTTGTCGGCGTCCTCGACGAAAACCCACTGCCATCCCTGGGCGTTGGAGCCCGTCGGCGCCTGGATCGCCAGCT
Organism: Mycobacterium sp.; assembly: GCF_035697385.1. Taxonomy (GTDB): domain Bacteria; phylum Actinomycetota; class Actinomycetes; order Mycobacteriales; family Mycobacteriaceae; genus Mycobacterium. Next base: position 9,962 of record NZ_DASSCY010000270.1, on the reverse strand, counting down.
CGAGACATTCCAGCAGCACTTCGCGTGGGACCGGCTTCTCGAAATCCAACCGCTTGCGCACCGAGCGCGTGGTGGTCAGGACCTCGTCGACGGACAGATTCAGCGTCTTCTCGGCTGTCATCTCGCCGAGACTACATTCGCGACATGTCAATCGAATTCACGCAAGAGGTAACCAGTCGGCTCGAATCCGACCACTACGGCTGGCTGACGACAGTCGCGAAATCAGGGCAGCCAGTACCGCGGCTCGTGTGGTTCTACTTCGACGGCAAGGACATCTTCGTCTACACGATGGCGGACGCGGCGAAGGTTCGGCACGTCAAGGCCCATCCGCGGGTGAGCCTGAACCTGGACTCCGACGGCAACGGTGCCGGAATCATCGTCGTCGGCGGGCAGGCCGAGGTCGACGCGGTCGATGCCGACCCGCGCGAAGACGATGCGTATTGGGCCAAGTACAAGGCCGACGCCGAGCAGTTCGGGCTATCCGACGCGATGGGCAGTTACAACACCCGGCTGAAGATCACCGTCGACAAGGTCTGGACAACGCCGACCGAGGGCTGATACCGCCCGCTCGATGCCCGCGGAGCGGCGTCCAAGATCAGCTAATGCGACCCGCTAGGTTTGCGGTCGCACAATGCGGGCGCTAAGGCATTTGCCTTCGGATTCTGGGTGCGGGCCGTATGCGGCCCGGCTCGATTCTGCGTCCGCATGGAGTCAGTGGCATCCGGCTTCGCGGGCAGTTCCGGGACGCGGCCGGGCGCGAGCTCGAGGCCGTCGACGCTCGTGCCCGTGTCCGTCCACACCCCAAGAATCAAGATCAAAGGCGGCGGACTGCCGTTCGCGCGAATGCATACCGGACGGCTATCAGCAGATGACAACAATTGTTGTCGACGCCTCGACGTTCGGGGCAGCGACGTTGCTGTGTTTGCATATCCGGTTGCAATTACAGGCGGATTTTACTCCGTAGTAATATCCGATTCTGCCAATAATAGCTGATCTACCTGCATGATCACATGCTCAACCGGCGCTTCTCGCCAGCAAGAATGGCGCGTGCATTCGTTGCTGTTTTCGCAGAATTACGCAAAATTGATGATTGCCGCAACGTTCATTCGAGCGCGCCATGAAGGTTACTTAGCGGTAAGGAATGAGCGTGCAATGTCAGCTTTTCTGAATCCGCTCGCGAATTACTTTCACGTGCGTTAATTTGACTCCCATCACGTCGCCGAGGGGTCGACGATCCAGAGCTGAAGGGAGCGCCCGATGCGGCACCGAAGCGTTCGTGGAGTTCGCCGAATCGCGGTAGCAACCGTGATTGCCATGGTGCCGTTAGCCATCATGCTCATCGCGATGAGCGATTTGCTCCAGCAGAAACCCAGAACGGTCGCGCTGAGCTACAACCTGACGACAGCTATCAATGAATCGTCGACGACGGTCGGCATTGCGGACTCCGACTTGTATGGCATGTCGCAGGCCGACATCGTTGCGACCTTCGACCAGATGCAGTCGCTGGGGGTCAATACGGTCCGGGTGCTGGTCCCGTGGGGCGACATCTACAAGGTTCCGCCGGGCGACCTGTTGGAATTCTTCTTCCCGCCCGACTGGTCCAAGGTCGACTTCATCGTCAACGAGGCCGCGTCGCGCAATATGTCGGTGCTCGGGGTTCTGAACGCCACGCCGTATTGGGGTGGGCAGGACGGTAGCGGCTGCCTGGGTTGCTACGGGGTGGCGCCGGACCCGCAGAAGTTCGCCGCATTCGCGGCACTCGCAGCGCAGCGTTTCGGCGACAAGGTGTCGGCATACGAGGTGTGGAATGAGCCGAACTACGTCGCATCCTGGGGACCCGAGATCGATCCCGTGGCATACACGGAGTTGTTGAAGCAGGCCTACACGGCGATCAAAGGGGCGAACCCGGACGCGACGGTCGTCGCCGGCGTGCTCGGCACGGTAACCACCTTCGGCGGTATCACATTGGACGCCAGGGACTTCGTGGAGACGATGTACGCGAACGGCGCGCAGGGCTTCTTCGACGCACTGTCGATCCACCCCTACCAGTACACGACGAAGTTCTCGGAAGGCGAACACACCTGGTATGAGCCGTGGAAGGCCAATTCGCCGTTGGAACAGATGATCGCCATCCGGCAGTTGATGATCGACAACGGCGACGAGGCCCTGCGAATCTGGGCGACGGAGTACGGGTTACCCACCGGAGGCCCCAACGCCGTCACCCCCGAGCAGCAGGCCCAGTTCATCGAGGACTTCCTGAATGCGTGGTCCGAACTCGATTACGCAGGACCGTCATTCATCTACACCACGCGTGACCGCCTCGAGGGCGTCGTTACCGAAGACGGATCGTTTGGTCTCTTCTACTTCGACCTGACCACGTTGCAGTGGACCGCGAAGTCGGCCGCCGAGGTCATCAAAGACTTCATCGAAGCGCACCCGCCAGGGAGTCTGCCGCCCGGCCCGTCGGGTCCGCCGGATCTTGGAGCCCAGATCGCGCAGGCCTTGCAGCAATTCTTCAACCAGATGCAGGCCGCTTTCCAGGGCTTCGTCGATTCCATGAATGCGTTTGTCGCTGCCGTATCCCAGGCGATAGCCAACATCTTCAACCCGGGCGGTGTGGCAGCGGTGTCGCTCGCTCCGGAGATACAGGAGGAGGTGGCTGAAGGAACCACCATGGCCGCGAAGGCCGTAGCAGAAGATACTGCCGTGGGCGACACCGAAACATCGGAATCTGACGCCACCGAAGCCGAAGATGCTGCGGCAGAGACAGTTTCGGTTGACCAGACCACGGAGGCTACGGAAGCCACCCAGGCGCCAGAGGCGACGGAGACCGAGGTTGACGAAACCGAGGCGTCAACGGAGGCCGTCGGGGATGACGACGCCACGGAGGACGAGTCCACCGAGACGGAAGCCGTGGAGACCGACACTTCAGAGACGGTCGCCGAGTCGGACACCGACAGTGCTTCCGCCGGCGGGGTCACAGAGACGGATTCGCGGGAGCCGGTGCGGACCGGCCTCGTCGCCCGCCCAGGGGAAGTCGGCGACGACGACACGGACGACGCTGGCGATGTCTCCGACGATGCGACCAACGAAGCCGGTTCAGAGGGGGAATCGGATTCGGGTGAGTCCGGGGCGGCCGCTTAGCGGAAGTCCCTGCTGCGGGAGTTGACCGACATGGTGAGCTTGCCAATTCGGTCGGCGACCACGGTGACGGCGCCGGTGGCGTTCTGTACCTGACCGCGGATCAGGAGCGCCGGCGCCGTCTGGGCAAGTCTGCGGTGCCGCGCCCAAACCCCCGGCGAGCACAGGATATTCACCATCCCGGTCTCGTCCTCGAGGTTGATGAAGGTGACGCCCTGCGCGGTCGCGGGGCGCTGCCGATGCGTCACCGCGCCGGCAACCAGGACCCGTGTACCGTCGGGCACCTCCAACAGTTTGTCTGCCGCAACCACTCCAAGAGCATCGAGGTCATCCCGCAGGAACTGGGTGGGATAGCTGTCGGGCGAAATGCCCGTCGCCCACACGTCGGCGGCAGCCAGCTCGAGTTCGGTCATGCCGGGCAGCGACGGGATGTGCGACGACGACCCCACGCCCGGCAGCCGGTCAGGGCGCTGGGTGGCGGCCGCGCCTGCGGCCCACAGCCCTTCGCGGCGGGTGATCCCGAAGCAGCCCAGCGCCCCTGCGGTCGCGAGCGCCTCGGTCTGCGGCACGGACAGCTGCAGCCGCCCGGTCAGATCCAAGAGAGTCGTGAACGGCCCGTTGGCCTTTCGTTCGTCAACAATCTGCTCGGCCAGCTCGTCGCCGATGTGACGAACACTGCCAAGGCCGAGTCGCACCCCCATGCCCTGGTTCTCCAAAGTGGCGTGCGCCAGGCTGGCGTTGACGTCGGGCCCGTGCACGATAACCCCGTGCCTGCGGGCGTCGGCCACCAGTGACTGCGGTGAGTAGAAGCCCATCGGTTGCGCGCGCAACAGCGCAGCGCAGAACGCCGCTGGATGGTGCAGCTTGAACCATGACGAATAGAACACCAGCGACGCGAACGACAGCGAATGACTTTCCGGAAAGCCGAAATTGGCGAACGCCTCAAGCTTCTCGTAGATGCGGTCGGCTACCTCGCCAGTGATGCCGTGACGTTCCTGCATGCCCTCGTAGAACCTGCCCCGCAGCCGTCGCATCCGCTCGGTCGAGCGTTTGGATCCCATCGCCCGGCGCAGCTGATCGGCCTCGGCGGCGGTAAAGCCCGCGCAGTCAACGGCCAGCTGCATGAGTTGCTCTTGAAACAGCGGTATGCCCAATGTCTTTCGCAACGCCGGCTCCATCGACGGGTGGTCGTAGGTGATCGGCTCGTCACCGTTGCGCCGCCGGATGTACGGGTGCACCGACCCGCCCTGGATCGGACCCGGCCGGATCAACGCGACCTCGACCACCAGGTCGTAGAACACCCGCGGCTTCAGTCGCGGCAGCGTGGCCATCTGCGCTCGTGACTCCACCTGGAACACACCGACGGAATCGGCGCGCTGCAGCATTTCGTACACCGCGGGCTCGCTCAGGTCCAGCTTGGCAAGGTCCACCTGGATGCCCTTGTGCTCGGCAACCAGGTCGATGACGTAATGCAGCGCAGAGAGCATGCCAAGTCCGAGCAGGTCGAACTTCACCAAACCTATTGCCGCGCAGTCGTCTTTGTCCCATTGCAGCACGCTGCGGTTCTCCATCCGCGCCCACTCCACCGGGCACACGTCGGCGATGGGGCGGTCGCAGATCACCATGCCGCCGGAATGGATGCCCATGTGCCGGGGCAGGTTGGAGATCTGCATCGCCAGGTCGATCACCTGTTCAGGAATGTCTTCGGTGTGAGGTGATTCGGCCAAGTTCCCCCACTGGCCGATCTGCTTGCTCCACGCGTCCTGCTGCCCCTGGGAAAATCCCAGTGCGCGGGCCATGTCGCGCACCGCGCTGCGGCCGCGGTAGGTGATGACATTGGCAACCTGGGCGGCGTAGTCACGGCCGTAGCGTTCGTAAACGTATTGAATCGCCTTCTCACGCAGGTCCGATTCGATGTCGATGTCGATGTCCGGCGGGCCGTCGCGCGCCGGGGACAGGAACCGCTCGAACAGCAGCTCGTTGGCGATCGGGTCGACGTTGGTGACGCCGAGCGCGTAGCAGACCGCCGAGTTGGCTGCCGATCCCCTGCCCTGGGCAAGGATGCTGTTCTCGCGGCAGAACCGGGTGATGTCATGCACCACCAGGAAGTAGCCCGGGAAGGTCAGCTGCTCAATGATTTTCAGCTCGTGCTCGATCTGCGCGTAGGCCCGCGCCGCCCGCTCCGGCGGACCGTACCGGTGGTGGGCGCCGTCCATCACCAGATGCCGCAGCCAGCTGTCCTCGGTGTGTCCGTCCGGCACGTCGAATGGCGGCAACTGCGGGGCGATCAGGGACAGCCTGAACGCGCACTGCTCGCCGAGGTCGGCGGCGGCGGTCACCACCTCGGGGTGATGAGCGAACAGCCGCGCCATCTCGTCTCCGGAGCGCAGGTGCGAACCTCCCAGCGGGGCAAGGTAACCGGCCGCCTCGTCGATCGAGTTCCGCGCCCGGATCGCTCCCATCGCCATGGCCAGCCGGCCCCGTGACGGCTCGGCGAAGTGGGCGGCGGTGGTGGCGACGATGCCGAGCCCGAACCGCGGAGCCAACTCGGCCAGCGCGGCATTGCGCTCGTCGTCGAGCGGATGCCCATGGTGGGTCAGCTCGATGCTGACTCGATCCCTGCCGAACCGATCGACCAGATCGGCAAGTGCGTGAGCGGCCGCCTCAGGGCCGCCTCGGGAAAGCGCGTGGCGCACATGGCCTTTGCGACAGCCGGTCAGGATATGCCAATGCCCGCCTGCCGCTTCGGTCAGCGCGTCGAAGTCGTAACGCGGCTTGCCCTTTTCACCGCCGGCAAGGTGTGCCGACGCCAGTTGCCGCGACAGCCGTCGATACCCTTCCGGCCCGCGGGCAAGCACCAGCAGGTGCGGTCCTGGCGGATCGGGATCCTCGGTGCGGGCGACGTTGCCAAGCGACAGTTCGGCGCCGAAGACGGTCTGCACGTTGAGTTCCTTGGCCGCTTCGGCGAAGCGCACCACCCCGTAAAGCCCGTCGTGATCGGTCAGCGCGATGGCGCGCAGGTCGAGCCGGGCGGCCTCCTCGACCAGTTCCTCCGGCGTGCTGGCACCGTCGAGAAAGCTGTAGGCGGAATGCGCGTGCAGCTCGGCGTACGGGACCGACGAGGACGGCCGCTGCACATCCAGCGGCTCGAAGCTTCCGCGCTTGCGTGACCAGGCGGGGCTGTCGCCGCCATCGCCCACCTGCTCATCAATAGGCCAGCCCGCACGGCGCGGCTTGCCCGTAAGCACCCGCTCCATCTCCGTCCAGCTCGGAGGCCCGTTATGCCAGCCCACTCCCAGAGTGTATCGAACTAATGTTCGATCGTCTCTCGGCCGACGTCAGGTTCTGCCAAGCTGGTGGCGTGGCCGAACGCAACGTCCGTGGCAGCGCGCTCGCAGCGTGCGGCGACGATCCGATCACCGGCTTCTACCGCGACTCCTATTGCCGGGTCGGGCCCGAGGACATCGGCGTGCACGGCGTGTGTGCCGTGATGACCCGAGAGTTCCTCGAACACCAGGTTTCGACCGGCAACGACCTGGTCACACCCCGGCCGGAGTGGGATTTCCCCGGACTGCATCCCGGCGATCGGTGGTGCGTGGTGGCGGCCCGGTGGCTGCAGGCTTTCCATGACGGGGCCGCCGCGCCGGTTGTCCTCGAGGCGACCAGCGAGAGCGTGCTCGAGCTCATCCCGCTGGAACTACTCGAGCAGCACGCCGTCGACGTTCCGCCTGACGCACGCATGCTCTGACTCGGCCGTCGCGAATTACGGAAGGTCCGCTTCGCTGAGTTGATCCCTTGGCACGACCATCATCGGGACCTCGAGCACGCGCAGCATCTTGGCGGCGGTCGAGCCGAGGAACAGTCGCTTGGGCACGCTCAGCCGGCTTGATCCGACCATGATCACGTCACCGTCATGCCATTCGAGTTTGCCGACCGCCTCCTCGACAGAGCCGCCGTCGACAATCGTCGACGTCACCGGAAAACCTTCCGGGAGTGAACTTTTCGCCGTTTCCAGCGTTTGCCGGGCATGCGCATGTGCACGTTCCCGAACCGCCGCTTCGTCACCGCGAAGCGCACCGAATGTCGGATCCAGTGCCACCAGAGACACCAGTCGAAGGGGCGTGCCCGCCGCCTTGCTGAACCGTACGGCGGTGTCCAGCAACAGATCTGCGCCCTGGCGCTCCCCGACGGCGCAGGTTATCTCACGGACGCGCTCGATCGCCGAATTCCTGGCGCCGCGCGGCGCGACTGCGACGGGCACCGGCGCCGAGTGCAGCAGCTCGTTGACCACCGACCCGAGCGAGTAGCTTCCGGCAAGTCCGCCGCCCGATCCGCCAACCACGATGGCGTCGGCCTCCAGCCGCGCGGTTTCTCGAATCAGGCCGTCGGCAAAGGAGTCGTCGAAACTGACGTGTCCTCGCACAACAACGTCCTCAGGTACCGACGCCTGCGCTTCGGCCAGCCATTTCTCGGCCTGCTCGGCGAGGAGTTCGTCATAGTCTCCTGCCGGCGCGAGCGCGGGCCGGTCGGGCGGCAGGACGATGCACGCGTCCACCTCCGCACCGACGGTTCGGGCAATCCGAACGGCCAACGCCAGTGCGTCCGCGCCGCCGGATGTGGCCAGGTAACCAACGATCAACTTCATGCCGTACCACCGCCCATTTCACACCGCGTTGTGCGGACGTTCCTGCCAGCATCCTTTCAATCCGAGGCGGCGGCCATCGGCGGTTCGAAGCTATTGGTCGGCGAGGCGCCGTAGATACGTCGCGAATCTGGCCGCGTCCTTGGCCGGCCACCCGGCGGTCAGCTCCGCGAAGACGCCGTCCTGATAGTCATGCGCAGCGGCCAAGACCTCGAGACCGTCCTGAGTCAGGGTGAGTGTTGCCCGACGGGCGTCGTCTGGCGCCGCTTCGCGGACGAGACGCCCGTGACGGCTGGCTTCGGCGATCGGATCACTCGTCTTCACGGCGTCACCCAGTTGCCGAGACCTCCACTCGCAAGACCTCTCGATAACTACAGACTCGAGTCCATCAGCAACTGCGACGTGAAGAGCGGCACCAATACTGGCTCAGCCGCGATCACTTTTTCAGGTCCTAGTAGCTAGTCGCGGTATTCCGCGGCGCCGTCCTCGAGGACCAGTCGCGCATTCGACCCGTCGGGGTTGGATGCCTCGGTGCGAAACACCGCGCGGCCGGAGTCAGTACGCCAGATCGACGTTGTCAACGTCTCGCCGGGGAAGACGGGCGAGGTGAACCGCGCCGCGATCGCGCTGACCTTCGTCGCATCGCCGCCACCGAGTTCGGCGACCAGCGCACGGCCCGCGACGCCATACGTGCAGAGCCCGTGCAGGATTGGCTTGGGGAAGCCGGCCAGCTCCCGCGCGAACCATGGGTCGCTGTGCAACGGGTTACGGTCGCCGGAGAGCCGGTAGATCAGCGCCTGATCCTCGCGGGTCGGCAGTGCCACTCTGGCATCCGGTTCGCGGTCGGGAATCTGCGGTGCCACCGGCCGTTGTCCCGGCTGCCCGCCGAAGCCGCCCTCGCCTCGGATCACCGCCGTCGTCAGTGTCTCCGCGATCACCGTGCCCGTATCCGGGTCTGTGCCCGTCGACTTGAGCATGACGATCGCGTTCTTGCCCTCGCCCTTGTCCTGGATGTCGGCGACCTCGGCGACGACGCTCAGCTTGCCGGCAGGCGGCAGGGGTGAGAACAGCCGGATCTCTTGGGATCCGTGCAACAGCATGGCGAAGTTGAAGGTGCCGATCTTGGCCGCTGCCGCGAACGGCAGGCAGGCGATGACGGCGTAGGTCGGCAATACCTGCTGTTCGATTTCGTGGCTGTTCTCGGTGGTGAACGCCAGATCGTCGGTGCCCGCACCCACGCCCAGCGCGTAGAGCAGCGTGTCGCGGTCCGTCCACTTGAAGAGCTGCGGGTCTATTTTCGCGCCTATGGCGTTGGGATCGATCGGCATAGTCGGACCATATCGGCCACGTCACGGTTAGTTGACCTTTACCCCGCAAGGGGTGACCATGGCTCGCATGCGCTATGTCGTTACCGGCGGTACCGGGTTTATTGGCAGCCGTGTCGTGTCCCAGCTGCTGGCCCGCAACGACGCCGCCGAGGTGTGGGTGCTGGTGCGTCGAGCGTCGCTGGCGAGATTCGAGCACCTGGCCCTCGAGTGGGGTGAGCGAGCGAAACCGCTGGTCGGCGACCTCACCGAGACCGACCTCGGGCTCAGCGACGCCGCCGTCGCGCAACTGGGCACCGTCGACCATGTCGTGCACTGCGCCGCGATCTACGACATCACCGCCCCCGAAGCGCAGCAGCGCGCCGCGAACGTCGAGGGCACCCGTGCGGTGGTCGATCTGGCGCTTCGGCTCGACGCGACACTGCACCATGTGTCGTCGATCGCCGTCGCAGGCACCTACCGCGGCGAGTACACCGAGGATGACTTCGACGTCGCCCAAGACCTGCCGACGCCGTATCACCAGACGAAGTTCGAAGCCGAATTACTTGTGCGCTCGGCCCAAGGATTGCGGTACCGGGTCTACCGGCCCGCGGTGGTGGTCGGCGATTCCCGCACCGGTGAGATGGACAAGGTCGACGGGCCCTATTACTTCTTCGGGGTGCTGGCCAAGCTGGCTCGACTGCCGAGGTTCACGCCGATGGTGCTGCCCGACATCGGTCGCACCAACATCGTTCCTGTCGACTTTGTGGTCGACGCGCTAGTCGCTCTCATGCACACCGATGGTCGCGACGGGCAGACCTTCCACCTCACCGCGCCGAAAACCATTGGCCTGCGCGGCATTTACCGCGCAATCG
>NZ_DASSCY010000269.1:0-39969 GCF_035697385.1 Mycobacterium sp. | reverse complement strand
CACCGCGATGTTCAAGCCCAATGCTCGTGTCCTCAAACAGCGATACCTCGACGAGGCCCACAGCTTCTTCGAGGAGCGGGGACCGTTCGCCATCGTCATCGCACGCTTCGTGCCGATCGTGCGAACCCTCGCGCCGATCACCGCAGGCGCCGCCAGGATGAGCTACGGCGCGTTCACGCTTTTCAACATCATCGGCGCCGTCGTGTGGGGCGTCGGCCTGACGCTCCTCGGGTATGGACTCGGCCAGTTCGAGATCATCCAGAAGCTGCTGGAGCCGATCTTCATCCTCATCGCGGTCGCCTCGATAACGCCGATGATCTACGAGTGGTACAAGCGACGCCGGGCAGCCAAGAACGCGCTAGGAGTGACTCCCGAACCAGTCGAGGAGTAAGTCGGCCAGGGTGTCCGGCCGTTCCTCCGGGATCCAGTGCGAAACGCCGCGCAGGACTTCGAACCGGTAATCGGCGCTGACGTAGTTGCCGCTGGCATAAGCGGCCTTGTCGAGCAGGGCCTCGTCGGCGTCGCTCCATACGTACATCGTCGGCACGGTGATCTTCCCCGGTGCTTTCGCCATCAGCATCGCCCGATACCAATTCAGGGCGGCCGTCAGCGCCCCTGGCTCGCTCATCGCGGCGACGTCTCTGGCTGTGTTGGCCGGTGTCTGACCGCCGCGCTCAAGGGACACCGCCATCGCTGTGGTCGATCCGTCGCGGCGCAGCAGAAGCCGTTCGGGTATACGCGGCAAGTGGAAGAAGAACATGTACCAGGACGCCAACACCTGACGGCTGGTCACCACCGCCTTGACGAACGCGACAGGATGCGGCACCGAGATCGGCGAGACCGATGCCAGCCGCTCGGGCAGCCGCGCCGCGACGTTCCATGCCACCCCGGCGCCCCAGTCATGCCCGACGAGGTGTACCCGCTCGGCGCCGCTGGCGTCGATGAGCGCGGCGACGTCGGCGACGAGTTCCGACATCCGGTAATCGCGACGCCGCGGTGGTCGCGCGCCCGGCGAGTATCCGCGTTGATTGGGGGCCAGGCATCGATACCCCTGTGCCGTCAGCTTGTCGATCACGGCGCTCCATGAGTCGTTGCGCTGCGGGAATCCGTGCAGCAGCACGACGACCGGTCCGTCGGCGGGACCGTCATCGCGGACGTCGAAAACCAGTTCACCGCGCCGGAATTGCTTCATCGGCTCAGCATCTCACGAGCTTGAAGACCGACCTTCCTCCAGTGCGCGGATCAGGCTCGCCGAATCCCATGGCCCCTTATGCCGCTTGCCGTTGACGAAGAACGTCGGCGTCGAGTTGAGATCCATCAGCTCGGCGTCCTGCGCGTCGTCCTGCACCCGGTGCAGCACCTTCGAGGCGTGCACCCGCACGTCCTGGTCGAACCGGTCGATATCGCAACCGATGGCCACCGCATAGCGGTACATGTCCGACCACTCGAGATCGTCTTGATGACCGAACAGTTCGCGCCCCATCTCAAAGAACTTGCCCTGCAATGCCGCCGCCTCGGCAGCCCGTGCGGCGTCGAATGCGCGCGGGTGCACCCGCTCCAGCGGAAGGTGGCGCCACACGTAACGCAACTCATCGCCGAAATGCGCTCGAACCTCATCGATCGCGCCGGTCGCCCTGCTGCAGAACGGGCATTCGTAATCGCCGTACTCCACAAGGGTCAGCGGAGCGTCGGGATTCCCGCGGATGTGGTCGCGCTCGGGATCGACGGGCCGCAGCAGCTTCATGCCCACCGGTTCCGGCGGGCTCACCCAGTCGGTGATCCGGAAGATGGCCCAGCCGGCGAGGAAGGCGGTGACCGACGCGATGAGGACGCCGATCAGGGCCTGCTCCTTGCGCGCCGGGTCGCTGATCGCGATGTCGACGATGAAAAGCGAGATGGTGAAACCGATTCCGGACAGCGCCGCGCCACCGGTCACCCTGCGCAGCGTCAGGCCCGGAGCCAGCTGCCCGATGCCGGTGCGCCGCATAAACCACGTCGCGCCGGTGATGCCGACGAACTTTCCGATCACCAGGCCCGCGACGATGCCCCACGTCAGCGGCGAGCGCATCGCCGCCACCACGCTGTTCCGGTCGAGTAGCACCCCGGCGTTGACCAACGCGAACAGTGGCAACACCAGAAACGACACATAGGGGCCGACGGTTGTCTGTAGCCGCTCATTAATCGAAATCGACTGCCGCAGACCACGAGTCGCCGCCCTGGCGTATTGCGAATTCGGCGACTGCCGAAATGCCCGCATCAGATCGACGGCCTGTTCGACCTGCCGCCGCTCGGGTGTGAAGACCGGGATCAACAATGCGACCGCAACGCCGGCCAGCGTCGGATGCACACCCGCCACGAACAGCGCCACCCAGAGCCCGAAGGCCAGCACCGCGTAGGCCGGACCACGAGCGGCAGGCAGCAACCGCACCAGCGCGATCGCGCCGATGAGCACAACAGAAATCACCAACGGGACCACTTGGATGCGGTCGGAGTAGAACAACGCGATCACGCACAGCGCGCCGACGTCGTCGACAACGGCCAACGTGAGCAGGAAGATCCGCAGCCGGGCAGGGAATTTCGGCCTGATGATGGCCAGCGCGCCGATCAGGAAGGCGGTGTCGGTCGAGATCACCACACCCCACGCCTGCGCGTCCTCACCGGACGGGTTGAACAGCAGGAAGATGACGGCTGGTATCAGCAGGCCTGCGCCGGCGGCGACCACCGGGACCACCGCCCTCGAGCGGTCAGTGAGCTCGCCGATGGCGAACTCTCGTGTCACCTCCAGGCCGACGATGAAGAAGAAGAACGTCATCAGGCCGTCGTTGACCAGGTGCTTGACGGTCATTTCGAAGTGGTGCGCACCGAAGGTGAAACCGACATGCGTGTCCAGCAGGGCCCAATAGCTGTGGCCCCATGGCGAATTCGCCCACAGGATCGCGGCGAGGGTGAACGCCAACAGCAGACCGGCGGCGGCATTCTCGGTGGTGGTGATCGCCTTGGGGTCGCGACTGAACCGCGTCGGCAGCGGGCGAACGATCTGCGGGACGGACTGGGCGCTCAGGTCACGTCTCCTCGTCCTGCCCGGCTTCATTGCTGACAGTGTGCGCGGCTTCCATCAGCATCCAGCCCGAGAGCTGGACCGACAGATCGCGTTCGGGGACCTCGGAGGCGTTGACGGCGCCCTCGACGAACTCGGCTTCCTTCCCGGCTGCGCCCGGTATCTGCGCCGTGCGGTCCCAGAAGGCGGCGAACAGCGGAAGCCCGTCGACGGTTTGGCGGTTGTCCCACGCCGACTGGGCGGACTTCAGCACGAGCGTGCGGGCGGCGTCTCGCGCCTGCTCGTCCTCGGGGCTGTTCTGCGGAAGCGTCGTCGCCACCAGCGCGAGGTAGCGGGCCAGGATCCCGTTGAACAGTCCGCCGTCGCCGCCGCCTGCGCCCTTGATGACCCCCTCGGTCGCCATGTTGTCGCGCACGGCCGCGACGAGCCGGTGCACCCGCTCGGCATGGTCTGCGTCCTTGGTCCGCACCGCGAGCTCGGTTTCCAGCCCGAGCACCACCCCCTGGCAGTACGTGTACTGCGCCCGCACCAGCGAGCCGGCCTTGATGCCGTCGAACACCAGATGTGTCTCTGGGTCGATCAGCGTTTCGTCGATCCAGTCGGACATCTGCTGTGCGCGGCGCAGCCGGTCGTCATAGCGAGCGAGGAATATCCCCGCCGGACCATTGGCCGGTGTATTGAAGAACTGGTCCTGCTTGCGCCACGGGATACCACCGCCGTCCTCAGGCACCCATGAATTGACGAACTGCTCGCAGAGCTTCTTGCACGCGCCGGGCTTGTCGACTCCGGCCAACCGGCCCGCCCGCTCGAGCGCGAGCGCCAGCCAGGCCATGTCGTCGTAATAGTCGTTGATCCATCTCAGCGTGTTGCGCATATGGTGCGACCGGATCTGACGGCGGATCTTCGTCTCCCGCTCGGGTTGCGGATCGCGCAGCTGCGCGTCGACCAGGTTGTCGAGCAGGTGGGCCTGCCACCAGTAATGCCAGACCCCGAACATTCTGTGCTGCCTCGCCGCCGGCCAGGCGACGACGCCCAGCTGGGTGCCCGGCAATCCCCAGAGCCGTTTGAGATGCCGCTTCGCGACGGCGGCTTCGGCGCTGGCAGCACGGTTGGCCCATACCTGATCCATGGCCATGATCCTGCCCTACCACAGCGTCGGGGTGTGGTCATGTCATAGAAGGCGATGAGACGTTTTCGTCTCATTTGGTATATAGTCGTCTCGTGAGTGTGGACCGGGAGAAGCTGCTGCGCGCGGCCGCGGACTTTCTCGGCAGGCGACCAAACGCCACGCAGGACGAGATCGCCGCAGCCGTCGGAGTGAGCCGAGCGACCCTGCATCGCCACTTCGCCGGCAAGAAGGCGCTGATGGAGGCGTTGGACCAGCTCGCGCTCGACGAGATGCGCAAGGCGCTGAAAGCGGCTCGGCTGCAGGAAGATTCGGCGACCGAGGCGTTGCGCCGCCTGATTGCGGCGTGGGAACCGTCGTCGCCATATCTGGCGCTGCTGTACAGCCAAAGCCAGGAGTTCGACCTCGACCAAGCGCAGAAGGGATGGGTGGATATCGACGCCGAGGTGACCGCCCTGTTCCATCGTGGCCAGCAGTCGGGCGAGTTTCGGCCCGGCCTTACCGCGGCCTGGCTCACCGAGGCTGTTTACAGCCTGGTCGCAGGGGCGGCGTGGGCGATTCAGGCCGGCCGGGTCGCCGGACGCGACTTCAACCACATGATCACCGACCTATTACTACACGGAGTGAGCACCTCATGACCCGCCGCTGGTTGGCACTCGGCGTCCTTACCCTTGCGGTCCTGCTGATCGGGGTCGACGGCACCGTGTTGGCGCTGGCCACCCCGTTCATCGGCCAGGACCTGGGTGCCAGCTTCACCCAGATTCTGTGGATCGGCGATATCTACTCCTTCGTGCTGGCGGGGCTCCTCATCAGCATGGGCAGCCTCGGCGACCGTGTCGGCCACAAGAAGCTCTTACTATGCGGTGCAACGGCTTTCGCGATCGTCTCGGTCATCACGGCATACTCGTCCAGCCCCGAGATGCTGATCGCGACGCGGGCGCTGCTCGGCGTGGCCGGTGCGACGCTGACACCCGCCACCCTGGCGCTCATCCGCGGCCTGTTCCCCGATCGTCGCGAACGCAGCATCGCCGTCGGCATCTGGGCCTCGGCATTCTCCGCCGGTGCGGCCTTCGGCCCGATCGTCGGCGGCATCCTGCTCGAGCACTTCTGGTGGGGCTCGGTGTTCCTGATCAACGTTCCGGTGATGCTGGTCCTGGTGGTCGGCGGCCTCGTCCTTCTGCCTGAGCACCGCAACCCCGAGCCGGGTCCGTGGGACCTGCCGAGTGTGGGCCTGTCGATGCTGGGCATGCTGGGGGTCGTCTACGCCATCAAGGAAGGCGCCGCGCTTGGCGTTCGGGTTGATGTGGTGGCGGCTGCCGTGATCGGCGTCGCGGCGCTGGTGGTGTTCGTCCGTCGCCAGCTGCGGCTGCCGACTCCGCTCATCGATGTCCGGTTGTTCGGCAACCGCGCGTTCTCCGGCGTGGTGGCCGCGAACCTGCTGTCGGTGCTCGGCCTTTCCGGTTTGGTGTTCTTCCTGTCGCAGTTCTTCCAGCTGGTGCATGGATACGGCCCGCTGAAGGCCGGACTGGCCGAGTTGCCTGCGGCCGTCACGGCGACGGTTTTCGGCGTACTTGCCGGCGTGGCGGTGCGCTACTGGTCGTCGCGCGCTGTGCTCACCGTCGGCCTCGCGCTTGTCGGTGTGGCGATGGCCTCGCTGACGATGCTCACCCCGTCCACCCCGTATCTGCCGCTGGGTGCGGCACTCTTTGTGGTCGGCGTCGGCCTTGGCCTCGCGTTCACCGTGGCCAGCGATGTGATCCTGGCCAGCGTGCCGAAGGAGCGGGCAGGTGCGGCGGCCGCGGTCTCCGAGACCGCCTATGAGCTCGGCATGGCTCTCGGCATCGCGACGCTCGGCTCAATTGTCACGGGCGTCTATCGCGGCTTCGTCGTTCCGCCGGGCATTCCCGCGGCGGTCGCAGCCGATGCGCGCGATTCCCTGTCGGCGGCGATCGACGCGGCCACCGCGCTG
Organism: Mycobacterium sp.; assembly: GCF_035697385.1. Lineage (GTDB taxonomy): Bacteria > Actinomycetota > Actinomycetes > Mycobacteriales > Mycobacteriaceae > Mycobacterium. The sequence continues at coordinate 33,816 of NZ_DASSCY010000269.1, read as the reverse complement.
CCTGCCAGTCAAAGCGAAGCCTTGCTCGATGCCGCGAAGGCGGCCTTCACCAATGGCCTTGCCATCGCGTCGGGCGTCGGCTCTGTGCTGATGCTGATCTCCGCCGTGGCGGTGTGGTTCCTGCTGCGTCAACGCCTACCAGGCGCGGCCGAGATCGCCGTGCTGGACGATCCAGGCGTGCATGGCGATGCCCGCTGCGACCGCCGCGTTGATGCTGCGTGTGGAGCCGAATTGGGCGATCGACACGGTTAATTCGGCACCGGCCTTGGCGGCCTCGGTGATTCCCGGCCCTTCCTGACCGAAGATCATCAGGCAGTCCCGCGGCAGCGTGCTGTCCTCCAGCCGCGATGCGCCAGGAACGTTGTCGACCGCGACGACCGTCAGTCCCGCATATGCGGCGAAGGCCAGCAGCTCGGCCGTGGTGTCATGGTGGCGCAACCGCTGATAGCGATCGGTCACCATGGCGCCGCGCCGATTCCACCGCCGTCTGCCCACGATGTGCACGGTGTCAACTGCGAACGCGTTGGCGGTGCGCACGACCGCCCCGATGTTGGCGTCGTTGCCGAAGTTCTCGATCGCGATCTGTAACGGGTGCCTGCGATCATCGATGTCGGCGACGATCGCTTCCCGTCTCCAATATCGGTATGCGTCAACGACATTGCGGGTGTCGCCGTCGCGAAGCAGGTCGGGATCGTAGCGTGGATCGTCGGGGTGCGGTCCCTGCCAGGGACCGACGCCTTGGCTTTCACCCCACTCCGTTGGCCCCGCTTCAGTCATCCGTTTTTTCCCAAAGCGCTGCGTGGGTGCCGACCATTGACACCGACGCGTACAGCAGCGCGGCGTTGATCTCGCCCTGCGTGCACAGCGACGCGCGGACTTGCACAGCGTCCAGCGACGCGTCGGGCAGCACGAGCACCGACGCACCGTAGACGTCACATGCGTGGCTCAGTCCTGGAGCCGGCAGCGTTGGAGCCGCGAGTACCATCAGCGGCCCACCTCGGCGCTCGGAGTCGTCGCGGTAACGCGCTGCGAGGCCACCGATTTCGAGTCCGAGCAGCATGTAGCCGTTGCCCTCGAAGGCGGTCGGGTCGCCCAGTGCGGCCGGGTCGAGTTGGGCACCGTCGGCACGGAACGCATCCACACTCGTCGTCTTGAGCACCAGCCCGGTGTCGTTCTCGTTCGTCGGCGGCACACCCACAGGGAACGCCGCGGGGTAAGCGACCGTGGTGCCTGCGATCCGGTCGCGTGGCGAATAAGCATAAACGCCCCGAACCTGGGATTGGTCGCGCAGAGGGCCCAAACAGACTGTGCCCGTGATCCTGTCGGGTGCCGGCGCCGACAAGGGTTGCACGGCAAGGTTGTTCACATCGCGGCAGCCGCCGACGCCGTTGGCCTCGATCGGGTGAGCCAGCGCGCCGTACAGGCCGAAGCGGATGTCCTCCGGTTTGGCGTGTGGACTTCCCTGCTGAGACGGCGAGCCGTCGACATCGACGAGGACGTAGTCGGAGTCAAAACGCAAGTTGGACACCGAGATGTTCCAGCCAAGGATCGCCAGCGACTCGCCGAGCGTCGCGGTCTGCGCGGCGTAGGGATCGGCGCGCCCGTCGTCGCTGGAGCACGCCGAAGCGATCACGACGATCGTCGCCATGACGGCGATCAGGGCACGGGGCAACATCTAAGTACGGCCGCGGCCTTTGCCGACGACCTTCGTCATGGCGCGCACCAGGTTTCGCGGCACCACCCGTCCACCGGTGGTGAGCGCCTTGTACTGCAGACCCGGGACAATGACGACCTTGCCCTTGCCGACGTCGGCCATGCATTCGCGCACCACGTCTTCGACCTCGAGCCACAGAAACGACGGTGTCTTCGCCATGTCGATGCCCGCACGCGAGTGAAACTCGGTCCGCACGAAACCCGGGCACAGCGCGTGCACGCCGACACCCGTTCCGCCGAGACCGTTGGCCAATCCCTCGGAGAACGCGATCACCCACGCCTTGGACGCCGAGTACGTCGACCCCCTGCCGGGCAGCAGGCCTGCCACGCTGGCGACGTTGATGACGGTGCCGGTGCCTGCGGCCAGCATCGGCGGCAGCGCCGCGTGGGTCAGCTGCATCACGGCGGTCACGTTGACGTCGAGTTGTTTCTGCAGGAGTTCGAAGTCGGCGGTCCAGAATTCACCCGATGTGCCGAATCCCGCGTTGTTCACCAGGATTCGCACGCCGGCGGCGAGCCGGTCGGCGACCTTGGCGCGGTCGGCGGCCAGCGCGAGGTCAGCGGGCAGCACCTCGACGTTGGCGCCGACTTCGTCGCGCAACTCCCCGGCGAGACCGTCCAGGCGTTCGACGTCGCGGGCGACCAGCACCAAATCGTGGCCGTCCATGGCGTAGCGACGGGCGAATCCCGCCCCGATACCGGAAGTCGGTCCGGTGATCATTGCTACGGGGCGGGACATGCCCTAGAGACTAGCCAAGTGCTGCACTGGTTGATTCGGCTGCACCGGGCCCACGCAGATCTCTCGCCTGACGGGGCAATGTCCAAGTGCCCGCGCGCTTGTGACGCGTGTGGTTCGGCGTCAGTCGCTATCGCTGATAGTGCGGCGACTGCCGGCCGTTGCGCGACGGCGGCGGCGGGCGCCGGGCCGGGTCGGCGCGGCCTGTATCGGGACGCGGCTGGGTGTAGCGGCCCACTTCGGGGCGAGCCGGGGGCACGTCGGCCCGACCGGGTGCCGGCTGCTCAGCGCGGGCCGGTGCAGGCTTGAGCGGACGACTGGGTGATCCGCTGCGCCGGGCAACGGCCTGGCCCGCGGTGGCCTGCGGTACCGGCGGCAGCACCCGCAGCAGGTCGTTGAACTGCCGCACGGTGCGCAGGCCCTCGTCCCACTGTGCGCGGGTGCTGGTGACCGGCATCGACACCAGCGTCCAGTGCTGCTCGTTCCACATGATCTCGGCGCAATCCGGCGCGGTGTGAGCGAACGTCACCATCCGCCGATCACACGCCCTTCGCGCGGCATCGAGGTTGGTGGAGTAAACCATCCGGGGGCCGATGGCGCCGAGCAGCCAGATGTCGTTCTCCCGCGGCTCTTTGATGCCCTTGAGCCGCAGGTCGACGACGACGTTGGTGCCGACCTTGCGGTGCAGCGCGATCACGGTAGCGACGTCCTCGAGGTCGAAGATGAACACGGCCTCGCCGCGGATCTGTCCGAGGACGACGTTCTTGGCGGAGATGTCGCCGACTGTCGACATCACGCCACGCTTCCAGCGCTTGAGGATGTCGTGCGACTCGTGCTCATAGTCGAAGCCGTGAGACTTCGCCCACGACTTGCGACGTCGGCCCAGCCCGCGTCGACGGTCGATGTCGACATACAGCAGCACCGCCGCACCCACGAAACAGAGTGCGGACAGCGTGAACCAAAGCGGGACCATTGCGCCCTAGCCTACTTGCAGGTTGCGATTTATCCCGAACTCAAGCAGATCACAACCCGGCATCACCCGGCAGTCACCCCAGGACCAGCGAGTCGCCGTCCGCGCTGACGTTCACGGGGACGACATCGCCGTCGTGCACGTCGCCTGCCAGCAGCAGCTTCGCCAGCTGGTCGCCGATGGCCTGCTGAATCAGCCGACGCAGCGGGCGGGCGCCGTACTGCGGGTCGAACCCGCGCTGAGCCAACCACTTCTTGGCGGGCAGTGACACCTCGAGCGTGAGCCTGCGCTGGGCCAACCGCTTGGCCAGCTGCTCGAGCTGGATATCGACGATGTGCACCAACTCTTCGGGGTTGAGCCCGTCGAAGATGATCACGTCATCCAGGCGGTTGATGAACTCGGGTTTGAACGCCGAGCGCACCGCGGCCATCACCTGTTCTTCCGTGCCGCCCGACCCGAGGTTGGACGTCAGGATCAGGATCGTGTTGCGGAAATCGACGGTGCGGCCCTGACCGTCGGTCAGCCGGCCCTCGTCGAGCACCTGCAGCAGCACGTCGAACACATCCGGGTGGGCCTTCTCGATCTCATCGAACAGGATCACTGTGTACGGACGACGGCGCACCGCTTCGGTCAGCTGGCCGCCCTGGTCGTAGCCGATGTATCCGGGAGGCGCACCGACCAGCCGCGCGACCGAGTGCTTCTCGCCGTATTCGCTCATGTCGATGCGGACCATCGCCCGCTCGTCGTCGAACAGGAATTCCGCCAGGGCCTTGGCCAGCTCGGTCTTACCGACACCCGTCGGGCCAAGGAACATGAACGAGCCCGTCGGACGGTTCGGGTCGGCGACACCGGCCCGGCTGCGGCGCACCGCATCCGAGACGGCGACGACGGCCTTCTTCTGCCCGACGACGCGCTTGCCCAGCTCGTCTTCCATCCGCAGCAGCTTGGCCGTCTCGCCCTCGAGCATCCGGCCCGCGGGAATGCCGGTCCACGCCGACACCACATCAGCGATGTCGTCGGGCCCGACCTCTTCCTTGAGCATGACGTCCTCACGGGCCTCGGCCTGGGGCACCGCCGCGTCGAGTTTCTTCTCGATTTCTGGGATGCGACCGTAGCGCAGCTCGGCGGCCCTCTCGAGGTTGCCGTCGCGCTCGGCGCGGTCAGCCTCGCCGCGCAGCGTCTCCAGCTGCTCCTTGAGCTCGCGGACCACGTCGATGGCGCTCTTCTCGTTCTGCCAGCGCGTCGTCAGCTCGGCCAGCTTCTCCTTCTGGTCGGCCAGTTCCGCGCGCAGCTTCTCCAGCCGGTCCTTCGAGGCGGCGTCCTCCTCCTTGGCCAGCGCCATCTCCTCGATCTCGAGGCGGCGCACCAGCCGTTCGACCTCGTCGATCTCGACGGGCCGGGAGTCGATCTCCATGCGCAGGCGGCTGGCCGCCTCGTCGACCAGGTCGATGGCCTTGTCGGGCAGGAAACGAGCGGTGATGTAGCGGTCCGACAGTGTGGCCGCAGCGACCAGCGCCGAGTCGGTGATGCGCACGCCGTGGTGCACCTCGTAGCGATCCTTCAGGCCGCGCAGGATGCCGACCGTGTCCTCGACCGACGGCTCGCCGACGTACACCTGCTGGAAACGGCGCTCGAGAGCGGCGTCCTTCTCGATGTGCTTGCGGTACTCGTCGAGCGTGGTCGCACCGACCAGCCGCAGCTCGCCGCGCGCGAGCATGGGCTTGATCATGTTGCCGGCGTCCATCGAGGACTCGCCGGTCGCGCCCGCGCCCACGATGGTGTGCAGCTCGTCGATGAACGTGATGATCTGGCCTGCCGAGTTCTTGATGTCGTCAAGGACGGCCTTGAGCCGTTCCTCGAACTCGCCGCGGTACTTCGACCCAGCCACCATCGAGCCGAGGTCCAGCGAGACGACCGTCTTATCGCGCAGGCTTTCCGGCACGTCGCCGGCCACGATCCGCTGAGCCAGGCCCTCCACGATCGCGGTCTTGCCGACGCCTGGCTCACCGATCAGCACGGGATTGTTCTTGGTGCGACGGGACAGCACCTGCACGACGCGACGAATCTCGTTGTCGCGCCCGATAACTGGGTCGAGTTTGCCCTCGCGAGCGCGCGCCGTGAGGTCAGTGGAGTACTTCTCCAGCGCCTGATACGTCGCTTCGGGCTCCGGGCTGGTCACCCGCGCGCTGCCGCGGACCTTGACGAACGCCTCCCTCAAAGCTTGAGGTGACGCGCCATGTCCGGTCAGCAGCTTGGCCACCTCGCCGTCCCCCGTGGCCAGCCCGACGAGCAGGTGCTCGGTCGAGACGTACTCGTCGTCCATCTCGGTGGCGAGGTTCTGGGCGGTCGTGATCGCCGCGAGCGACTCGCGGCTCAGCTGTGGCTGCGAGGCAGCGCCGCTGGCCCTGGGGAGCCGGCCGACGAGGCGCTCCGTCTCGGTACGGACAGTCGCGGGCTCGACGCCGACGGCCTCAAGGAGCGGGGCGGCGATGCCATCGTTCTGAGTGAGCAGTGCCATCAGCAGGTGGGCGGGGGTGATGTGCGGGTTGCCTGCGGAACTGGCCGCCTGCAACGCCGACGTCAGCGCCGCCTGCGTTTTGGTCGTCGGGTTGAAAGAATCCACGACTACCTCCAATCGTCTAGAAAAAGCCTTGTCGCGTTGTTCAACGTCGTCAAGGTTGAGTCTGTTCCGCTCAAGTTTAACTTTCTTGGTAACGGCGGGGCGCATCACCCCGCAGGCCGTCATCGGTCAGGCTGAATAGGTGCGGTTTCCTCGCCCCCACCGGTTCGTCATCGCCGGCTGCGTGGCGGTCGCGGCGCTGACGATCGCGGCACTGTTGATCGCGGTCGGAGCGAGATCGACGCCTGCGACTTCGGACGAGGACCGTGTGCGCGCCGTGCTGAACGGCATGAACGGCTCGTACAACCGCTCGGATTTCGCCGCGTTCGCGTCGCACGTGTGTCCCGACATGCTCCGAGCCGACCAGTTCGAAGCGGGTTGGTATCACAGCCCACGAACCCTCTAAGTGAGCTTGCGGCCCTGAACGTAGACCTCCGCGATGGACGTCTCGCGCATTCCCATCAGCAGCAGGAACAGCGTCTGATCACGCGCGAGAATCGGGTCGCCGGAACGCACCGCATAAGTCACAGGGCCGTGCAACGCAGAGGTGCGCGACGGATCGACGACGACGAAGTCGGCCTCCTTGCCCACGTCGAAATTGCCGAAGCGGTCCTCCATGTCGAGCGCCCGCGCGCCGCCGAGCGTCCCGATGAACAACATCTCTGCCGGGTGCATCGACACCCCGGCGTCACCGGGCTCGCTGATGTGCACCTTGAACGCATCGCCGAGCACCCGCGGAATCAGCCATTCGTCTCCCCCACCGAAATCCGTTCCGGCCGAGATGTTTACGCCCGATGCCACGGTACGTTTCCATGGCATGGTGCCCGACCCCAGGAACAGCTGTGAGACCGGGCAGTGCGATATCGACGTGCCCGTCTCGGCCATCCGCTCCAATTCGGCGTCCTGGCAGTGCACGCAATGAGCCAGGATGGTCCGTCTGCCGAGCAGGCTCTTGCCGCCGACCGCCGATCCCGGCAGGAACTTTCCGTCATAGGTGTCGAGATACGAATCGACTTGATACGTCTCTTTGGTGGTGTCGACCTCACCGGAGCCCGGCCGATTGTTTTCGTTCAGATGGCTGTGCACGTAGACACCGCGATCACGCACCTCGTCGTACAACTCGCCGAGGTTCTTCAACGTCTCGGTGGTCACCGACAGCGAAAACCGCGGAACGATCGCGACATGCAGCAGCGCGGTGTCGACATCGCCGGTGTCGGCGGCATGCCACTTGTCGATCTCGTCGCGGGTCAGCCGGATGGCGTCTTCCTCCGACGTCAGTAGCGGCGCCGCGGTCTCGCCGCCGACGGTCTGGATGCCCCTGCCGCTGACGATCCGCAGTCCGACGCGCTGGGTCTCGCTAAAGAGGGCGTCCTGTGCGTGCGGGAACGCCGACCCGAACACCATGGCCGCGGTGGTGCCCACCGCGAGTCGACGCGCACAGAACTCGTCGGCCGCCTGCTGCGCGAATTCCGGATCGCCCAAACGTGATTCGGACGGGAAGATGCACAAGTTGAGCCACTCCAGCAGCTGGCCGCCGCCGTAGGAGTCCCCGGCATAGGTCTGCGGAAAGTGGATGTGGGTGTCGACGAAGCCGGGCAGCAAGAATCCGGGGCGGTGGTCGTAGACGGCGGCCGGTGCGTAGTCGGACGGAAGTTCTGACCGCCGGCCGGTGAACACGATGCGACCCGTGTCGTCAATTGCCAACGCGCCGTCGGGAATTGACACCAACGCGTCGGCGGCCTCGGTCACCGTCGGACTGCCTGCCAGGTGAAACACGTGACCCAAATGCACCTGACTGCCCACGGTGACCGCCTCCTCGCTGCTAGGTTCTTGTCGAATCATGCGACGAAAGGCCGGTCAATGTCGGGCAATTGGGGATCCGTTCTGACCGAACTCATCCCGCTGGCGCTCGTGGTCGCGCTCTCGCCGCTGTCGATCATTCCGGCAGTGCTGGTGCTTCACACATCGCGGCCGCGGCCTGCGGGGCTGGCCTTCCTTGCCGGCTGGCTGATCGGACTGGCCGCGCTGGCGGCCATCTTCCTCAGCGTGTCGAGCCTGCTCGGCGGACTCCATGACAAGCCGCCCGGTTGGGCCTCATGGCTGCGGATCGTCGTCGGGAGCGCGCTGATCGTGTTCGGTGTATATCGCTGGCTCACCCGCAACCGGTCAGCCCACACGCCGAAATGGATGCAGAGCCTGAGCAACGTCACGCCGCCAAGGGCCGCCGTGACCGCAGCCGTGCTGACGGTGGCCAATCCCAAGGTGCTGTTCATCTGTGCCGCAGCGGGTTTGGCGATTGGCAGTGCCGGCTTGGAAAGCTCATCCGCGTGGCTGGCCGTGGCGTGGTACGTGGCAGTGGCCGGCTCGACCGTCGCGATACCCGTGCTGGCCTACGCGGTGTCCGGTGACCGTCTCGACGAACCGCTGCGGCGCCTCAAGGACTGGATGGAGCGCCATCATGCCGCGCTGGTGGCAGGGATACTGATCGTGATCGGTCTTCTGGTGCTGTACAAGGGAATTCACGGTCTATAGCTCGGGAAGACCCAACTCCTCGGCGGGGGCGGTCAGGTACCGGGTCACCGTCGGCGCAATGAGCCTCACCACCTCATCACCGGACAGCGTCGCCATCGGCGGCACCTGCATGACATAGCGCACCATTGCCACGCCCACCAATTGCGATCCGGCGAGCATGGCGCGCAGCCGAGCCTGCTCCCCGCCACCGAGCACCCCGGATACGGCTGGCAGCACATATGTCTGCAGGAACCCACGGAATGCTTCGTGCGCATCGGAGTTGGACGTGGCCGACTGCAGCATCGCCCGCATGCTAGCTGCGGTTTCGGGTGTCTCCCAGATATGCAGATACGCGCGCAGCATCCGGGTGCCGACGTCGCCGTCACCATCGGACAGCGCCGCGATCAGGACATCGGGGTCCAGGATCAGCCGCAGCGATTCCCGGAAGAGCTCTTCCTTCGACCCGAACAGGTACAGCACCATCGACGGGTCGACGTGAGCATCGCGCGCGATCGCGCGCAGCGTCGTCTTCTCGTAACCGTCCGAGGCGAACCGGTTCTTGGCCGCGGCAAGGACAGCGTCGCGCGACACCGGATCACCCTGCCGGCGGCCCCGCCGCTTGGTTGTCTTCGCTGGTGAGGACATACGCCGACACTATCATTTCAATGAGTGTTGAAATTCATCCGCATCAGCGTTACGCTCCTCGCGAGGATTAATTCAACGTTGGATGAAAAGGACTCATCATGGCCACGCAAGAGGTCGCGAGACACACCCACCACGCATCACCCGTGCACGAACCACCTGCCGGCATCCGTGCCGCCGGCATCATCGTCGTACTCACGGTCGTGCTGGCCGTCGTCGCGATCGCGTTCGCGTTGCCGGCCGCCCGCTCAAAGCCGCAGGATGTGCCGATCGGCGCGGCCGGACCGCAGGCGGCCAGTGGCCAAATCGCCGACCAGCTCGAACAGCGCGCACCCGGCGCCTTCGCGGTCACCTACTATCCGGGCGAACAAGCGCTGCGGGACGCGATCCGCAACCGCGACGTCTACGGCGGCATCGCGTTCGGCCAGGACGGGCCGACGCTGTTCACCGCGACCGGCGCCAGCCCGATGGTCGCCCAATTGCTGACCCAGATCGGGAACGGCATTTCCCAGCAGGCAGGTATGCCGCTGCGCACCGAGGATCTGGCGCCACCGACCGCCGACGACCCGCGTGGGGTGGGACTGGCCGCGTCGGCGCTGCCGATCACGCTTGCCGGCATGCTGCCGGCGATCGCGCTGGTGTTCCTGCTCAAGCGCGAGGTGTGGACGCGGTTCACGGCGGCCGTGATCTTCGCAGGCGTGGCGGGTATCACGGTCGCCGGGCTGCTGCGCTACGTGTTCGGCGCCATCGACCAGAACCTGTGGGGTGTCGCGGCGGGGTTGACGCTGGGCGTGCTCGCCGCAGGACTGTCGATGCTCGGCCTGGGCTCGCTGTTCGGCCGGGTGGGCCTGGCACTCGGCGCGCTGCTGGCACTGCTGCTTGGCAACCCGCTGTCCGGCCTGAGCAGCGCACCGGAGATGCTGCCGAGCGGCTGGGGCGAACTCGGCCAGTGGTTGCCACAGGGCGCCAATGCCACGCTGTTGCGCTCGACGGCATTCTTCGACGGGGCCGGCGCGACCATGCCGATCGTGGTGCTGACCTGCTGGGCGCTGGCCGGAGCGGCGCTGATCGTCGTCGCCGGGCTGCGGCAGCGACAGATCGTGCGCGCCTAAACTCGGGCGGCGTGGGACTCGACGACCGTGACGCGCTGTGCATGCTGCGCGACGCGGTCGACCCCGCGCTCGGGTCCGACGATCTGATCCGCAGGTTCTATACGCGCTGGTTCGCCATCGACATGTCGGTCCGCGACCTGTTCCCGCCGGATATGGCCGAGCAGCGGACTGCGTTCGCGCAGGCCATGACGTGGCTGTTCGGCGAGCTCATCGCTCAGCGGGCCGAGGAGCCGGTGGCGTTCCTTGCCCAGCTGGGCCGCGACCACCGCAAATACGGTGTCACGCAAGGCCATTACGACAGCATGCAGGACGCGCTGTACACCACGCTGCGCAGTCATCTGATCGAAAGCTGGGACGACAAACTTGCCGAGGCCGCGCGCGATGCGGTCGCGCTGATCATCGGGGTGATGCGCGGTGCCGCCGACGCGGAGAAGGGCCCACCGTTCTGCGACGGCACCGTGGTCGAACACATCCGGGCCTCCCGCGACGTCTCGGTAGTCCGGCTGCAGCTCGACCAGCCGCTGTTCTACCACCCCGGGCAGTACGTCACCGTCCAGGTGCCACAGTGGCCGCGGCGGTGGCGCTACCTGAGCCCTGCCATCCCCGCCGACCGCGGTGGCGGCGTCGAGTTCCACATCCGCTCGGTCACCGGCGGCATGGTGAGCACCGCGATCGTCGGCGAGACCAAACCAGGCGACCGCTGGCGGTTGTCCAACCCGCACGGCGCCATGCACATCGACCGCGACGGCGGTGACGTGCTGATGGTCGCGGGAAGCACCGGCCTTGCACCGCTGCGGACGCTGATCATGGACCTCACCCGCTGGGGCGTCAATCCGCGAGTGCATCTGTTTTTCGGGGCGCGCTACCCGTGCGAGCTGTACGACCTGCGCACGCTGTGGCAACTCGCCTCGCAGAACCCGTGGCTGTCGGTGACGCCGGTGTCGGAGTACAGCACCGACCCGCCGTGGGCCTGCGACTATCCCGACGTGCAGCCGCCGCGCGGCCTGCATGTCCGTCAGACCGGCACGCTGCCCGACGTCGTCACCAGATACGGCAACTGGGGCGACCGGCAGATCCTGATCTGCGGCGGCCCCGAGATGGTCGAGGCCACCAAGGCCGCCTTGATCGCCAAAGGCGCACCGGCCGAACGCATTCAGCACGATCCGCTGGTAGGCTGAGCGGCACGGCACCAACTCCATTACTGACCAAGATCAATCGGGTCGAGGAGTAACCATGACCACGATGCGGGCCGCTCGCATGTACGGCTACAAGCAACCACTCGAGCTCGAAGAGATCCCAATCCCCGACATCAAACCGAACCAGGTTCTGGTCAAGGTGGGTGGAGCCGGTATGTGCCGCACCGATTTTCAGCTCATCGACGGCTACTTCCACAGCAATCTGCCGATGCAGTTCCCTGCGACGCCTGGCCATGAAATCGCCGGGACGATCGAGAGGATCGGCGCCGAGGTCCCCGCCGCTGCCGGGCTCTCCGAGGGCGATCCGGTGGTGGTCTTCGGTCCCCACGGCGATGGCTCCTGCCGCCAGTGCCACGGCGGCAACGAGCAGATCTGCAACCACGGACAGTGGGTCGGTTTCGGTCCTCATGGCGGATATCAGGAGTACGTCCCTGTCGCCTTCGAGCAGTTGATCAAGGTCAGCGGGAACCTGTCACCGCTCTCGCTCGCCCCACTCACCGATGCCGGGCTCACGCCGTACCGCGGGCTGAAGAAGTTGCGCGCGGCAGGCGTCCTCCATCCCGGGGCAACGCTGGCGGTCATGGGCGTGGGCGGGCTGGGCGCCTACGCCGTGCAGTACGCGAAGTTGCTCGGCTCGGGCGCCACCGTGGTCGCATTCGCCCGCAGCGACGAAAAGCTCGCGCTGGCAACGCAGAACGGTGCCGACCACACCATCAACACCCGGGGCAAATCCGACGACGAGGTGCGCGACGCGCTGGAGCAGGCGACGGGCCGACGCGAAGTCGATGCGGTGATCGAATGTGTCGGTGCCGAGGACAGCGTCCGGCTGGCGTTCGCGCTATTGGCCACCGAGGGCGCGGTGGCCTCCGTTGGCCTCGTCGGCAACCGGATCGACATGCCGCTGTTCCCGTTCGTCGGCAGGGAGTTCACGTTCTTCGGTTCGTTCTGGGGCAACTTCAACGATCTCACCGAGGTCATCGCGCTCGCCGAGGCCGGACAGATCAAAGACTCGGTGACCCAGGTTCGGTTCGAGGACGTCAACGACCACATCGACGCGCTCGGCCGCGGCGACTTCGTCGGCCGTGCCGTGATCGTCTACGACTGACCCGACTCAAGCGCGCCGTCGGCTAAACGGGTCGTGGCAGGATCGCACCATGTCCGACCTCGAGACCGTCACACTGCGTGACCCGTCGTCGCCGTTGACGGCGACCTATGTCCCCAACGCAGGCATGATCGGCACGTCGCTGTCCGACGACGGCGTGGAATTGCTCGGGCAGCGCCGTGGTCTTGCGGCCTACGTCTCGAACGGCAAGTCGATGGGTATCCCGATCCTCTATCCGTGGGCGAACCGGTTGAGCAGCAACGGTTATGGCGTCGACGGCGCCGTCGTCACACTCACACCGGGAACCGGAGGGGTGCGCACCGACGAGCACGGCGTCCCAATCCACGGCACGTTGGCGGCCTACCCCGATTGGCACGTCACCACCCAGCGCGAATCCCGGCTCACCGCGGAACTCGACTACGCGGCCCGCCCCGGTCTGCTGGCCAGCTTCCCGTTTCCGCACCTGCTGACGCTGGACGTCACGCTGGAAGACCGCACGCTCACGGTGCGGACCACGGTCACAGCGACCACAGGTGCCCGGGTGCCGATGTGCTTCGGCTTTCACCCGTATCTCCAGATTCCCGGCGTGCCACGAAGCGAATGGCAGATCGAGACGCCGGCCATGCGGCATCTGCCCGTCAACGCGTGGGGCATTCCTACCGGCGCGACGGAAGTACACGAAGCGACCACAGAGCTGTTGGGCGACAAGACCTTCGACGACGGATACGACGAAGTCGAGCCGGGTTCGGTGTTCGCGGTGTCCGGCGGCGATCGCCGCATCGAGGTCCACTTCGACGAGGGCTACACCGCAGCACAGGTGTTCGCACCTGGCAACGACGACGTGGTCTGCTTCGAGCCGATGACCGCACCGACCGACTCACTGCGCCGCGGCGGCTACCCGGAGGTGTCCCCCGGTGAGTCCGCCGTCGCGCAGTTCCGGATCACGGTCGTTTAACAGCACCAAGCAGATCCACCTTCGAATTGCCCGCTTAGTCAGCGACTTCGCAGAAACACCTGCAGCAGCGTCGCTCAAGTGTCGCGGCCTAAGCGGGCAAATTCACACATACCTTCCGGTGCGTGACACGTGTGGTTTCCGAGGAGCTGCCCGGCCTCGGTCCAGATTGCAATGAGGGTCGTACATCCCGCGGATGTACGACCCTGTGCGCAAAATTGAGCGGCCGCGCTAGCGGCTGCCCTTGCGCGGCTGCCACACCACCAGCGCGGTGCTTTTCGCGCGCGGCTGGGAGCGCAGCGCATCCACTTCCTGGGTGAGCTCACGCACACGCGCCTGAAGCGCCTCGACCTGGTTGGTCAGTTCGATGATGCGCTTGATGCCTGCCAGGTTGACGCCTTCGTCCTGGGACAGCCGCTGCACCTCGCGCAGCAGATCGACATCATGCTGCGAATAGCGGCGGCCGCCACCAGAACTGCGCTGCGGTCTGACCAGACCGAGCCGGTCGTAGGTGCGCAACGTCTGCGCATGCATGCCGGCCAGCTCGGCTGCCACCGAGATCAGGAACGTCCGGGCCTCGTCATTGGAACGCTTGGATGGCATTACGCACCGGCCCATCCGGCCCGCGGGTCAAAGCCAGTGGCCCGCTCCGCTTTCGCGTAGGCCTCAAGCGCTTCGGCCGCTTCGCCTTCCAGGTTCGGCGGCACCGCCACCTTCACGGTGACGAGCAGATCGCCGTGACCACCCGAGCGCTTGGGCACCCCGCGGCCACGAACGCGCAGGATGCGCCCGTCCGACGTGCCCTTCGGCACCCGCACGCCGACCTTGCCTTCCAGCGTCGGCACCGAAAGCGTTGTCCCCAAAGCTAACTCGTGGAAACTCACCGGAACGGTGACGGTGAGATCATCGCCGTCACGGCCAAACACCTTGTCCGGCCTGACATGTACGGTCACGTACAGGTCACCCGAAGGCGCGCCCCGCAGCCCAGCTTCACCCTGACCGGCCAGCCGGATGCGCTGACCGTCCTCGACGCCCGGCGGAATCCGCACGTTGATGGTGCGGGTGCGGGTGGTCACGCCGGTGCCTTTGCACTCCTGGCACGGGTGCTCGATGATCGAGCCGCTGCCACGGCACTCGGTACACGGTTCGGAGAACCCGAACGCGCCCTGATTGCGGCTGATTACGCCGGACCCGTTGCAGTTCGGGCACACCTTCGGGCTTGTGCCCGGACGCGCCCCGCTGCCATGACAATTCGTGCACGGCGCGGGACTGGTCAACCGCAGCGGCATCGCCACGCCCTTGGTGGCCTCGAGGAAGGACAGCTCGGTCTCTGTCTCGAGGTCATTGCCGCGGCGCGGCCGGCTGGGCCGCGGCTGCGCACCACGACCGAACAGCCCGCCGAACAGATCGCCGATGTTCGCGCCGCCGGTCTGCCCGGCGGCGTCGAACAGATCGTTCAAGTTGAACTCGGCGCCGTCCCCGCCGAAGCCGCCGAAATTGCCGCCGTTGAACCGGCCGCGGCCGAAGCCACCACCGGCGAACAGGCGACGCGTTTCGTCGTACTCCTTGCGCTTGGCCGCATCCGAAAGCACGCTGTGCGCCTCGGACACCGCCTTGAACCTCTCGGCGGCACTCGGATCGGAGTTGGTGTCGGGATGAAGATCGCGGGCGAGCTTTCGGTAGGCCCGCTTGATCTCGTCGGCGCTGGCGTCAGAGGAGACGCCGAGCTCCTTGTAGAAGTCTTTTTCGACCCACTCACGCTGGGCCATACCGCGTCACCTCCTTACCTGCTACTAGTCGTTCTCTGACGATTCTGCGGCCTGCCCGCTCGCGGTGTCGGTGTTATCGGGCGTGTCTTCGTCGGGCACCGTGTCGACGACGCCGACCAGGGCATGCCGCACCACCTGATCCCCGACCTTGTAGCCACGCCGCATCACCGTGCCGACGATCGGATGCGTGCCTTCGCCTTCGTGCTGAACGGCTTCGTGCAGCGACGGGTCGAACTCGTCGCCCTCGTCGCCGAACCCCGAAACTCCAAGCCCCTCAAGCGCGGTCGCCAGCTTGTCGGCGACCGACTTCAATGGGCCGGACTCGAGATCGCCGTGGTTGCGGGCGCGATCGAGATCGTCGAGCACTCCGAGGAGCTGGGTGACGACCGCGGCCTTCGTGCGTTCGGCAACCACTTGCTGGTCGCGCAGCGCGCGCTTGCGGTAGTTGTCGTACTCCGCCTTCACGCGCTGCAGGGTGGACTTCAGCTCAGCAACCTCATCGGACGCGGGCGCTGCCGCCTCCGGCGCCGGCCCACTGGGGGCCGGCGCGGAGGCAGCGTCACGGATCTCGCCGGTCTCCGGATCGATGCGCCGTTTGTCGGTGACGGTCACCGGCTCGTGCGAATCGTTTGAGCTCACTTGTTCTCCCGGTCATCGTCGACAACCTCGGCGTCCACGACGTCGTCCTGCGACGCCCCGGCAGACCCCGCCTCAGAGCCGCCGCCTGCGGCCTGCTCAGCCTGCGTGGCCTGGTAAATGGCCTCACCAAGCGCCTGCGACTCGACGCCCAACTTCTCCATCGCCGACTTGATCGCGCCGATGTCGGTGCCCGCGAGCGCCGTCTTGGCTTCAGCGATCGCGCCGTCGACCTTCGTCAGCGTGTCCTCGGGAACCTTCGAACCGCCCTCGGCTTCGCGCTGCTCCTTGACGAACTTCTCCGTCTGGTAGACCAGCGACTCGGCCTGGTTGCGGACGTCGGCCTCCTCGCGACGCTTGCGGTCCTCGTCGGCGTGCGCCTCGGCGTCCTTGATCATCCGGTCGATCTCGTCCTTGGACAGGCCGGAGCCTTCCTGGATTCGGATCGTGTTCTCCTTGCCGGTGCCCTTGTCCTTGGCGGTGACGTGCACGATGCCGTTGGCGTCGATGTCGAAGGTGACCTCGATCTGCGGCACGCCGCGCGGGGCCGGCGGGATACCGGTCAGCTCGAAACTGCCGAGCAGCTTGTTGTGCGAGGCGATTTCGCGCTCACCCTGATAGACCTGGATCTGCACCGACGGCTGATTATCGTCTGCCGTGGTGAAGGTCTCCGACCGCTTGGTCGGGATCGTGGTGTTGCGCTCGATCAGCTTGGTCATCACGCCGCCCTTGGTCTCGATGCCCAGGGACAACGGCGTGACATCAAGCAGCAGAACATCTTTCACCTCGCCCCGGAGCACACCGGCCTGCAGCGCGGCGCCGACGGCGACGACCTCGTCCGGGTTGACACCCTTGTTGGGCTCCTTGCCGCCGGTCATCTCCTTGACGAGTTCGGAAACCGCGGGCATCCGCGTCGAGCCGCCGACCAGCACGACGTG
This sequence comes from Mycobacterium sp., assembly GCF_035697385.1. Classification (GTDB taxonomy): domain Bacteria; phylum Actinomycetota; class Actinomycetes; order Mycobacteriales; family Mycobacteriaceae; genus Mycobacterium. The sequence continues at coordinate 16,919 of NZ_DASSCY010000269.1, read as the reverse complement.
GTCGATGTCCGACACCGAGATCCCGGTGTCGGCGATCACCGATTGGAACGGCTTGCGGGTGCGGTCCAGCAGATCCTGTGTGATGCGCTGGAATTCGGCGCGGGTCAGCTGCTCGTCAAGGAACAACGGGTTCTTGTCCGCGTCGACCGTGATGTAGGGCAGGTTGATCGAGGTGCTCTGGCTCGAGCTCAGCTCGATCTTGGCCTTCTCGGCGGCTTCACGCAGCCGCTGCATGGCCATCTTGTCCTTGGTCAGGTCGATGCCCGATGTGCCCTTGAACTTGTCGACGAGCCACTCGACGATGCGGTCGTCCCAGTCGTCGCCACCGAGGTGGTTGTCACCCGAGGTGGCGCGGACCTCGACGACGCCCTCACCGATCTCCAGCAGCGAAACGTCGAAGGTGCCACCACCGAGGTCGAACACCAGGATGGTCTGTTCCTTCTCGCCCTTGTCGAGCCCGTAGGCCAGCGCGGCCGCAGTCGGCTCGTTGACGATGCGCAGCACGTTGAGCCCGGCGATCTGGCCGGCCTCCTTGGTGGCTTGGCGCTGAGCGTCGTTGAAGTAAGCGGGGACGGTGATCACCGCATCGGTGATGTCCTCGCCGAGGTAGCTCTCCGCGTCGCGCTTGAGTTTCATCAGCACACGAGCGCTGATCTCCTGCGGCGTGTACTTCTTGCCGTCGATCTCCACGGACCAGTCGGTCCCCATCTCACGCTTGACCGACCGGATGGTCCGATCGACGTTGGTCACTGCCTGGTTCTTGGCGGGCTGGCCGACCAGCACCTCACCGTTGCGCGCGAACGCGACGACGGACGGCGTGGTGCGGGAGCCCTCGGAGTTGGCGATGACGACGGGGTCGCCGCCCTCAAGTACTGAGACGACGGAGTTGGTCGTCCCGAGGTCGATTCCGACCGCACGAGCCATGGTAGGTCCCTCCTGATTTCTAATTAATCCAGACGTTCTAGGGGTCTGAGTGCACCGCACTCAAGACTGCTCCGGCCGACATTACCCTGTCAACCAAGACCTGAGCCTAATGCACTCAACTATCGAAGTGGTCAACGGCACGGTCGGCGCGTTTGTTCCCGGGTCACTAAGTGATGCCAACAGCCAGCGTTAGCATCACTTAATCATCTAAGTGATGCTACCTTGAATGCATGGCATCAGATGGCCCGACCAAAATCTGGCCCGCTGTCCGTTACGAGACCCTCGACTGGGAGATGCCGGTTGAGGCTGGGTACGGCCTAGCCGATCTTCGGGCGGCGCAGCGCCAGTCCGGCAAGTACATGGCCGCCATCCCCGCAGAGATCGCCGAGCTTGCGGTCACGCTGCCCGCGAGCGTCATCGTCGACGCCGAGGAAGCCAGCCACGAAATCGCGCGGTTCGACGCGGAACTCGGCGATGAGATCGCCCCCTTCTCTTCGGTGCTGCTGCGGACGGAATCGGCGGCCAGTTCGAACATCGAGAACCTGACGGCCTCCGCAAAAGCGATCGCCGAAGCGGAGCTGGGCGACACCAGCCGTCACAACGCAGCCCTCATTGTCGCCAACACCGTAGCGATGAAAGCTGCCGTCGCCCTTGCGGACCGGATCGACGGCGACGCGATCTTGTCCATGCAAGCCGCGCTGATGGGTTCCAGCAAGCCGGCCATTGCCGGTAAGTGGCGCACCGAGCCGGTGTGGATCGGCGGTGGCGACTTCGGACCGTGCGGTGCCGATTTCATCCCGCCTCGCCACGAGCTGGTTGCCCCGGCGATCGACGACCTGATCCGCTTCACGAAACGCGCCGACATCCCGGCGCTGACGCAGATCGCGATCGCTCACGCACAGTTCGAGACGATCCACCCCTTCTCCGACGGCAATGGGCGCACCGGTAGGGCACTGATCCAGGCAATGCTGCGCAACAAACGGCTGACCCGCCAGGTCACCGTGCCAGTCTCGGCCGGTCTGCTGACCGACACCGACTCCTATTTCGACGCACTCACCTCTTACCGGGCGGGCGACGCCGCCCCGATTGTCGAAAGACTCTCGGCCGCATCCGTTTTGGCCGTCACCAATGGTCGCCGTCTCGTCAACGACCTGCGCTCAATCCGGGCCGGCTGGGAATCGAAGATCACCGCCCGCCGCGACTCCGCCGTCCACCGAGTCGCGGACCTGCTGCTGCGCCGCCCCGTAATCAACGCGCAGCTGCTGCAGCGCGAGCTGGGCATCTCGACGGGCAACGCCCGCCGCTACGTGGACCCCCTCACCGAGGCGGGGATCATCGCCGAATTCACCGACCGCACCCGCAATCGTGCCTGGCGCGCCCCCGAGGTTCTTGGTGCACTCGACGCATTCGCGGCCCGCGCCGGCCGGCGCGGACTCCCGGCCTGACGCCGCCGCACAAATACCTCCGCGAGTTCTGCGCCTCGGTCGTTCCGTCGTCAAATCCGCGACCCTGGTGCAGAAGTCGGCGCATCATCGGCCTATGGACACCGAAGTCGACGAGATCGGAACGGACGTCTACCGGTTGTCCACGTTCGTTCCAGAGATCACCGAGAGCGGCTTCACCTTCAACCAATTCCTGCTGCTCGGCGACGAGCCGTTCCTCTTCTACTGCGGTCATCGACAGGTGCTCCCGCTGGTGCCGGAGGCCATCAACCGGGTCGTGCCGCTCGAAAAGCTGAGGTGGATCTCGTTCGGCGACGGCGGCAGCACCCAGGGCGGCCGCGGGGTACGGGCGGTTTGCAAGTGCCGAACGGCTGAAAGCCAACGCTAGGACTCTTGTCCGTCGCCGGCCGGGTGTTGTTGTAGCGCCACCGCCGAGAGCTTGGCGCGGCAGCCTGCCCTTTCCAATGCAGTAATCGACCGCTGTGCTACGGTGCAATCGTTTGCACCGTGCGTCACCGATGACCGATTGGACCCGTTGCATGCCTGCACCGAGCTACGCAGCGATCACCGAACACATGCCCGGTTCGTCCCGGCCGGTCAGCTACCACTTGGCCGAAACCTGGGACGGCCTCTATGCCCCGTACGCCCTGCGCCTGCCGTCGCCGGACGCCACCGGCCTTCCGTTCGTCTTCCTCGCCTACGGCAACGGCGGGGGCGGTATGGAATGGCTGCGTCGACGGGTCGCCACACACGGCTACATCATGGAACGCCTGCTCGACGCGGGTTACGCCTGTGCGTGGGGCCGGTACCGGACCGAGGTCGAGCTCGGTTTCCATCACGGCGGACGTCTCGTCGTGGACCGACGACAGGGCATGGATTTGATGAGCCGTTCGCCGTTGGAGTTCGAGGACGAGCTCGCCATCCTCGAACACGTCGCCGCGCACCCGCAGATCGACGCCGATCGGCTCGGTCACGTCGGAGTGAGCCACGCCGGTGAGATGTTGTTCAAGATCGCGTCCCAATATGACAGTCCGCTCAAGGCCGGGGTCGCCTGCGAGCCCGCCAATCACGAGTTCCTCGATCTCACCCCAGACGACTCGGCCTTCACGAACCCGGACACCCAGCTGCGCAACATCGAGGAAATGCAGATGCGCGATCCGGCGTTCGTCCGCTCACGGATCAACGAACCGCTCGCACTGGAGCGCATCGAACCCATCTCGCTTCCCATCCTGGTGATGGGCCGCGACGACGACCACCTGCAAGGCATCTTCCGGCTGAGCTACGACCTTCTTGCCGCCAGCGGGAAGGACGCCGCCTGGGTCTCGTGGGACCACCCGCTACACGGCTACATCTTTCCGACCGTCGGCACCGACGGCGCCGTCGAAATCGATGACGTGCAGGAACGCGCGATCGACGGCGTCATCGCGTTCCTCGACCGCCACCTCGCCCGCTGAACACCGGCGTCCGGCGATGATCGAAGCCGTCGCGATCTTCGCGGCCGGGGTGTGGGCCGGCGGGATCAACGTCATCGTCGGCTCGGGAACTCTAGTGACCTTCCCGACGCTGCTCCTCTTCGGCTTCCCGCCGCTCACCGCGAACGTGTCCAACAACCTCGGCATGGTTGCGGGCGGCGTCTCCGGCGTCTTCGGGTACCGCCGCGAGCTACGCCCGAATCGACCAATCCTGGTGCGCCTGGCGCCGGCATCGATCGCGGGTGCGCTCGTGGGCGCCGTCCTGTTACTCGTGCTGCCCGCCGAATCGTTCAAGGCGATAGTGCCTGCCCTCATTGCGCTCGGCCTGCTCATGGTCCTCGTCGGGCCGAGCGTCCAAAAGCGCACGGCCGCAGCACAACACGAAGAATCCGAGTCGAGGCTCTCGGGGGTCCTGCTCACCGTCGGCATTTTCTTCCTCGGCATCTACGGCGGATACTTCGGCGCCGCCCAGGGGATCCTGCTCGTCGGACTCATGGGAATGATCCTCAGCGACGGCATCCAACGCCTCAACGCGATCAAGAACGTGCTCGCGACCCTGGTCAACCTCGCGGCCGCATTGACGTTCATCACCTTCGCCAACCACTACATCGACTGGTCGGTGGTCGCGCTGATCTCGGGCGGAGCATTTCTCGGCGGCTATCTCGGCGCCCGCTACGGCCGGCGGCTCCCGCCCGCGGTGCTCCGCGCCCTCATCGTGGTGATCGGCTCACTCGCGCTCATCAAGATCTTGGTGTTCGACTGACCGGCGGGTCTTGACGCCTTGCAGGGGCCAGCACATACTGGCCATAACAATCGATTGCATCCCCCGGGGAGCGGCATGAGCCAGACCATCACGCAGCGCATCAGTTACGTACCGCTCGAGCAGATGGACGAGCGCATGCAGGCGGAGATGGAGCGCTGCGCGAAGCACGGCACACCGCGACCCGAGAGCTCCGCCGTCCGCGCCCACTCGCCGGAGGCGTTCTGGGCCTTCGCCGACAGCTGGCAGTCCCAGTTCCACAGCGGAGTCGTTGACCATGCGATCAAGGATCTGTGCCGGGTGTACATCTCCAGAACGGTCAAGTGCGAGTTCTGCGGCAACCAGCGTTCGGAGAAGGCCGCCTCGGCAGGCCTCGAAGAGCAGCAGTACGACCAGCTTCTCAACTTCGAGACCTCCGACCTCTACGACGAACGACAGAAGGCCGCCCTCGCCTACGCCGAGGCCATTGCCTGGGGTAGCCAGGACCTCGACGGACTCTGGGCCCGTCTGCACGCCCACTTCTCGGAGCAGGAACTGGTCGAGCTGGGCTGCTGCATCGCTCTGACTTTCGGTCAGCAGAGCTGGATTCGGTTGCTCGGCATCGACCATCACCAGTACATGGCGGGCACTTCCGCGTCGATGGCTCCCGGATTCGAGACAGCCGATCACCTGGCTGCCAGCAAGGCGGAACCCAGTTACTGGGCTGCCGACAGCCAGGCCTGATAAAACGGCGACGTGGCCTCGTTCAAGCTGACCGTCAACAGCCGCGAATACAACGTCGACGTTCCCGCGGACACGTCCCTGCTGGAGGTGCTGCGCAACGACATCGGCGACAAGTCACCGAAGTTCGGCTGCGGCCTCGGCCAATGCGGGGCGTGCATCGTCTTGATCGCCGGCCATCCGACACCGTCGTGCGACACCCCCGTGGAGTACGTCCGCGACGAGGTGCAGACCCTCGCCGGCCTCGGTCGCCCCGACGCCTTGCACCCGCTGCAGTCCGCGTTCCTTGAACTGCAGGCCGGTCAGTGTGGCTATTGCATTGCCGGGATCATCATGAGCGCCGCCGCGCTCTTACGCGACAATCCCCGGCCGACCCGCGACGAGGTCTTGGCGGCGTTGGACCGCAACCTATGCCGCTGCGGCACACATTTGCGCTTCGTCGATGCCGTGCTCGCGGCGGCAGGTTCGGGAACGTGACATCACAGCTGCCGGCTTCGCTGATCACCAATCCGTGGATATCGACGTGGCTGACGGTCGCCGACGACGGCGCGATCGGACTGCGCGTCGGCAAGGTCGAGCTCGGGCAGGGGATCCTCACGGCCCTGACTCAGATCGCCGCGCACGAGCTCGACGTTCCGCCGGAATCCGTCCGTGCCGCCGCAACCAACACGGCGTCGTCACCCGATGAGGGCCTGACGGCAGGAAGCCTGTCGATAACCGTCTCCGGAGCGGCTGTCCGGCGGGTCTGCGCCGAGGCGCGCGAGTTGTTCCGTCGGGCGGCCGCCCGCAAGGCGGGGTTGGACGTCAAGCAGGTCCGGTTGGTGTCCGGTGTGTTCGCGAGCCCCGACGGCGCCCGGATCGGTTCGTACGCCGACCTTTCCGGCATCGTCGACCTCCACGTCCGGGTCGGTGAGTCATCGCTCGACGTCGAGCTAGCCCCTCCCATATCGAAGGACCTGGCTCGAATCGACCTGCCCGACAAGGTGCTTGGCCGTCCACGTTTCATCCACGACCTGGAGTTCGACGGCATGCTGCATGCCATGGTCGTGCGGCCTCCTGGCCCGGGAGCACACCTCGAAGACGCTCCGCTGGAAGGCATTTCGGCCATGTCCGGCGTCGAGCAGATCGTGCGCGACGGCGACTTCCTCGCCGTCGTCGCCCGTCGCGAAGGCCAGGCCACGCAGGCCGCAGAAGCGCTTGCGGCTGCGGCGTCATGGTCGGCAGGCATCGAGCTGCCCGACCCCGAGGACATCGGGGGCTGGTTGCGGACCGCCGATGCGGAGACGAGCCACGTCCGCAATGACGGCGCACAGCACGACGACGCGTCGGCCGTGGTGGCTGCCACGTACTCGAGGCCCTACCTCGCGCACGCATCGATCGCCCCCAGCTGTGCCGTCGCGCACTACGACGACGGACGCCTCGAAGTCTGGAGCCACAGTCAAGGCGTGTTCACCCTGGGCCGCGCCATCGCGACGGCCCTGGATCTGAGTCCGGAAGCGGTCGTGGTCCAGCACGTCGAGGGCGCGGGCGCATACGGCCACAATGCCGCCGACGACGCCGCGATGGATGCGGCACTGATCGCGACACGGGTACCGGGCCGGCATGTCCGGGTCCTCTGGAGCCGCGCCGACGAATTGTCGTGGGGACCGTTCGGCGCGGCCATGGTCGCCGATGTCACCGCCAGCGTCGACGAGCACGGGACGATCACCGACTGGTCATACGAGCTGTGGAGCAATGGCCACACAGCCCGGCCCGGTTACGCGCCGCGCCACGTCCTACTGGCCGATGCCCACCGCGCCGGCGTCCCGATGCTCCCTCCGGCAGTGGACCCACCCGCCGATCGCGGTTACGGCTCGCAGCGCAACGCCGAGCCGTACTACGACTTCGCCAGGGTCGACGTGACGGTTCACCGGCTACTGACGATGCCGATCCGCACGTCGTCACTGCGTTCGCTTGGCAGCAACCTCAACACCTTCGCCACGGAGTCCGCCATCGACGAGCTTGCCCTTGCGATCGGGCGGGATCCGCTGGAGATGCGGCTCGCCCACCTGTCCGATGATCGGGCGCGGGAGGTTCTGAGCACCGCCGCTTCCGCAGCCGACTGGGGAGCACCGCTGCCGGACGGTCACGGCCGGGGCATCGCGTTCTGTCGCTACAAGAACCGGAGCTCCTACTGCGCCGTCGTCGCCGACGTGGAAGCGACCGACCGGCTGCATGTCACCCGCCTGACGATCGCCGTCGATGTCGGTCGGGCCGTGAACGTCGACGGCGTGCGCAACCAGGTCGAGGGCGGCGCCATCCAGGCGGCCAGTTGGGCGTTGTTCGAGCAGGTCCGATTCGACAGGCACTCGATCACCAGCACCGACTGGGAGTCCTACCCGATCGCGCGGTTCGACCAGGTGCCCCACGTCGAGGTGCACCTGCTGCAACGTCCCGACGAACCGCCGCTCGGAGCGGGCGAGGCGACTCAGGGACCGGTGCCTGCTGCGATCGGCAACGCGCTAGCCGACGCCATCGGCGTTCGCGTCAGGACGCTGCCTTTCACGCCCGACAACATCGTGGCGGCGATCAACTCGGCACCTTGAGGTGGGCGGCCATCCAGTCCGCCGTGCGGTACCGGTGCGCGGCAAGAACATTGGCACAGCCGTGATTGCCGTCCTCCAGTAGCAGGAAGTCGCTTCCTTCGACCTCACGGTGCAGCCGCTCGGCCTGCTGCCACGGGATCAGACGGTCCTTCTTGCCCGCGACGACCAGCGTTGGGCAGCGCAGAGAGGCCGTCCGGCCGTCCATCGTGAGGGTGAGCGCCAGGGCGCGGGCGTCGTCCTCGTCCTTCGCTCTCGACCGGACCGTGAACGTCTCCCGGGTCAGGGCCGGCAGGATGTCCCAGTTCTCGCCGAATGTATATGGGCCACACAGGCTTACGCACGCCTTGACCCGCTCGTCGCCACTGGCGAATCGGGGCGCGTAGTAGCCGCCGAGGCTCACTCCCCAGACGCCGATGCGATCGGCGTCGATGTCGTCGCGTGCGGCAAGCGCGTCGACGAATGCCCGGCCCGGCACCTCCCAGTCCGCACGGATCGGCAGGTCGTACTCCGCTTCACCTTGCCCGGGGCCGTCGACGCTGAAGGTGGCGAGGCCGCGTTCCAGGAAGAGCTGCTCGGTGGCCCGCAGCTCCTCCTTGGTCGAGTCGAGGCCAGGCACACAGATCACGGTCGGATGAGGCGCAGGGGCGTGGGGTTTGCGCAGGATGCCGAACATCGTGGCGCCCTCGAACGGCATCTCGATCCGCTCACCGGACGGGTCCAGGTGCGGCAGCGCGGCATCGAGGCACCGCACGGCGGCTTGGTGGGCGGTGCGCATCTGCACCAGGTCGCGGACATAGACGAACTTCGCGAAGTGATACACGACGGCCGCCGTGCTCAGGTGCGCACCCGCGGAGCGAAGTCGGCCCTGCTCAAGCGCCTCTTTCCCGAGCTTCTCATGCACGCTCGCCGCGTCCGACCAGGCGGTACACCAGTCGGCCCAGGATTCCAGCCCGGCCATCACGCGATCGAAGTCGGCGGCGGGCACACCGTTGGCGGTGAATCGCGGACCCCAGTGCGAACGGGCGGAGGCGACGTATTCGTCCATGCGTGCGTCCTCTTCGATTTCCACCATTGCAAACGATTGCGGCGGCTTCTACCGTAGCAGGAGGGATGTGTTCATGGAAGGACGAAAGTGGCTCCAACCAGCGATGTTGTTGTGGTGGGCGGTGGGCATAACGCGCTTGTGTGCGCGGCCTACCTGGCCGAGGCCGGTCTGTCCGTCACGGTGCTCGAAGGTCGCGACGTGATCGGCGGCAACACCGTGACCGAGGAGCTCACCCTGCCCGGATGGCATCACGACTCGTGCTCGACAGCGCACGTCGTACTGCAGTCGAACCCGTTGATCCGCGACGACGAGCTCGGGTTGATCGCACGCTACGGGCTGAAGTACATCGTCACCGACCCGGCGGTGGTCTTTCCGCTTCCCGACGGCGACCTGCTGACGGTTCACCCGAAACTCGCCGAGACCGCCGCGGAGTTCGCCCGCTACTCCCGCGCCGATGCCGATGCACTCGTCACGATGATCGAGGACTGGAACGCCGGCCAGCGGATCGCGCATGCGTATCTGTCCGCAGGAATGCCCCTGCCCGACGAGCCGTGGTCACGCAGCTACGAGGAGTTGCGGAGCCGCAGCGCATGGGACGTCATCGCCTCGACGTTCCACCATCCGGTCACGCGTCGGGTGATGGCCTGGATGGGTTTCGCCACGATCCAGCCGCCGCAGCGACCCGGCACCGGCGCGCTGCCTGCCGCGATCATGGCCGGTCGATTGGCCTTCGGCTGGGCTACTCCCGTCGGCGGCTCTGGCGCGTTGCCAAATGCCCTGGCGGCCCACATCATTGACCACGGCGGCACCGTGGAGACGTCGGCGTCGGTGCGGTCGGTAATGGTGGAAGAGGGGCACTGTGTCGGGGTGCGCACCGATGACGGGCGCGAGTTCCTGGCAAGCCGGGCCGTCGTCGCAGGCAGCCATCTACGCGAACTGCGCGAAATGCTCAGCACCGCTTCGACGGTCGCCGACGAGGCCGCGCGCTGCTGGCGACCGGGGATCCCGTTGTTCGCAGTGCATTTCGCGCTCCGCGCCGATGTCCGCTACCGATCGGAGAGCGGAGCCCTCACATCGGCGGCCGGGGCCCTCGGCAGTCCGGAGGGTCTGCTTCGCCAGGTCGCCGGGGTGTCGTCGGGGCACCTGGAGACCGAGGATCCGTGGCTGCTGATGATGTCGTCGACGGCGGTCGATCCCCAGCGCGCGCCGGGCGGCACGTTCAAGTTCCTGACCGCAGCGCCGATGCTTCACGACGGCGGTGCGTGGTCGGACGCCGATGCGATGGCGTACGCGCAGGTGCTAATTGGCATCGCCCGTCGTCATATCGACGGGATCGACGACGCCGACATCCTGGCCATCAGGCCTGAATCGCCAACATCGCTTGCCGCGCACAACCTTTCGAATATCGGCGGATCCTGCCACGGCGGCGAGTTCGCGCTCGACGACGGTACGGTCATCCCCGGCTGGCTCGACTACCGCACCGATGTTCCGGGTCTCTACCTGACCGGCTCGACGTCGCACCCGGGCGGTTCGGTGTCGGGAAGGCCGGGGCGCAACACCGCACGCACGGTGCTCGCCGACCTCGGCCTGACATCGCCGATGTCGGTGCCCTGACCGCTCAGCCCCCGGGTTGTCGAGTGGCCAGTTATGACACGCGATTTCGCACGCGGCGTACGATAAGTGGCCATTCGTCGAGGTTCGGCGGCGACGCGCGCCACGAGTGTGTAGTTGTGCCACGCGTTTTCGCTCAGAGCGTGACACAACTCCACACTCACCGGCCGGTCAGCCGCACGATATGCAGGCCGTGGTTCTTGTCGGAGAAGTAGATGTTCCCGCGCGCATCGACGAGGACGTCTTCGGACTGGGTGACCAAAGTCTTCGGAAGCAGGCCGCGGCGTTCGGTGGGGTCGTCGGGTAGATACCAGGCGATCTCGCGCGGCAGATAGGCATCGCTGATGTCGTAGACCCGCAGCCCAGCGTTGAACCACGTCATGAACATCAGGTTGTCGTCGGCGAAGAGTTCGGGACCTTGTGGGTGGTGCTGATTGTGCGGTCCGAACCGCCCGCCCCGCGTGCTGAAGTTCGGATACCCCGCGCCCGCCGCAGGCTCGGGTATCGGCAGCAGCGACATCAGGCGCGGGTTCTGCTCGTCGCTGACGTCGACGATGCCCGCGAAGTTGTACGCCTCCTGCTGCCGTTCGGCGATCGCTTCGGTGTTGACCAGCAACAGGTTTCGCGCAGGAAGGGGGACCACGGAGTGCATCGCGATCATGCTCGAGAACGCGGCCCCGATGTCCAGCCGCGAGACCAGCGTCGGCCGCGCGATGTCCGAGATGTCGAGGATGACGACTCCTGCGGCCCCGTAGCTGAGGTAGGCGCGGTCACCGAGGGCGTAGGGCGGTCCGTGCAAGGAGATGCGTCGCTGCGGGGTGGCGCCAGCCGCAACATACTGCTCGGGCAGGAACCACATCGCGACCTCAACGGGACGCCGCGGATCGGCGACGTCGAGGATCACGTAGATGTTGCCTTCGAACCCGCGGCGCCCCGCCGTCACATGCAGATAGCGGCCACCCGTGAAGTGGTTGCGGTGCACGCCGTGATCGCCTGTGTCCCACTCGCTGAGCAGCTGCGGATCGACAGGATTGCTCACGTCGAAGATTCGGATGCCTTCGTTCGCGTTGAGAGCGGGGTTGCCGCCCCATGCCGGCGGGCGATGCTCCATGCCCTGGACCAGCAACCCGTCGGCGACCTGGACCTGCCAGGTCGCGGCGTGCTCGGGCCCCTCGATCGCGCCGACCAGGCGAGGATCGGCGGGATCGGATACGTCGAAGATCGACATCCGCGGTTCCCAGAAATGCGTCGCGTAGAGATACCAGCGCTGATCGACCACCTGCATGGCCAGCTTGAAGATGGGCTTGCCGCCGACGTCGTGATACCCGACGAAATCGACACCGTCGGAGGTGAACCCGGGTGGGCCTGCGCTCACGAAGCCGCCTGCGCCATCAGATCGGCCAATTCCGGCAGCGGCTCGAGACAGAAGACGCCGCCGGTGCCGCGGTCGGTGACCCAGATCAGGCCGTGCTCATCGACGAACAGATCATTGGCCTGCGGCACGGGCGACCCGGCCGGTGCCTCGCTGACCCAGTGCGCGACTTCGCGCGGATCCTCCGGGTCCGACAGGTCGTAGACGCGCAGTCCTGCGCTGAAGTAGGTCGCGAACACCACCCGGTTGCTTTGGTAAGACCCGTCGCGGTTCTCGTGCAGATTGTGCGGTCCATAGCGTTGAGGAAGTTCGTCGAACGATGCGTCAGGCGCGGGCAGCGTCCGCAGGTATCGGGGCGCCGACGGGTCCGCGATGTCGATCAGGTGTATCCGTCGCTCCTCGCCGTGCGGGCCGTCGTGTTGCTGCTCGTCGGTGGCGACGAGCAGCCCGCGACCCGCTAGGGGCAGGCAGGTGTGGGTCGCCCCGCCACCCCACTGCAGGCGTGACACCTCGCGTGGGGCGGTCGGATCGGACGTGTCGAGCACGACCAGGTTCGCGTCGTCGTAGCCAAGGTAGGTGTACTTGCCCTCGGCAAGCCCGTGGTGCGCCGCGACGCGATGACCCTCAGCCCAGTCGGCGATCTCGCCCCCGTCGGTCCACTGTCCCGGCCACCACCAGCGTGCAGCGAGTGTGGGTCGTTCGGGCTCCGCCAGATCGATGGTCATCCAGATGCGGTCGGTGAATCCCGCTGGCGTACTTGACATGTGGGCATAGCGTCCGCCCTCCCAGACAATGCGGTGGACGCCCTTGCCCCCTGACTCCCAGAACGCGATCTGCTTCGGCTCGAAGGGGTCCTCCAGTCGGTAGATCGCGACACCGGCCGAATGCGGCCCCAGCGGCGCCTTGGGCCGGTACGGGAATCGCTCGTGATTGACGAGCAACAGCCCATCGGCGATCTGCACCTTGTGGGTGTGGGTATTGGCGGGAGCATCCCACTGCGCCACCAGTTTCGGTTGATCAGGAGCGGACACGTCGAGGATCGACGTGCCCGCCCCTGTCGCGCCGGCATGCCCGACATACAGTGCGTCGCCGTGACGCATCACCTGCATACCGTCGCCTCGTCCGGCCAAGTCGTGCTGGCCGAGGAGCCGAACCCCGTGGGCCGATGCGGTTTCCGTCGTCACTGTGCCAAGTCGGCGGGGTCGGGTCGCAGGGGCAGGTTCAGCGCCTTCTGGGCGCGCCACAGCGGGACCAGGTCGACGTATTCTTGCCAATTGGTGCCCGGCGGAATCACTTTCAGCTCGATCTGTTCGTTGACGAACTGATCCATATCGGCGATGTCGAAGCCTCCGTCGCCGGTGTGATAGTCCGGGCTCTGCTCATCGGCGTACACATCGCGGTACGGCTGCGGGAGTTCAAATCCCTTGGTCGCCATCAGGTCGAGCACCGCGTCCTTGTTGGCCACGTCGTTGATGTACTGGCGCGCCTTCAGCGTCGCGTTAAGGAAGGCGACCGCGGTCTCAGGGCTCTCGGTCAGGATTTCGTTGGCAGCCCAACCATTTTGGGGCGCGCGTCCGAGTTCCTGGAACAGGAACTTGCCACCCGCCTCCTCTATCAGTGACCTGTGCCGGAGCTGAAGGCTGGCGCCGTCGACCGTGCCTGCGATCACGGACTGCAGACGCTCGTTGGACTGACCGCCTGTGCTCACCAGATTGACGTCCGTATCGGGGTTGAGGCCGTTGTCGGTGAGGAGCTTTCGAATCAAGAAGTCGTTTCGGCTGCCGAACTGTCCGCCGGTGATCGTCTTGCCCTTGAGGTCCTCGGCGTTGTTGATGCCCTCACGCACGCCGAGGATGTTCGCCTCACCACCGAGATAGACCGACAGATACTTCACCCCCGCGTTCGACTTGTTCGCCGCGGCGATGGTGGTATCGGTGTCGTAGAGCGCGAAGTCCACCGACCCTCCGATGAGCGCAGGCAGCGGGTCCTCGACAGTCACGATCTCGACGTTGTCGATCCCGACTTCCTTGAAGTAGCCCTTCTCCTGCGCCACCAGGACGTCCACATGGAACAGGTAGTACGGGTTGTCCACCGCCACGATGATCGACTTCTTCACCTTCGACGTGTCGATGGTGGCGTCGACCTCGTCGGCGTTGGTGGGAATGCTGGCCGTCTCACCGCCCCCGCTGGCGGCGTCGTCGCCTCCGCCTCCGCAGGACGTGAGCACCGTCGCGAACGCCAAACTCGCGCTGAGCAACGCGAGCAATCGTTTGCTTCTCCTCATGCACTTCTCCTTGTTATGTGAAGTTGTGTGAATCTTGGGGTGCCTACGCACGTGAGAAGTCGCGCCATGGCGCGGCGCGGCGTTCGATCCATCGCATTCCCTGCACGAGGCCGACCGAGATGATCGCGAGCAGCAACAGAGTTGCGTACATCATCGGCGCATCGAACTGGTCGCCCGCGCGATCGAGCAGGAATCCGAGACCTTTTCCTCCGCCGCCGAGCAGCTCCCCGATGAGCATCCCGACCAGCCCGCGGGCGATGCCCTGGTTGATGCCACTGACGACGAACGGCAGCGTGAACGGCAAGATCACCTTGACGTACAGCTGGGCCTCGCTGGTACCGAAGACACGACCGGCGCGCACAAGCGACGGATCGACGGTCTTCACCCCTTCCATGCAGTTGACCATGATCGGAAAGACCGCCGATAGCACGATGATCGTGAGCTGCATGGAATTGCCGAAGCCAAGAACGAGGATCAGAAGGGGAATGAGTGCGACGCGCGGCAACGCTGTCATCGCCCACACGTAGGGAGACAGGATCAGGTCGATGATCCGAACGCCGCCCATCAACAGCCCGACGGGGATGCCGATCGCCGCGGCGATCAGCATGCCGATCGTGAAGTTCTTCAAGCTGTGGAGCAGTTGCGGACCTATGACGCCATCGACGAAACCGTGGTACATCGCCGAGAACATGTCCGTGGCCTTCGGGAAGAACAGCGGATTGATGACTTCGGACAGTGCGAGCAGCTGCCAGCCCACGAAGAACAGCGTCAGGTTGATCAGCGTGATGAAAAGGCTCCGGAACGGCGCCCACCTGCTACGGGTGATGGCCTCGGTGACCGAGGTCGAATCGGCGTTCGGGTTCGTCGTCGGCAGTGTGCCCGCGCTCATCGGTCCCCTCCGGTCTTTGCGCCAAGTGCCTCGGCCTGGAGCTGGCTCCAGATGTGCTCGCGTAGCTCGCCGAACCGCGCACTGCGCTTGACACCCTCGTCGAAGCGCGATCTGGGGAGGTCGACGTCGATGATTTCCTTGACCCTGCCCGGCCGGTTCGACACGATCACCACCCGATCCGCGAGTGTCAGCGCCTCGTCGATCGAGTGGGTGATGAAAAAGACGGTCTGGCCCGTCTCGGCGATGATCTTCTCGAACTCCGCCTGCATGGCCTCGCGCGTCATGGCATCAACAGCGCCGAAGGGCTCGTCCATCAACAAGATCTCCGGCTCTGACACCAGCGCTCTGGCGATCCCGACCCGTTGTCGCATGCCGCCGGAGAGCTCGTACGGAAAAGACTTTTCGAAACCGGTGAGACCGACGAGTTCGAGGGCGCGGCCGATGCGCTCCCGCGACAACTCCTTCGAAGGGCGGGGGTGCCTGTTCTCCAGCGCGAACATGACGTTCTTGTAGACGGTGCGCCATGGCAGCACCGCGTAGTCCTGGAACACCATGGCCCGGTCAGGACCGGGCCCGTGGACGACCTGGCCATCGACCCGGATCGTCCCTTCCAGGGGTTTCATGAATCCGGCGATCATGTTGATCAACGTGGTCTTGCCACACCCGGACGGGCCGACGATGGCAACGAACTCGCCGCGATACACGTCCAATTGCACGTCCCGAAGGGCGATGAGCCGAGTCTTCTGTCGCTGGTTCTCGTAGCCGGCACTGACACCACGAATCTCGATCAGCGGTGTCCCGGTCGCCGGCGAGTCGCCGGTACTCGGTCGCGGGCGGCGGGTCACCGAGGGAACGGCATGACTCATGTAATCGCTACCTCTGTCTCTGCACTTACGACCGCCTTGCAATCGTTTGCCCCATCCTGCGATGTGACGTGGGTCATGTCAATGGGCGCTCGGAGGAAAAGTCGGCAGGGGCCGCGAACCGGCAGGTAGACAACCCACGAGGTTGTCCACAAACGATTGCAGCTATGGCACCATGTGTTCATGGCACGAGCCCAGCTCCGGATCGGGACGTTCACCCCGTCGCTGTTGATCGCTCTCGCTCGTTCCACCGGCCGACTGGACCGCGCAGGCCTCGAGGTCACCGAGACCCCCGTGTCCTCGTCGCCCGCTCAGTTCCGGTCGCTCGAAGCCGGCGAGTTCGACGCGGTGATGACAAGCCCGGACAACGTTCTCGCCTACCGGTTCCTGCGCGCAAATCCACTCAAGCGCAACCTTGCGGTGGAGATTCTCGCAGGCATCGACCGGGGACTCGGGCTGTCGTTGTGCCTGGCACCGTCGGTGACCGACGTCGCGGACGTCCGAGATCGCGTTGTCGGGGTCGACGTGCCCGAGTCGGGCTTCGCATTCGTGGCATTCGAACTCCTTGACCGCGCCGGCCTCGGAAAAGCCGACTACAGCGTCGAGTCGCTTGGATCGACGCCTCGGCGTGCCGCGGCGCTGACAGAGGGCACCTGTGCGGCCACGGTCCTCAATGCTGGCAACGAACTGCGGGCCATCGCAGCCGGGTGCCGTGTGGTGAGCACGGTCGCGGACATCGGCCCCTATCTCGGTACGGTCATGGCGGCGATGTCGGCCGACGGCCCCGAAATCACCGGTCCGCGAGGACGTCTGGCGGAAGTGGTGATCGATACCGCGCATGACATCGTCGCCGGCCGTCTGCGAGCGGAGGTCCTCGAGGCGGCGGGCCGGTTGCTTGGGCTCGCGGAGCCGCAAGCCGTTGCGCACCTTGACTGCCTGCTCGACCCCACTC